>JBLHOS010000089.1:0-11967 GCA_047623825.1 Paracoccaceae bacterium | reverse complement strand
CTAGAGGACGTTGTCATGCCACAAGGTGTTTAGTCCTGGCGTCTGGAGGATCGGATTTAGGATGAATCTGTTTGGCTCAGATGTTCAGATTTTGCGGATGTATTCGTAGGGCGTGAGGCCACTGAGCGTCTTGAGTCTTTGTGCGAAGTTGTAAGCTGCTAGGAAGTCGGCGAGATGCGTGCGCAGCTGATCGTGGCTGTCGTAATGAAAGCGTTTGATGGTCGCGTCTTTGATCGTGCGGTTCATCCGCTCGACCTGGCCATTGGTCCACGGGTGGTTGGGCTTGGTCAGGCGGTGCTCGATCCCATTTGCCTTGCAGATCAGATCGAAGCGCATTTGCCGCTAATATGCTGTGTTCCGGTTGCGGGGCTGCTCGGCGAACTGGATGCCGTAACACCTTCGGAATGTCGCTGATTGAGAGACTATGACCGATACGACTATTGCACAGTCCGAGCCCGTTTTGGTGGCCATCGACATTTCGAAAGCGCATCATGAGGTGCTGATTGCCGTGCCTGGCAAGAAGCTCCCGGGGTCGTTTGACCGTGCTGAACCAGTTGGATTACTTCAACCGTCTGGTTGCGACAGTCGCAGAATATGGGCACCCAGTTCGCGTGGCTTTTGAAGCGACGGGTAATTACCACCGGGCCTAGACTTATCACCTCGGCTGCGCCGGCTTCGACGTAAAGCTGGTGTCCTCCGTGGCCCTCGCCAGAACCCGGGAGGCCCTGAACAACAGCTGGGACAAGAACGATACTAAGGACGCGCAGGTGATCCTGCATATGATGGAGATCGGGAACGAGCAGTTTTATCATGATCCGCTCATGTCAGGCACCAATGACCTCCAGGAGCGGTCAAAGACCGAACTCTGGCATCGGGTGCTAACGCATTATCTGCCGCTATATTTTCCCGAAGCTGATCGCTTCCATCGCAGTTCGCGCAGTGATTGGTTCTTCTCCTTCCTCGAACGCTACCCCTCGCCGCACATCATCTCGGCAATGTGCAAGGAGACTTTCATTGCCAATGCCTAAACCGCGGTAGGCCGCCGTGTGTCGAAAGAGCGTTTTGTGACAGATATTTACGAGACAGCCAAAGTATTGGTGGGATTACCGGTCACCCCAGACTCTGATGCCATCAGAATGTTCCGCCTGGTCCTTGCTGAGGGGCGCGACCTGATTGCGCAACGCAATGAGATTGAAGACCGAGCTGTCGCGTTACTCAAAGATAATCCCGACTATCAGCTTCTCACATCGTTCCCGGGCATCGGCCCGATCAATGCCCTGACCATTCTGGCAGAAGCGGGTGACCTGCGCCGGCTTGGGCACCACCGGCAATTTTTGAAGTTCTGTGGCATGGACCTGGCGATCATTCAGTCCGGCATGTTCCGGGGGCAGACCAAGCTATCAAGATACGGCAACGCTCGACTCCGCCGTACTATGTGGATGGCGGGTCAAGTCGCCATTCTGCAGCGCGCCAACAGCTTCCGTGACAAGTTCGAGCGTTACATCTTAAAAGACCGCCACAACACCCATTTGGATTACACCTTGTCAGAGGATTCAGGCGACATCATCCGCATCAGCCGCCGTGCCAAGCCTGGTGATGCTGGCCCGCAGTTGTCACCAGAGGCCCTTGACGCGGTCCACATCATGGCACCGGGCAAGGACGTCTATGCACTGGCTGCCGAATGGCACGGCTTCTGGCCCGCGGATGCTGCGTTGTCATGATCAGGCACTCCACACATGCTGGACGTTTGCAGGTAGAACACACAATATGATAGCGAAATGATCCAATCTGCAGGACCTGCATCCCGTGCCTGAATCCCACTACACGCCCTTTTATGCCGATCTCCCATTCCGCGGCGCACGGCAATATGTGCATAGCACGTCTTTAATCCAATTTCTGTCTGGTCGCTTTGGCTGTTGCGCGCGTTGCGAACTGGTGCTGAAAACCTGGATGGCATCACGCGTGGTCTTTACCCCTGTAGAGACCATCAGACCAGGCGAGGGAACGGGCTATGCTAAAATCCTACAAGATGATGGCCAAGAAATTTACCTTATACTGTCAGAAGATACCGATCATGCGGTCACCGAGCGTGAACCTTTTGACGAAGACGCCATCGTGGAGCGGGATCTTGTTGCCGATCGCATTTTGATTGCGACTAGCCCTGTGCATGATGTCTTTATCGATTGGCTAATTGCCGCGAACAAAAAACTGATTACCACCACGTTGAACCCGCAGGTTAAGCTGATCGCCTCAAAAATCGTCATGCAATATTTTCCTGACAGTTCCGAAGGATTTAGCCTAGTACTGACAGGCAATGTGGGCACAAAAATCTTCAAAACGACAGTATTGCATAACAACACAAAATTCGGAGAGGTCGTCTTTTATGGCGAATAATAAATTCTCAATTTGTGGCGTAGCCGCTTACGTGCCACAGGGCGGGATCTATAATGCCGACCGGATCGGCCGGTTTGGCTACGACCCCGAATCGTTAAAATCAAAGATCGGTGTGATGCGAACCACCCGCAAGGATGCAGACGAAACCACATCGGATATGTGCGTGCGCGCTTTTGAGGCTTTAGTTGCAAAACTGGATGGTGCGCTTGACCCCGACAGCCTTGATCTGATTGTTGTCGTCACCCAGCATCCGGATGGATACGGCCTGCCTCATACATCTGCGGTGGTGCATGGCAAGCTGGGCTTGCCCAAAACCTGTTTTGCCTTTGACATCTCTTTGGGATGTTCGGGTTATGTATCAGCACTGGCCACCGTTGCAGGGCATCTGCAAATGGCGGGTGGTACGCGTGCGGTGCTGATAACAGCTGATCCCTATTCGGTGTCGGTCAGCGAAGACGACAAAAACACCGCGATGATCTTTGGCGATGCGGCCACCGCGACGCTGATTGCGCCAGGGCCGGACTGGCAAATCGGAGCGTTTGATTTTGGGACGAACGGCAGCGACGCAGAAGCCCTGATGCGCACCGCAGACGGGGTGCTGAAGATGGACGGTCGGTCGGTGTTTAATTTTTGCGCCCTCAACGTGCCAGGTAGCGTTACCCGCACGCTAGAGCGCAACGGTATCACCAAGGATGACGTGGATGCGTGGGTCATGCACCCAGGATCGAAGTACATCGTTGACACCATTTGCAAGCGGCTGAAAATACCGCCGCCCGCTACCCTGCCTTGCATTAATACAGGCAATACAGTGTCATCATCGCTGCCCTTGATCTTGGCAGATCTCGACCCTAGAGAAACCCCGACAGTCCTTGTATCTGGCTTTGGCGTAGGCCTGGGCTGGGCCACCTGTATCCTGACATCGCAACCGGAGTAGATTTATGAGCACCGAAGCTGAAATACGCATCATCATCACCGAGGTTGTCGAGGGTTTCGACGGAGATCAGTTGAGCCGTGATACCGAATTCATGGATAGCGGCCTAGATTCGCTTGATATGGCTTCTGTGATGCTGGAAGTGCAAGAAAAGTACGATGTTGTGATAGCGCCCGGCGATGAAGACAAATACGATACACTGACCAAGCTTGTGGCTTATATCGAAGCCAATAAAGATGCGTGATAAAGCCCTTGCAGATCACATCGCCGCACTCGGCGATGATCGCAAGGCCTTTGAGAATCTTCTGGATTATATCCGGCCAATCTTGCGTGATGGCACAGAGATAACCCAGATTGACGAGATCGGGAATGCGTTAGAGGGCGTATTGCCAAAGACGGTGCCCGCCCGGATGCGACCTATGCTGCACCTTTACCGTGCAATTGCGAAGTGGCGCAGGGACAGTCTTTATGAAAGGCCTTTCAGTGATCTGAATGGCGCACGCCTGCAGAGGTGGGACTTGGAGCGGTATTGCCAGATCAGGCCATATCAAGAAGCACTTGTCGCCGATGCTGCGCTTGAGTTTCCCAGTGCACCTGGGTTCCGAATTGCCAAGAGAATGCATAAGTTTTCCCCCCCAGCGGTGGCTGGCCGTCCTGAATTCGTAGCCGACGCACGCGAAGACATAAGCGTGCTGCGTCGCGCCGGAGCAACGCAAACCATTATCGGGTTTTCGGGGCTAAGTCACTTGATTGCTGGAATCGGCTGGAACATGTTCGATCGCGCCGTTACCGGTCCTCTAAACGCCAATCTCGTGGTCTTGCGTGATTTCAATTTCAGGCTCTATCTCTCCGGCATCAAGTCCATCGGTAACCGCGCAGAGACCCTCGACCATTTACGCACGCTTCTCGTAAGTTTTGCGGATACGCGCATTTCCTTTATCGGCGGTTCCGGTGGCGTGTTTGGTGCTTTGCATGCAGCGGCAGAATTGGGAGTTGGTCATGTGGTCGCTCTATCCGGCCCTACATCGCTGGCGCTTGGCATTGATAGCGAAGACCGGCAAGTCTACCAGAAAATTGCCGAAGACGCGGCTGCAGGCAAGATTGATGCCCCGGATCTGGTTACGACGGTCAATGCATCACAGATCGCCCGCATCGATTTTTTTCTCGCGGGTCAACATGCCTTCGATTACGCACAGATGCGAAATTTGGCCGATAACAGCACGCGCGTCGTGCCGCATGTTTACAAAAAGCTAAGCAAACACGTCATTTTCGATCATCTTGCCAAGGACGGTTCTATCCTCGAAGCCTTCCGCACGGCACCGGGGCCCTTGCTTGAAAACAAATACCCCCCCCAGCAAAATGATCGTAAGAGTGGCGGCCTGTTAAGGAAGTTCTTTTAGCGAACAGACAGGGCGATCCGAACAAAACAGCCGCGGGGACAATATGGACCTGTCACGGTTTGATGCCGCTCCTTTGATACCGAGGTTATGCAGCTTGGCTGTTCTGCACGGCGATCGGTGCCCAATTCCAGGGGAGTAGGTTGTCCCGCCGGTTGATCTTGTGATCCTGGATGCGGTCAAGGATGTCAGCGAGATAGGCCTGTGGGTCGAGGCCGTTCAGCTTGGCGGTTTCAATGATCGTCATGGTGCGTGCGAGTGTTTCCGCACCGGTATCCGCCCCGGCAAACAGCCAGTTCTTTCTTCCGATACAGAAGGCTGGCCAGCCGCTACCTTCCTTGCCGTTCTGGCGGAATTTGAACTGGCAGAGCGGGACATGCGCCGCATTTGGCGCCATCTGAACGAGGCGCAACTCCCCGCGGGAAAAACATTGGCAACCTTCGACTTCAAGGCCATGACCGTCGCGGCCATCGACAGCCTCGTCCATCACGCGAGCATCCTTAAGATGAACGCCGAAAGATTCCGTCAGCGTGCCGCCGCCTCCAACCAGAGAGCACAGGCTGAAGCGCCGCCGACAACCATCACCGACAACCAGAACGAAGGAGACACCTAACCAGAAACATTGAACGACACGCCAACCTCAGCGGCCTGAAAACCGGCCAAGGTGTTTGACGTTCTACACAAGCCTGCCCTGCAGGTTTTACAAAGGGATGAAGAATCCCGTCCTGCAGCAGTGAGCCGGCGTTGCGGGTGAACATCTCTGAAGTGCGCTGTACCACCTGCGGCCCGCGCCGACCGCCGCTTGAAGTCAGCCACCTGCGTATGCTAACGGATCGTACTGGAGAATGGGGCGGGCACGGCATGAAAAAGGTAATCACCTACGGCACCTTCGATACATTGCACTACGGGCACATTTTGTTGCTGCAGCGCGCACGCGCGCTTGGCGATCATCTGACCGTGGCCCTGTCCAGCGACAGCTTCAACGAGATCAAGGGCAAGGCCTCGCATTTTAACTATGAGCAGCGCCGCGAAATGCTGGAGGCGATCCGCTGCGTCGACGAGATCATTCCCGAAGACCACTGGGAACAGAAACGTAACGACGTGACGGCGCATGACATTGGCGTATTTACCATGGGGGACGACTGGTCCGGCAAGTTCGATTTCCTATCAGACCTGTGTAAGGTCGTTTACCTGCCGCGCACGCCCAGCATCTCTTCGACCGCGATCAAGCTAATCCATACCGCACCGGCCGGTTAGGCGTGGCGACCCGCAGCTTCCGTGTGCTGCGCTGGCTGCGTCAGCCACACGGCCGCCTGACCCGCACGACATTGGCCGCGCTGGCTTGGTTACTGGTGCTGATCCTGACCGGGCACGCAGCGCTAGCGCGCGAGGCCGCCGCACTGTTCGCACAAGACCAGTTCACTACAGGGGCACACCGGATCAACTGGTATTTGCACCACGGCTGGGCTGCGCGATTCATGGGGGCTACGCCCCCCCTGTTCGATCCAACCACACAAATGCCCGCGCTGACCGTTGCCACCCTCGATAGTTTTCTGCTCCACTGCAATTCACCACGCCACCGCTTGGCGCAGCTTTATGTTAGGGCTCGCCAGATTGTCACCGTAATAGACCCCACAGTGCAGGTCACGCTGATGAACGATTATGCGCAAGTCGCCAGTGCCCTAGTCGCACATTTGCCCCGCACCGATCCGGAAGCTCCCGCTGTCCTCACAGCAGGTCCGACCCCGACGTTCACACTAAAACAGGCTCACGCAGCAGTAGTCGCCCTGCAAAAAATCGCGATGCCGTGGTATGTGATCTCCGGTACATTCCTCGGCGCGGTGCGCGAAGGCACTTTTTTGGCGCATGATTACGATATTGATGTGGGCGTGCAGGCCAGTGACTTTGACGACACCACTTTTCGCGCCCAGATCACGGCGGCTCCGGACCTGACGCTGGTCAACACCAGTCACCATCTGGATCTGTCACAGGACGCTGCGGGGCTATGGTCGGACACCCCGCGTCCGGCACTTTACCGCCTACTGCACGCAAACGGCGTCGGAATCGACGTCTTCGTGCACTATCTGGATGGGGATCAGCGCTGGCACGGATCGGCTAAGCATCACTGGAACAATCACAATTTTGGACTGGCGGACTATACCATCGCCGGACTAGCGGTGCGTGGTCCCGCCGATGCTGACCGCTACCTGACAGAAAACTACGGCGACTGGCGCACACCGGTAACTCGGTTTAACTGCTCCACTGGCACCCCCAACGTGCAGTTTCCACGCAATCCTGCGGCACTCGTCGAACACCTGTGCATCGCCCTCCTGTCCGCAGATCCGCGCGAGGCCCAGATTGCACAGCTGATCCTGTGGCAGGAAAGTTACCTGCAAAAGCATGGTGATGCAGCCACATCCTTTGTTTTCCCGTGGCTACAGAATACCGCTCCAGCCGATAGGGATTGCCCTAGGGAGCTTGACGACGATACTGAGACGCCGGTCTGCACTGCAGACAACAGATTCTGATAATAGAAAGCAATTTCACCGTGGCGCGTATCTCGAACATGATCAAGAAACGGCTGCTGCAGGTCCATTTCGCCTTCAAGAAGTCCCCGCGCTACCGCAGTCTTTACGGCACGACAAAGACCCGCCTGATGGACATCCTGAACCTAGCTGATTTGCAGATGGAACGTGATTTCTGTGCGCATTACACACAGTCCCCGCTGGCGCCCCAGGTCATCATCTATGAAAGCTTTCACGCATCCAGCGTTTCCTGTTCGCCCGCCGCTCTGTTCGATGCTGCGCTAAAGGACCCCCGTTTCGCTGGCTTCACCCACGTCTGGGTCATCGACGTAGCGGAAGCCGTGCCGGCACGTTTTGCGCGGATTGGCAACGTCAAGGTGATCAGCCGCGCCAGTAGGGAATATCCACGCTATCTGGCCACTGCAGGCTATCTGGTGAATAATTCAACTTTTCCCAGCTGGTATTTACGCCGGGACGGACAGGTCTACCTCAATACTTGGCACGGCATCCCGCTCAAGACGATGTTCCGCGACGAGAACGGCCCACCCGCCCGCTTTGCAAACAGCCAGCGTAATTTTCTGCAGGCCAGCCATATCGTGCTTGCCGGGGATTACGCCACGCAGCACCTGTTGGGATCAGCGCAGGTCGCCCCGCTGTGTACCCGCAAAACCTGGCACATAGGCACAGCCCGCATCGACCGCACGTTAGCCGTACGCGCCGACTGGCGGGCCGATCCGACCCGGCGACATATCTTATTCGCCCCCACATGGAAGGGTGAGATAGACGCGGTCATATCGCAACTGCCCGAGATTGAGGCGCTGGTCGCGGCCCTGTCCAAGGTCGGAGGCACCCCAATCACGCTGCATATCAAAGCTCACAATTTCAACTTTGACGATCTGTCGACCCTGCCCAGGGGCTCCGACCGCCTGACGCCTGTAGCAGTCGATCCGCAGGCCGACGTCAATTTGATAATGGCGGACATGGACATGGTCATCACCGACTATTCCAGCCTGCTGTTCGATGCGCTGGCGGTAGATATCCCAACCGTCCTATTCATGCCTGACCTTGCAGCCTACCAAAAAACGCGGGGGCTCTATATCGCGCCCGAGACCCTGCCCGCCGCCGTCTGCTACGATGCAGCCACCCTGCGGTCCGCCGTGACAGGCGCACGGGCACCATCGGATTTTCCAGACGACATCTATCAGGCG
Organism: Paracoccaceae bacterium; assembly: GCA_047623825.1. Classification (GTDB taxonomy): domain Bacteria; phylum Pseudomonadota; class Alphaproteobacteria; order Rhodobacterales; family Rhodobacteraceae; genus JBLHOS01. Next base: position 3,512 of record JBLHOS010000089.1, on the reverse strand, counting down.
GCCCGTGCCACCTATTTCCCAGACGAGGACGGGCAGGCCAGCGCCCGCACACTCGATGTCATTCTCGGTGCCGAGACCGCCGCCGCGCCCATAAGTTCCAGCACAAAACCGGTGCTGGCCCTTATGATGGGCGGGTTCCTGCGCAACGGGATCACCACCTCGGCGCTGAACCTACTGACAAATATCGACACCGACCGCTTTGACGTCATGCTGCTAACCGATGGCACCAAAATGAGGCAGGAAGCCTGGGACATGATCGCGCGCGTGCCTGATCACGTTATGGTGGTGCACCGCATGGGCCACGAAAGCTATACCGCTAAGGAAGATGTCGCCAAGAAAGATTTTTACGCCAATAATAGGCTGAACGATCCCGACACGCTGCTTCTGATGGAACGGGCCATGGCCCGTGAGGCGCGCCGGATCATGGGTCCCGTGACACTGGAGGCGGCAATCGATTTTTCGGGCTACCAGCGGATGTGGGCCTGGATTATGGCCATGTCCAATGCCCGCCAGAAGATCATCTATCAGCATAACGACATGTCTTCTGAACGGAACCTGAGATACGATGTACTGGAAGGCGTGTTTTTCATCTACCGATACTACAATAAGGTTGTCGCGGTCTCCGAGGAAACGCAGGCGCTGAACCAGTCCAACCTATCCGAATACTACGGTGACGCAGAACCGCGGGCGGTGCGCAACACGCTCAACATAGCGGGAATCCGCGAAGCAGCCGCCTATCGCGACCTGACACCCGAGGCCATCAACTTCATTACCATCGGGCGCTGTTCTGCGGAAAAAAACCACGCTATGCTGTTGGAAGCATTCGCCATGGTTCACGCAAGCACCCCCCGGGCCAGACTACTAATATTGGGGGACGGGCCATTGCTGTCGGCCACCCGCAAGCTTCGCGACCGGCTAGGACTAACCGAAGTGGTACAAATCCCAGGGTTTTCGGGACAAGCGCTTTCGCTGTTGGACCAGGCCAGCTGCTTCGTGCTGCCCTCACTTTACGAAGGACAGCCTATGGTCATCCTCGAGGCCCTGACTCTTGGCAAACCCGTTATCGTAACCGATATTCCAGGGTCGCGCGGGGCACTACGGGGCGGCTACGGCTACATCGCAGAGGACACAAGCGCCGAAAATTTTGCCCAAGCCATGCTAGATTTTTGCGCAGGACGTTTGCAGTTCAAAACCTTCGATGCACAGGCCTACAACGCAAAGGCAGTCGCGGATTTCGACGCCTTGCTGGAAGGGAGCGGAGACGCCACATGACCCTGCTGAAAGTAAAAAATCGCCTATTCTATTTCGCCCATATTCCAAAGACCGGGGGCAGCAGCTTGGAAACCGCTATGCGCGAGGCAGGCGCAAAGCGGGCCCTTCACTATCACAAGCACATGAATTACGTGAGCTGCAACCTTCAGCATATGCACGCAAAGCTTTACGATACCTTCGTGCCGCCGGACTTCTACAGCGCAGGGTTCTGCGTCGTGCGCCATCCGATTGCACGGCTGGTCAGCGAATATCGCTGGCGCCAGACGCTCGACCAAGCCAAGGTTCCCTTTGACAAATGGGTCTACCAGAAGCTGAAAGCTTACCAGAAAGATCCCTACATTCTGGACAACCACCTTCGCCCACAGCACGAGTTCATCGGCGAAAAGATTGAGGTGTTCCGCTTCGAGGACGGCATGGAAAATATCATGGCTCGAATCTCGGAGATGACGGGCCTTACGCTGAACACACAGACCCATGTGCGCAAGCCCACTATCAATGGGTCCCTGACTTGGTCGCCGGAAAGCCGCGCCCTCGCCCTGCGGTTCTATGAAGAGGATTTTGAGACCCTGAGCTATGACTACGACATGCCGGTGACCAACCTGACCATCGAACGCTGATCCTACTCGCGGCCGAGAGTGACAACCGCATAATGGACGATGTGGCCCTCGCCCAGATAGTTGCCGATCTCGACCTCCATAAGGACCATCGGCGTTTTACCGGGGCTCTCCACCCGGTGTACGGCCCACATCGGGATACAGTCGCACTGGCTATCTGAGATCAGATTGGGTTCTGGCGCAATATTGTGGCAGACTTATTATATCTGACCTGCGAAAATAACTATGCTGTGAACGCGGCAAATTGCTGGAATGTGCCAAGATCGTTTGTTGCGAACTGGCCCTTTCCAATAGAATTGTTGCATTAACCACCTCTGATTTGTGAGGGTTCCTGTGAAAGGATCCCTTCATGCCAAGCAAACAGCCGTTTAAACGTCACCGTTTTCCTGCTGTAATCCTCCTGTATGCGGTACGGATGTACCTGCGGTATCCAAGCGGACTGAGCCGCATCTGAACCTATCTGACCTGAACTAGCATATCGACGAAACGTACATTCGGGTTGGCAGCAAATGGCGATATTTGTGGGGCGTAATAGATGCCAATGGCCAACTGGCCGACTTTCGATTAGCGGCCAGACGCGAATCCAATGCAGGAAGGACCTTCTTGAATACGGCGATTAAACGAGTTCGGCTTCATCCACCGCCGTCTATTTGCACGAACAGGACTAACGTATCGCAAGGTAATTCGTGAAACAAACCACCGCTACGACCCGCATTTTGACCATATCATGCACATTGATCGCAAGTATCTCCACAACCGGATCGAGAGTGATCATGCCGTCCTGAAACGGCTGTTCGGGTTGGCCGTCTAACCTACCAACGCGGCCCACAGCGCCGCCAAAACTAGTTAATGCAACAGTTCCCCGACAACGGCATCCCATTTGCAGATCAGCCCCTAAACAAGAAAACAGCCTCGTTCCAGCAGATGCGATTTGACATGATTTGAGTGGTAAATGAGATCGAGTATCGGCTGACCAAACCACCCGTAGACAAATGGGCCGGTCAAACGGATGAATCGAACGATCAAGGAGGCAACAGTGAAGCACTTTCATTACGACAGCAACGATCAGCTGCAGATCCATCTCAGCAACTTCTTGGCAGCCTATAATTTTGCCCGCCGCCTCAAGACCCTCAATGGTCCCACGCCCTACGAATGCAGCTGCAGGATCTAGGCTTCAGAGCCAAACAGATTCATAGTAAATCCGATCCACCAGAAGCCATTACTAAACACCTACGCTTACCAACGCGCCAACAGCACCGGGCGATTGTAGGTCGACAGCAAACGTGCGAAGAAAATTTGATAACCAGATACTAGGGTTGAACAGACAAAACCCCAACTCATATCATTGCATCATGCCACGACGACGAGAACAAAAATGACATCGGAGGCGAAAGTGCCGGACACTGCAGAGTTAGACGGCAACGCAGAAAAGCCTGGAGAGCGGGTCGCTCTTCTGACCATCGGTATGCATCGCTCTGGGACATCCGCATTATCTGGTGTTTTTGTCCGACTTGGTTGCGACGCTCCGGCAACACTAATGAAAGCGTTGCCCCAGAACGCCAAAGGCTTCTACGAATCTCGTCTAGTTGCTCGGCTAAATGACTCGATCCTATCGTCGGCCGGAAC
>JBLHOS010000088.1:0-12107 GCA_047623825.1 Paracoccaceae bacterium | reverse complement strand
GCAGCGATGGGGGCCGGTGGTGCGATCTGTTTCGCATCCGGGTTCCGTGAAGCGCAAAATGAGTTAGCTGACAGCGGGGCGCTGCAAGACGCGCTGGTCGCAGCCGCGGGCGACATGACAATTATCGGTCCGAATTGCTATGGCCTATTGAATTATCTCGATGGCGTGGCCTTGTGGCCTGATCAGCATGGCGGCCTGCGCACAGAACGCGGCGTGGCAATCCTGACCCAATCGTCAAACATCGCGATCAATCTGACGATGCAACGGCGCGGTCTGCCACTGGCCTATGTCGCGACCGCTGGCAATCAGGCACAAACCGGGTTGTCAGAACTGGGCATGGCATTGCTGGATGATCCGCGCGTCACTGCCTTGGGGCTGCATATCGAAGGGATCGACGATCTAGCCGGGTTTGAGCGTTTGGCACACCGCGCCCACGATCTGGGTAAACCTATCGTCGCGCTAAAGATTGGTGCATCTGATCAGGCACAGATGGCAACGCTGTCTCATACCGCGTCATTGGCGGGCAGCGATGCGGGGGCGCGGGCACTATTGGCGCGGCTTGGGATCGGGCAGGTCCGCTCGTTGGCGGGATTGGTTGAGACACTGAAACTGATGCATGTCGCAGGGCCGCTCAGCTCCAACCGGATCGCATCAATGTCGTGTTCTGGCGGAGAGGCCAGCCTGATGGCTGACGCGGTCCTGGGCACTGATCTGTGCTTTGCACCACTTTCCACGACACAGCAGCAGAACCTGCGCGCGGCACTCGGGCCTAAGGTAGCATTGGCCAACCCTTTGGATTATAATACATATATCTGGGGAGACCTGGCCGCCATGACCCAGACATTCACCGCCATGATGGATCCATCTCTGGCCATGGGATGTGTAGTATTGGATTTTCCACGCCCCGATCGATGCCAAGTCGATGATTGGGATATGGTCATAGAGGCGGTGCGCGCGGCCCAAGACCGCAGTCAGCGCCGCATCGCGATCTTGGCCTCCCTGCCCGAAAACTTGCCCGAAGATGTATCCATTCGCCTGATCACGATGGGCGTGGTCCCGTTTTGTGGCATCAGCGAGGCGGTTGAAGCGATGGCCGTTGGTGCAAGCATGACAGCGCCTGATCCTACCAACGTTTTGCCCCCACGCCCGATCCGGGCCGCACAAGTCCTGACCGAGGCTGAAGCCAAGGCAGACTTAGCGCGATTTGGCATTCAGGTGCCAAAGGCCCAAACGGCAGATAGCCCCAAGGCCGCTGGCCGCGCGGCAGATGCCATAGGCTATCCTGTCGCCCTAAAAGGATTGGGACTTACGCATAAAACTGAGGCCGGTGCCGTCGCGTTGAACCTGCGCAATTGCGCCCACGTCGTCGCCCGCGCCGCCGCCATGCCAACCAAGGCGTTCTTGGTTGAACAGATGGTCGATGATGTCGTGGCTGAGCTGTTGGTCGGCGTCGTTCTGGACCCCGCACATGGCTACGTTCTGACCATTGCGGCGGGTGGTACGATGACAGAAATTCTGACCGACAGTGCGTCGGTTTTGATCCCAGCATCGCGCGCATCGTTGACGGCAGCCTTGGCAAGACTGAAGATTGCGCCAATTTTGGCGGGCTACCGCGGCGCACCACCTGCCAATATGGACGCTATCTTACAGACCCTTATGCTGCTGCAAGACTATGTCTGCGCGACCCCGGTTCATGAGGTTGAGATCAACCCTCTGCTGGCCACACCCACTGCTGCAATCGCAGTGGATGCTTTGATCAAAAAGGACTGCGACAATGACGGATAACCCTATTGAGACGCGACGCGATGGCTACATTCTGGAAGTGATCCTGAACCGTCCCAAAGCCAATGCAATCGATCTGGCGACCAGCCGGATTATGGGGGATGTATTCGCCAATTTTCGCGATGATCCAGACCTGCGGGTCGCAATCGTTTCGGCGGCCGGGGAGAAATTCTTTTGCCCCGGTTGGGATCTAAAGGCCGCGGCAAACGGCGATGCAGTTGACGGCGATTACGGGGTTGGCGGTTTTGGCGGCTTGCAAGAACTGCGCAACCTAAACAAGCCAGTGATTGCGGCGATCAACGGGATCTGCTGCGGTGGCGGATTGGAACTGGCGCTGTCCGCTGACATCATTCTGGCTGCCGAACACGCGACGTTCGCATTGCCGGAAATTAGGTCAGGAACCGTAGCTGATGCAGCCTCGATCAAATTGCCCAAGCGGATCCCCTACCATATTGCGATGGAGATGTTGTTTACCGGGCGCTGGCTTGATGCCCAAGAGGCCGCGCGGTGGGGCTTGATCAATCATATCTATCCCGCAGATCAGCTGATGGCACAGGCATGGCAGCTGGCGCGCTCACTCGCAGCAGGCCCGCCACTGGTTTTTGCTGCGATCAAAGAGGTTGTTCGCGAAGCCGAAGACCTGAAATTTCATGACGCGCTGACCAAAATAACCACCAGCCAATTCCCAACCGTGGCTAAGCTTTATACCTCTGAGGATCAGTTGGAAGGTGCCAAAGCTTTTGCCGAAAAACGCGACCCGATCTGGCGGGGGAAATAGCGTTTAATCGGCCCAGTTTAGGACGCCTTGCCACGGCTGATGAAGCGTGACATGGCAAACTCGCTCGTCGCCGAAATTACGACGGCCCTGTTCGGACACCCTCTGCCTTGGCATTAGCCCAAGGGCAGGCCTGTCCTCTTCTTAAAGATTGGCGGCGCGCAATGATCCTGACTATCGATGTCAATTTGCATTACCAAATGCTAGAGCCAACTGACCTTTTGTTGCAAATTGAGGCGGCCGATCTGCCAGATCAACGCGTTCTGAGCACAAATATTGAACTGAGCCCAAGTGCGCATTTCTCTCGGGTCGCGGCAGAAAATGATGTTGGGGAGCGGATCTGGCTACGGCCTGAAGGGGATTTTATCAGCACTTACCGCGCCAAAATTGACGTGCAGCGCCAGGGTGCGGATCTTGCAACTTTGCCAGCAGTGCCCCTACATCTATTGCCAGCCGACGCGGTGCGTTATCTTTTGCCTTCGCGGTACTGCCCAACGGATGAGTTTGAGGCATTTGTCACCTCAGAGTTTGACGACACGACCGGTGGCGCAAGGATCATGGCAATTGCCGACTGGATCAGCCGCAAAATGCATTATGCGCCAGGGTCCAGCACTGGCCAAACCACAGCAGTCGACTCGTTTGTTCAGCTCCGTGGTGTCTGTCGGGATTTTGCCCATGTGCTGATCACATTGGCCCGCGCCTCTGCAATCCCCGCACGGTTCGTCAGCGCCTATTCACCCGATGTCAGCCCGCAGGATTTTCATGCCCTAACTGAGGTCTATCTGGAAGGCGGATGGCATCTGGTTGACCCAACCGCGATGGCCAAGCCCGAAAGTACGGTTCGCATCGGTGTCGGGGCTGATGCCGCCGACGTGGCCTTCATGACCAGTTTTGCGCCGATGCAGTGCGTGGCACAGTCGGTGCGCGTCAGCGTTTGATCCGTATCTGACCCTGACCAATCTGCGCTGCCACCTGATTGTCGCTGTACACAACGTTCACCGGATCAGGGTACTGAATAGCAATGCATTGCAAGATATGGCAGACTGCGACGGCTGAGGGATGGTCTGGGCAGAAAACTCCGATTATGAATAAGCCATGAGCACAAGCCTGCATATTGGGATCGACGGGGGTGGCAGCGGATGCCGTGTCGCGTTGCGTCTGACAGGCGGCCCCCGGATCGAGGTATCAGGCGGGCCTGCCAATGCTTTTGCCGATCTGGACGGGGCCTGCGCCACGATCATCCAGACCGTCTATCAGGCGGTTGCCATGGGCGGACTGACGCGAGGTGATTTATCAGGTGCCAAGATTGTCGCCGGGATTGCCGGGTGCAGAATGCCCGGTCTGGCAGCACTGGTTCAGGGCCGTCTTCCATTTCTGGCGCTGGTCTATGACGATAGCGTCACGACCTTGCGCGGCGCATTTGGCTCAGCGGATGGAACCCTGATCAGTCTGGGCACAGGATCATTCTTTTTGCGCCAAAAGGCCGGCGCGCTGCGCCATGTGGGCGGTTGGGGTTTTGATTTAGGCGATGAGGCAAGCGGCGCTTGGTTGGGGCGCCGTGCGCTTGGTTCCGCGTTGAAGGTTGAGGATGGCCGCCGCGCGCCAGATGCCCTGACCCGCGCCCTGACCCAAGCTACACAGCCGCACCCCCTAAGGTTTGCCGCAGGCGCGCGCCCTTCGGACTATGCCGCGTTGGCCCCACTTGTTCTGGACCATCTCGACACGGATCTGGGGCAAACTCTGCTAGCCGACACGATTTGCCAGATTGAGGCTGGCCTGACCGCACTGGACCATCAGCCAGGGCAGCCGATCGTGCTGACCGGTGGCTTGGCCAATAGTCTGCGCGCGCACCTTCCGCCCGCCTTGATCGCGGATCTGATCCCTGCCCTCGGGACTGCGCTTGACGGTGCTCTCAGCATGGCGCTGGAGATCACGTGATGACGCAAGCCTTCATCGGATTTGACATACTGGACGGCCACGGGCGCAGGCCTGACATGGCCATTCAGGTGATGTCAGGGCAAATCACCGGGCTAGTTGCGCGCGCAAAGCTAAGTGTTGAGGCGCAGGCGACAGCAACCGATCTGCAAACGTCTGATGGCAACCGGGCCCTGATATTTCCGGGGTTCACCGATGTGCAGGCCAATGGCGGTGGTGGCCTGATGCTAGGCGATTGCCAAAATGTTCATGATCTGGGGATGTTGGCGGGCGCGCACCGCCTGCTCGGCACCACACACTTGCTGCCGACCCTGATATCCGACACCCCGGCGCAGATCAGGCGTATTGGTGATTTGATTGCCCAAGTGGTGACCGATCCCGCACAACCGATCCGTGGTCTGCACCTTGAGGGGCCGCATCTTGCGGTTCCGGGTGCGCATGACCCCGCCCTGCTTCGCCCCATGAATGACGCCGACATCGCACTCTACCTTCACCTAAAGGGTCAAATGGACCATCTGATGGTGACACTGGCACCTGAGCAGGCCAGCACAGCACAGGTCAGCCAATTGGCCGGTGCTGGCATCACCGTATCCCTCGGCCATACCGCGTGTGATTACGCGGCGGCCTTATCCTATTTTGAGGCTGGCGCGCAGTCTGCGACCCATCTGTTCAACGCAATGTCAGGGCTACATCACCGCACACCGGGCCTAGCGTTGGCGGCGTTAGAACATGCACCGTTCATTGGCTTAATTGCAGATGGCCATCACGTGCACCCCGCTATGATGCGACTGGCACGGCAAATCGCCGGTGATCGGCTGTATCTGATCACTGACGCAATGGCCGTTGCGCAAACCGATGCCACGGAATTCACGCTGCAATCTCGACGAGTTCTGCGCCAGAACGGATGCCTGAGATTGCAAGATGGCACGCTTGCCGGGGCGGATGTTGATTTGTTTGAGGCTACAACGCGGATGGCGGACGCCATAGCTCAACCAGTTCAGGCGGTTTTGGCGATGGGTTTTGACACGCCATATCGATTGCTAACAGGGCGGGCACGGACAATTTCGGTGGGCGACCGGGCTGATTTGACGTGCCTTAGCGCCGGACAGATCCGGCCTTGGCCCGGCAGACCCTAACCAAGGCTGGCACCCACTAACATGCCAATGGCAGATGTTGCGAGCATTGCCAAAACGCCCCAGATCACCACACGAAGGGCAGCTCGCCGTCTGGGCGCGCCACCAACTTGTGCGCCAAATGCCCCAAGGGCTGCCAAGGCCACAACCGTTGCTGCACCTACAGAGATCTCAAGCGATGAGATCGGCGCTATGACCGCTACGGCCAAGGGCGCCGCCGCCCCAACCGAAAACGTAATTGCCGAGACAACTGCCGCCTGAATCGGTCGCGGTTCTGTCAGCTCAGTAATTCCGATCTCATCCCGCAAATGCGCGCCAAGGGCGTCCTTTTCGGTCAATTCATCAGCGACCTGCCGGGCCAACACAGGGTTAAGACCACGCTGTTGATAGATTGCTGCCAGCTCACGCACCTCCCCTTCGGGATCATCGCGCAGCTCTGCCTTTTCGCGCGCAATATCGGCCCTTTCGGTGTCTGCCTGACTGGACACTGAGACATATTCACCGGCCGCCATACTCATGGCACCCGCCACCAACCCGGCCACGCCTGCCAAAATAATCGCTATTCGGTCGCCACCACCGGCGGCCACACCAACAATCAATGACGCTGTCGACAATATCCCATCATTTGCCCCCATAATGGCGGCACGTAGCCAGCCGGAATTTCCCGTGCGGTGCGGCTCTATATGGCCAGACGGTCCCATTTCAGTCATTTGGAAGCCCTGCCTTGCCCGGATTAAAAATATTCAGCGGATCAACGCCACGCTTGATCGCGGCCATCATGTCCATCGCACCAGCACCCAATTCCTTGACCAGATAAGATGCCTTGCCCTGCCCGATCCCATGTTCGCCGGTACACGTGCCATCCATCGCAATCGCCACATCGTTGAGCCAGCCAACATAATGCTCTGCCCGCGCAACCTCTTGTGGGTCTTCGATATCGATCAGCAGGAGCACATGAAAGTTTCCGTCCCCGACATGACCCACAACCGGGGCCACAAACCCCATTTCAGCTGCCTTTTTCTGAGCTTGAGACACACAGTCCGCCAGATGCGAGACCGGAACACAAACATCAGTAGAGATGCCCTTGGCACCCGGTCGCAACGCAAGTGACGCCCAATAAGCATCATGGCGCGCCTGCCACAGCCGGTTGCGATCTTCCTCATGGGTGGTGGCCTGAAAATCTGTACCGGCGAATTCTGCGGCAATCTCACCAAACGTCATGGCTTGCTCTTTCACGCTCGCGTCCGAGCCATGAAATTCTATCAATAACAGTGGGTTTTCAGGTAAACTTAACTTCGAATAGGCGTTGACCGCCTGAACGGTCAGCGCGTCCAGTAACTCAATGCGCGCAATCGGCAGGCCGTATTGAATGGTCGTGATCACGGCGTTGCAGGCGTCCTCTACCGTTGGGAATGAACATGTCGCCGCCGAAATCGCCTCTGGGATGCCCCGCAGTCGCAAGGTAATTTCCGTGATCAGGCCAAGCGTTCCTTCGGAGCCGACCATCAGCCGGGTCAGATCGTAGCCCGCACTGGTCTTACGCGCCCGTGCGGCCGTCTTGACCAACTCGCCCGACGGCAAAACAGCGGTCAGGGACAACACATTGTCCTTCATCGTGCCATATCGAACCGCATTGGTCCCGCTGGCATTTGTCGCCGCCATCCCGCCCAATGACGCGTCCGCACCCGGATCAACGGGAAAAAATAGGCCGGTGTCGCGCAGGTGGGCATTCAGCGCCTTACGCGTCACACCGGGCTGAATGACCACATCCATGTCTTCGGGGTGCACAGCCAAAATCTGGTTCATCTGGCTGAAATCAACACAAACCCCACCTGCAGGCGCATTTACGTGCCCTTCCAATGAGGTGCCGGTCCCAAACGGAATGATCGGAACCCGATGGGTCGCGCAGATCCGCACAATCTCTTGCACCTCTTCAGTGCTGTGCACAAAAACCACTGCATCTGGGGGCTGATTGCGCAGCCAAGTTGTCGTGTGACCGTGCTGTTCCCGCAAAGATAACCCATTCTCAAGACGAGAACCAAAGCGTTGCGCCAGAATGCCAAGCGCCGTCGCAATGCCAGTTTCATTTCTGGGAAGATCAACCAAAAGCGCCATCATATTGCTCCGCTACCATGAGCACAAAGCTTAGCGCCCCACGCGACCAGCGCAAGGCCAGCGCAGAGATAGCGGTCTATCCGACGCGTTTACCCTGAACCCAGAGACCGCGCGTGATCGGCAACCCGTCAATCAAGCCAATGCGAACCAGATCGGCGCGCAAGCCTTGGACGATCCGACCACGGTCCACCAATCCGACGGCCTTGGCCGGTGCTGCACTGACGGTGGCCAATCCGCGCGCCATATCGCCCCAGATCTCGCCCAATTGGACGGCTGCGTTCAACAAGGACGCGGGAACATAGTCAGAGCTGAGGATATCCAGTAAATCCGCACGCGCCAGATCAACAGCCGAGACATTGCCCGAATGCGACCCGCCCCGGATCAGATTGGGCGCGCCCATCATAACGGCAATGTCCACATCGCGGCAGGCTTGTGCGGCTTCGCGAGTGGTCGGAAATTCTGCAACACGCACACCGTGGCGCGAGCTTGTCGTGACATGCTCGGCCGTAGTGTCATCATGACTTGCCAAAACGGCGCCCAACCGAGCAGCCTCAGCCACGGTTCCAGCTTCGTGCTTTGCGCCAACGCGGGCCTGCAACGCCTCCAGAAAAATCGCACGCTCATCATATTCCGTTTCACTTATCCCGGTCTTGCCCCGGATATAGGCCATATGTTTTGTGCGGTCACGAAATTGGCGCTGGCCCGGTGTGTGGTCCATCAGACTGACCAGCCCAACCCGGTCCGCCGCGTTAAATTCCGCCAATTCCTCCAGCAAAGTCTCTGAACAGGTTTCGGCGCGCAGATGGATGAAGTGCGAAATTCGCAGCGCGCCACGTGCCCGCATTTGCAAAATCTCAGAGGCCATTGCCCGCGCATAGGCCTTATATCGGTGATGTTTCTCAATCATTGAGCCGACGCGCAGCGCATCAAACACGGTGGTAATTCCGACGCTGGCCAATTCGGCGTCATGTGCTGACATCGCCGCGGGATGCGGCCAGTCCACATTGGGTCGCGGCTGCATGTGACGCTCAAGATTATCGGTATGCAGCTCGATCAGGCCCGGCGACAACAGATCGCCTGCGCAATCTTGAGCATAGGGAACGGCCGTCGGACCCGCCGCGATTTCCGCGATTTTGCCATCACGGATCACCAGATGACCCAGCAGAGTTTCGGTGGGCAGCACTATTCGTGCATTGGAGAGGATTGTTTCAGTCACTGGGCAGGTCTTTCTGGCATCTGGTAGGAGAGGGTCAGTTCGGCGTATGCCAGCCATGTCACATCCTTGTGACAGGCGGCAGTTAGGTCTGGGTTATGACGATTTTCAAACGATATGCGGTTTATTATGCGCCTAAGGGCGATTGGGCACAGTGGGCGACGGCTTGGTTGGGTTGGGACGCTGAGGCGGGTCAAACCCTGCCCCAGCCTTTGATTTCTGGTTTGCCAGCCACGTTGGCTGATTTGACAGCAACCCCGCGGAAATACGGGTTGCATGGCACACTTAAGCCGCCGTTTCGCTTGGCCAGTGGGGTCGATGCAGATGATTTGGTCAGCGCCGTCGCAAATTTGGCTGCCACGCAGACGCCGTTTAGTTTGGAGGGCCTGAAACTCGCTAAAATGGGTGGGTTTCTGGCCCTGATCCCAACCGGCGACACCTCTGCGCTGACAGCCCTTGCCGCCAAGACCGTCACGGTTCTTGATCCGTTGCGCGCACCGTTGTCTGACGCTGAACTTGCCAAACGGCGTCAAAGACGCCTGAGCCCCCAGCAAGAGCAATATCTGATCGATTGGGGTTATCCCTATGTGCTGGACGAATTTCGCTTCCACATCACACTTACCGGTAATTTTCCCGCTGAGATCGCGTGCCAAACCGAAGTTGTTCTTGCCAAACACTTGGCCCCACTTTTGCCCGCACCCTTTGTCATCGATGATCTTGGCCTTTACGGTGAGGATGCTGAGGGCCGTTTTCATTTGGTTCACCGGATCGCACTTTCAGGTTGAACGATCGTGCAAATCTGCGCGATCGCATCTTGCAGCGCGCCGTCGTTTTCCACCCGGTGCAGGCGCATCCCACTTGGATAAACGAATTCTGCCTGCCGAAGTCGGCCTGTGATCACCTCAGGCGTTTCGCGACCGCGCGCAGCCAACCGTTTGGCCAGCGTCTCGCGATTGGCCGAAATCTCGATCACCTCAAGCAAGGGAAACAGATGCTGCGCCCGACCCAGCGCCCCGCGTGAGAAGTTGGCCAAAAGCGTTTTACCCTGTGCAAGGCTGGTCAACATCGAGATCGGCAAGCCATAGCTAAGCCCATGCGCCGACCAGCTTAGCGCAAAATCACCGCGCGCCTGCATCTGGGAAAATACATGAGACGTCACACCGTCAAAATCTTCACCCCCTGCATCAGACGGCCGCGTGATCACCCGACGCACCAACGACAACTGCGGTAAGGCCGCCACTGCACCAGCCATCAGGCTGTCCTTGCCGACACCCGAAGGCCCTACAATCGCAAAGAGGCGTCCAACACTCATGCGGCGGCAGCTTTTGGGGTAAAGTCTGACACATCGATTTCCCGATCGCAAACGGCTGAGCGCGCAGCAACATCATGAAAAATGCCAATGATCGCAGCCCCACGCGCCTTGGCCGCCAAGATAAGATCCAACACGACAGCGCGGTTGGGACCGTCCAAACTGGCCGTCGGCTCATCCAATAACATCGCAGGATAATCATAGGCAAAGCCACGGGCGATGTTAACCCGCTGCTGTTCACCACCTGAAAATGTGGTCGGAGACAAGGACCATAGGCGTTGTGGTATATTCAGCTGCGCCAAAAGCGTCTCAGCGCGGGCGCGGGCCTGATCTTTGGGGGTGCCGATGGCCAGCAATGGATCGGCCACAACGTCGACAGTCGGGACACGGGGCACAACCCGCAGGAACTGACTGACATAGCCCAAGGTTTCTCGCCTCAACGTCAAGATCTCACGCGGGGTTGCGGTCACCACATCCACACCCCCAATCAAGATATGGCCCGATTGCGCCAGATAGTTGCCATAGATCATCCGCATCAGCGTGGATTTTCCAGCACCAGACGCACCGGTCAATGCAACACACTCCCCCGGTGCAACATTCAGGCGCGCCCCCCGCATCACCGGGATCGTTGCACTGCCTTGGTTGTGCAATGTGAAATTTTTGCTCAGATTATCAATCTCGATCATGGCGTACCTCAAACTTGTAGGACAGAGCTGACAAGCAGCTGCGTATAGGCGTGTTGCGGATCATCCAGAACCTGATCAGTCAGCCCGGTCTCAACCACATAACCATCTTTCATCACCATCAGCCGATCAGCCAACAACCGTACGACAGCCAGATCATGGGTGACGATGACAGCGCTTAGGCCCAACTCACGCACTAACCCGCGCAAAAGATCCAATAGCCGTGCCTGAACACTGACATCCAACCCGCCTGTTGGCTCATCCATGAACACCAGACGCGGCCCGGTCACCAGATTGCGTGCAATCTGCAAGCGCTGCTGCATCCCGCCGGAGAAATCGCGCGGTCTGTCGTCGATCCGGTCACTTGCGATCTCAACCCGGCCCAGCCAATCGTTCGCCGTCTCACGGATCTCGCCGTAATGGCGCGCACCCACAGCCATCAGCCGTTCACCAACATTGCCGCCGGCACTGACACCCATGCGCAACCCATCGCGTGGGTTTTGGTGGACAAAGGCCCAGTCGGTCCGGCCCAACATCCGCCGCTCTGGCTCTAACATCGTCACGGTATCGCGCAACCCACCGGCCCGCGTATCAAACAAGACCTGCCCCTCGTCAGGCTCAAGATGGCCTGCAAGGCAGTTCAACAAGGTCGATTTTCCCGACCCGCTTTCACCGACAATGCCCATGACCTCCCCCGGCCACAGATCAAAGCTAACATCAGCACACCCGATCCGCGCACCGTAATACTTGCTCAACCCGCCGACCCGCAGCAAAGGCGTCATAGTATCCGCCACCTTTTTCTTGGTCAAAATACTCAAATCTTTGGCCAGCGCAGTCATGCCTGCTCCTCCTCATAGGGCGCGCCCATCTCACCCAAATGGCCTTCGGTACGGCGCTGGTGGCAATAATCAGTATCCGAGCAGACAAACATCCGCCCCCCACTGTCATCCATGATCACCTCATCAAGATAGGTCGCATCAGCCCCACAAAGCGCACAGGGATGATCCGCCTTTGAGGGGTCAAACGGGTAGTCATCAAAATCAAGACTGACGACCTTGGAGAACGGTGGCACTGCATATATCCGCTGCTCTCGACCAGCCCCAAATAGCTGGATAGCGGCCATTGCCATCTTAGGGTTATCGAATTTAGGGATCGGCGATGG
>JBLHOS010000087.1:0-12249 GCA_047623825.1 Paracoccaceae bacterium | reverse complement strand
TATAGTACTTATGGATATGCGCCACTCATATCTTAAAAATTCTTTATGATTTAAAAAAATTTTGACATGCTCTGGACTCATAACCAAAATATGACGGTTGCAGCGAGTGCGATTGCCGAGAGGAAGACGGTTGGTGATAGCGTGTTGCGACCCGCCTCCAGTCCTTGAGCCTCCCAAACATTCTCTCGATACGGGTGCGTCGCTTGTAGCGTCTCTTGTCATACTTGACGGTTTTCTTGCGAGACTTTCGCCCAGGACTGCAGGGCTTAGTGCCCCTGTCTATAAGGGCTTCGCGGAACCAGTCAGCTTCATACCCTCTGTCAGCAAGGAGCCATTCAGCCTCCGGTAGGTCATTCATCAAGGCGGCAGCGCCAGTATAATCACTGACTTGTTGCCCGACAGGCGATGCTTGCATCGCTGAGAGGGAGCCCTGCCGTGATAAAGAAACGGATGGGGCGTCCGCTGGTGTCTGTGATCGCATGCAGTTTGGTATTCATGCCGCCCTTAGTCAGTCCAATCAGGCGGCCTTCCCCCCCTTTTTTAACCGTAGGCTGGACGCCGTACGATGTGCTTTGAGGTCTGTGGCATCAATAGAGATATTCTTATTGTCCGGGGCTTGTTCGGCCAGTCCCATCATGATCCGAGCGAACACCCCCATATCACTCCCGTTGACCGGCAACACATGCGCAGCATGTGTGAAAGGGGGCGCTTCCAGCGATTATACAGTGTCTTCGGCGGCCCATACTCGACAGGTGCATCACACCAGCGTACCCCATTGCGATTGATGAATATAATGCCACTCAGGACACGAAGTTCATTCACGCGAGCACGTCATCGGCTCTTTGGAAACTACGGCCGCAGCCGCTGCATCTGCGCCTCAGTCAGCCAATACAAATTGCCCGTGATATCCTCCAACAACTGGGGATTATGAATCATGGAAATGCGACAAGTTCAACTAGTTAACGGGTCCTGACCCTAGGGTGCTATTAACGGTTTGATAGCGCGCAGAGCAGCTCTTGCTCAAAACATCTCTGCATCTGGGCGCCATCAACACCCATTACTTGCCATGGACCACTGCACAACCTAAACGGCCATGGAACGGGCATGATTGACCCTCAAAAAGGACAGTGCTTTGCAAACGCCCTATTACCTCATCGACAAGTCGCGTCTCTTGCCAAATTTGCAGAAGATCACTTGGCTGCGCGAAGCATCCGGTGCCAAGTCATTGCTGGCGTTGAAGTGCTTTGCAACTTGGTCAGTATTTGACTTCATGGCTGAGTATATGGACGGTTCAACCTCCTCATCGCTGTATGAGGTCAAACTGGGTCGCACGAAGTTTCCGGGTGAGACACACGCATATGCCGTCGCCTACTCAGATTTTGAGATTGCAGAGGTCCTCGCGCATTGCGACAAAATCATCTTCAATTCGATCGGCCAGCTGACAAAATTTGAGACAGCATCTCAGGACCATATTCGTGGCTTGCGCGTGAACCCCGGCGTCTCAACCTCTGACTTTGATTTAGCCGATCCAGCCCGTCCCTTTAGTCGTTTGGGCGAAAGTGACTCCGCCGAAATTGCGGCAGTTGCAGATCGAATTACCGGCCTGATGTTTCACAACAACTGTGAGAATGATAGCTTCGAGCGGTTCGACGAGATGCTGACGCTGATTGAGGCTAATTTTGGCACGACCTTGCAAAAGATGGACTGGGTCAGTCTTGGTGGTGGCATCCATTTTACTGGCAAAGGCTATCCACTCGACCGCTTGGCCGAGCGACTTAGGACGTTTGCAGATAAATTTGGCGTTCAGGTCTACCTTGAACCGGGCGAAGCCGCCATCACGGGTGCCGCGACGCTGGAGGTGACGGTGCTCGACACGTTGCATAACGGCAAGAACCTCGCGATCGTCGACAGTTCGATTGAGGCTCATATGCTGGACCTGCTGATTTATCGTGAGCCCGCGAAGGTCAGTCCCAACACAGGGGACCATCACTGGATGATCTGCGGAAAATCCTGCCTTGCCGGGGATATCTTTGGTGAGTTTCGCTTTGATACTGCGCTGAAAGCGGGCGACCGGATTTCGTTTCAGGACGCCGCAGGCTATACGATGGTCAAGAAGAACTGGTTCAACGGGTTGAAGATGCCTGGAATTGCGATCCGAGAGCTGGACGGAACAACAACAATGGTGCGCGAGTTCGGCTACGATGATTTCGCCGCGGCCCTTTCCTGAGCTCACCACAGACAAGAGGTCTATTGGACACATGAAACGCAACGTTCTGATCATTGGCGCTGGTGGCGTAGCACAGGTCGTGGCGCATAAATGCGCCCAGAATAACGACATACTTGGCGACCTGCATATCGCAAGCCGAACGGTCTCCAAATGTGTGGCGATCATTCAGGGCCTGCATGACAAAAATGCGATGAAGCAAGTCGGCGTGTTCGACGCCCATGAAGTGGATGCCCTGAATACGGACGCTGTGGTGGCGCTATTGAATAAGACCGGCGCACAGATCGTCATAAACGTAGGCTCACCCTTTGTGAACATGACGGTACTGGAAGCGTGCATCCAGACCGGTGCCGCGTACATTGACACAGCAATTCACGAAGACCCAGTCAAGATTTGTGAAACGCCACCATGGTACGCCAACTATGAGTGGAAACGTCGCGACGACTGCACCAAAGCCGGCGTGACTGCGATCCTTGGTGCGGGGTTTGACCCAGGCATGGTCAACGCATTTGCCCGGTTTGCGGTGGACGAATTTATGGATGAGGTGACGTCCATCGACATCGTCGATATCAACGCTGGTTCCCATGGTAAGTATTTCTCAACCAACTTTGACCCAGAAATCAACTTTCGCGAATTCACCGGCACCGTTTACAGCTGGCAGCAGGGCGCGTGGCAAAGCAATAAGATGTTCGAAGTGGGCCGCGAATGGGATTTACCGGTTGTTGGCTCTCAGAAAGCATACCTATCCGGCCATGACGAGGTGCATTCTTTGGCCGCGCGTTACCCACAGGCAGACATACGGTTTTGGATGGGGTTCGGCGAGCACTACATCAACGTGTTCACAGTACTACAAAGCCTTGGGCTTTTGTCCGAGCAACCCATTGTGACTGCCGAGGGCCTGGAAGTTGTTCCGCTGAAAGTTGTAAAGGCAGTGCTGCCCGACCCTTCTAGCCTTGCGCCGGATTATACGGGTAAGACCTGTATCGGCGATCTGGTCAAAGGCACCAAGAACGGCAGCGAGGTTGAGGTATTTGTCTACAATGTCGCGGACCATAAGGATGCATACAACGAGGTTGGCAGCCAAGGTATTTCCTATACCGCTGGCGTACCTCCGGTGGCCGTTGCCATGCTGATCGCAGATGGCACCTATGACCACGGAACCATGATGAACGTAGAGGAGCTTGACCCCAAACCTCTCTTTTCACTGCTGGACAACATTGGCCTGCCGACCCGGGTCAAGGACGCAGATGGGGATCGCAGCTGGTCAGAGGCTTAACACCTATCGCGGCCACGGTAACTTGCTCCGGAACAGATCCATCTTAGCCTACTGCTTCAACTATCCCAGCAGAATCAATGGCTTTGTCTTGGGTTTCATGCCGCATTCTTTCAGTTTCAGAAAGTTCGCTGAACGGACAGACCAATCGTTTGTGGTCATGGCTAGATATCCAAAACTCTCAAAACAACTTCCTGTGTGAGAGATAGCTGGACCGTGTCACATGATCTGAGTGCGCGTCCCAACGCAGGCATTAGACCTCCCTTATGCGGTCCAAAACTTTAGAAACCTCTCTTGGCGCAACCAAACACATGAAATGCGTCTTAGCTCTGAGATTGTCTTTGATCAGGATCTCGATGCGGATCCGTTCTTGCGATTCAAAAACGGCACGCTTGTCACACTTGGCCCAAAGGGTTCAGATCGCACTTCGCACAAGATGTCCCGGGTCTTGGTGAACAACAGCATCTAACTGGTCCGAGAGCAGAGCAGTCCGTGTGAAATCCGTTTTCTCATGGGCGATCTTCACGATTTTCCTTGTTCCGTCCCTGGCAAATAGCGCCTCCATCGGGACGCGAGCCTCACTACTTGCGACATAGGCTCCGACCAGGTCTGGACGGCTCCACACCGTATTTTCCACGATCTGTCTGGCCCGTTCCAGGTCCCCATGGAATTCTAGCGAGGGCAAAACCTTGAGATGCGGGAAGGCAGAGTTGATGACGTGATCAAAGCCCAGCCGACGTTCCACGCTATCGCGAGATTTCATCGAATCCCCAATGACCATGATCGATCCATTGGCAGAACCGCAGAACCGGCCCATGATGCGGCCGGCCGTGGCACCCGCAGCATGGTTATCAATCCCCACAAAATCGCCCTCACGACCACCGCCTTGGTTCGAGACAAAGGCGATCGACTTGATGCCACGTTCTTCCAACCGCTTGATGGCGTCTCGGATTTGCGGTGTTTCAGGTGCCATGATCGCCACGCCATCAAACTTGTTGGGGTCGAGCGCCGCGAGAAATCGTGCCGTCTGGTGGGGGTCGGTTTCATTGACCTTCAGGGCCTCCGCTTCAATCCGTTCGGCGCGAAAGGCTGTGTTTGCCTCATCGATTCGGTCAAGGATTTCGCCAACGAACTCCCCATGCGGTTGAGGCAGGACAAAACCGAACCGATATCCACGCTGCCGGGCAAGGATGGCGGCAACATGGTTGCGTTCAAAGCCGATTCTTTGGATCGCCGCGTTGACAGCCTCTATGGTCTATTTGCGCGCACCAGGACGGCCATTCAACACGCAGTCTACCGTCGCCAGGCTAACGCCCGCTGCTTCCGCTAAATCCTTGGCCGTCGGCAATACCGCCATTTCGAGCCTATTTTTTCTTGCAGTTTGAGAGCTCACGAGATTGAAAAATCTAGTTTTTTCAAACCGTTAGATTCTTCATCAAGGGATACTTATGCCGAAAGGTGCGCGATCTCCAGAAAAATTTGAGGTACGAACATCAGAATTATATTTAAATCAGGTTCGTACCTGATTTATGAATCTTACCCATGGGGTGTGGCGGGGGGCCGCGCCATAACTCAGGGAGGACTCTCCAGATGATAATGAAAGGACTTTGGCGGCCGGCGTAGTTGCGCTTATTGGCGGCACAGGCCTACCGCGGGCGGATGAACTGACACTTTGTTGGGCGGCATGGGATCCAGCAAACGCTCTGATCGAGCTATCAAACGACTTCGAAGCGCAATCAGGCCATACGATGAATTTTGAATTCGTGCCTTGGCCGAACTGTGCGGATCGTATGCTCAATGAGTTGAACTCTGGAGGGCAGCTGTGTGATCTTATGATCGGCGACAGCCAGTGGATCGGCGGCGCAGCCGAGGCCGGTCACTACATCCAGCTAAATGAATTCTTCGATGCCCAGGGCATTTCGATGGATGACTTTATCCCAGAAACCGTGACCGGATATTCGGAATGGCCGAAGAACACGCCGAACTATTGGGCCCTGACCGCGTTTGGGCATGTGGTCGGCTGGACTTACCGCCGCGATTGGTTCGAACGGCCAGAACTTCAGGCTGAATTCAACGCAACTTATGGGCGTGACCAATGCGCTTCATAATTAGGGGTTTGAATACGGCAACCCTGATAGCCCGTACGAGGTCGAAGGCTTCGTGAATTCGCCCGGCGCGGTTGCTGGTTTGGAATTCTACCGCGATCTTTATGATTGCTGCACCCCACCGGGCTCTTCCAACTGGTACATGGGCGAAAACATCGACGCCTACAGATCTGGTGAGGTTGCGATGCAAATGAACTTTGCCTTCCTCCGGCCCGGAGTGAACGCTGACCCGAACGTGGGCGGTGATCAGTCAGGCTACTTCCCGAATCCAGCAGGTCCGGACGGGCATTTTGCGCAGCTTGGTGGCCAAGGCATTTCGGTTGTCTCTTACTCCGATGCCGCTCTGGAATACGTCGCATGGTTCGCACAGCCTGAGGTTCAGGCCCAATGGTGGAAAATGGGTGGCTATTCCGCGCTACTGGCCGTGGTCGAAGACCCCGGCTTTGCCACCAATCAGCCTTATGCACAGACCTTCCTCGACTCCATGGCGATCGTAACGGATTTCTGGACCGAGCCGTCCTACGCATCGCTACTTCTGGCGATGCAGGACCGCGTGCATGACTACGTGATCGCCGGTAACGGCACCGCACAAGAGGCGCTTGACGGTCTGGTTGCTGACTGGGTCGAAGCCTTCGAAGAAGAAGGCCTGCGCTAAACTTGAGCCTTGGCTTCGTCACCCCGGCTGGGGGAGCGATCCTTGCGATAGTCTGTGCTAAAAAGGCTACCGCGGACATTTGCCCCTCTGAAAAATCGAATGCAAGGAAAGTCCAATGTCAGAGACGGCAGCATCTCGAGTCGCTAAATCGACGCCGCCCGGCGTGGCTCGCAAGATCCGAGGCCTGTCCGACCGGACGATCGCCTGGATTTTTGTGGCCCCGACAATTTTCCTTTTGTTGGCGGCTAATATTTTCCCTCTGATCTGGACTATCAGGCTGAGCTTTACCAATTTTCGGGTCAACCGCCCCAATGCTGAAGTCGAGTTTATCGGGCTTCGGAACTATCAGCGCATCCTGACCGACTCTGACACTTGGGAAACCATGCAGGCGACGGCGCACTTCTTGGTATGGTCGCTGTTTTTTCAGGTCCTGATCGGGTTTGCACTGGCTTGGCTGATCAACCGGAAATTCAAAGGAAACGATCTTTGGACGACGATCATCGTGTTTCCGATGATGCTGTCCCCGGCCGTTGTTGGCAACTTCTGGACGTTCCTCTACCAGCCGCAAATCGGGCTCTTTAATTATGTGATCGCCTTTTTGATTGGCGCGGACCCAACAAGCTTTTCGATGATCGGCGACGTGGCTTTGGCGCCCTGGTCGATCATCATCGTCGATACTTGGATGTGGACGCCATTTGTCATGTTGATCTGCCTTGCCGGGCTAAGGTCGATACCGGACTCAATCTATGAAGCCGCCGAATGCGACCGGGCGTCGAAATGGCGGCAGTTCTGGACGATCACTGTGCCGATGGTGATGCCCTTCTTGATGCTGGCAGTCCTGTTTCGCCGGATCGAGAATTTCAAAATATTCGACTTGGTTGTGCAACTGACCGACGGCGGGCCAGGCAACACCACCACGCTCACATCAATAGATCTCAAACGCGAAGCCTTCGAAAGATGGCGCACAGGCTACGCATCAGCCTACGCGATAATTCTTTTTGTGACCGTCTTTGGCCTGGCCTCAATCTACGTGAAGGCCCTTAATAAGGTGAAAGAAAGATGAGCAGTTATTCCGTAACCGAGCCCTCAGGCCGTCAAAAATGGATCGCGGGCGTTCTGGTCGTGGCCTATGCGATGATTACTCTGATGCCGCTGATCTGGATTATCTCGACCGGCTTCAAATCACCCTCGGACGCTATAGCCTACCCGCCGCAAGTGCTGTTTGAACCGACCTTGGAAGGATACGTTAATCTGTTCACCACGCGCACCCGTCAGTCCGAAGAGTTCCTAGCAGCCAACCCACCCGAGACCTGGTATGATCGCATTGTGGCACAATACGACATGGCGATTGTGGGCCCATCGCGCTACGGCGAGCGGTTCGTGAATTCGATCATCATCGGCTTTGGTTCGACCTTCCTGTCAGTATTTCTGGGGACGCTCGCAGCTTATGCGTTTTCACGTTATCGGATCCCGCTGAAAGACGACCTGCTGTTCTTTATCCTGTCCACACGAATGATGCCGTCGATCGCCGTCGCGATCCCAATTTTCCTGATGTTCCGGTCGCTTGGGCTGTCGGACACCCATATTGGGATGATCTTGCTTTACACGGCGGTAAACCTGTCGCTTTCGGTGTGGCTTTTGAAAGGGTTCATTGACGAGATCCCGATCGAATACGAGGAAGCAGCTCTGATTGACGGCTACACGCGATTCCAAGCGTTCTACAAAGTAGTTCTACCGCAAGCCGCCACGGGCATCGCCTCCACCGCGATTTTCTGTCTGATCTTTGCGTGGAACGAGTACGCCTTTGCGGTGTTGTTGACGTCTGGCAACGCGCAAACTGCGCCACCCTTCATTCCAACCATCATCGGCGTCAGCGGACAGGACTGGCCTGCCGTGGCTGCCGGAGCGACTCTGTTTCTTCTGCCGGTCATGATTTTCACTATCCTTTTGCGCAAACACCTCTTGCGCGGGATCATATTCGGGGCGGTCCGCAAATGAGAAATTTCATCAAAGGTCTGCTGCGGTTTTGCCGGGGTCCGTGGGAAATGGTCGCGTCCATTCTTATCGCAGTGGGTGTTTTTATGCTGATGCAGCCCTTTGCGCTGTGGCTGTTCACCTATTCCTTCATCGTCACACTGATCGGCACGGTGGGTTTCATCATCGTCAGCCATTTTCCGGAGTAACCCATGGCGCAGATCAGTATCGAACATGTTCGCAAGGAATTTGGCGCCTTCACTGCCGTCCAATCCTCAAGCTTCACAATCGAGGATGGTGAGTTTTTTATGCTGCTTGGTCCGTCGGGCTGCGGTAAGACCACGACGCTGCAGATGATGGCCGGCCTCGCACTGCCGACATCGCGCAAGATCTATATTGATGGTGAAGAGGTCAGTCGGAAACCGGCCAGCCAACGCGACATTGCCTTTGTGTTCCAGATGTTCGCGCTCTACCCGCACATGAATGTCGGCAAAAATATCAGCTACCCATTGCTCAGCCAAGGTATGTCCCGGGCCGACGCAAATCGCCGGGTTCTGGAGGTCGCCCGCATCTTGGGGATTGAAAACATCCTAAGTCGTCCTGTCGGCGGTTTGTCGGGCGGTGACCGGCAACGCGTTGACCTTGGCCGTGCGATCGTCCGCGAACCCAAGGCGTTCTTCATGGACGAACCACTGGGGGCTTTGGATGCGGAATTTCGTGAGCATATGTCCGAGGAACTGCGCGCCTGCATGACCCAATGGGCGCCACAACCGCCTAGGTAACACATGATCAGCTGGAAGCGATGCAGATGGGCGACAAGATCGTCGTCATGAACCATGGCATGTTCGAACAATTTGGCAAACCGCAAGAGATCTACGATTGGCCCGCGACCAAGTTTGTGGCCAACTTCACCGGATCGCCGACAATGAACATGTTCAATTTCCATGGCATGGTCGGAAATGGCACCGAAAGCGTCAAACTGTCAGCGACAAACATCTCGATACCGCGCCTTCTGGAAGGTGCATCGGGCGACCTAAGCTTGGGCGTCCGGCCCGAACATGTGCGGTTAGATGACAGCGCGACCTACAAAGGCCGCGTGCTGGCGACCGAATATCTTGGCACCACACAAATTGTAACTCTCAACACGCAGAATGGGACGGTCAAGGCCCGGCTTGCCAGCCGTGACACGGTTCGAGTGGGGGGGGTGACGGGGCTGGCGCTAGATGCGCGCACGGTCAGTGTCTTTGACTCGGGAACCGGGCGGGCCCTTTTGTCGGTCGCAAATCAAGGAGTGTTAAGCCATGGCTGAGGTATCCCTGATCGGCGTCTCCAAGTCCTTTGGGACGGACGTGGCCCTGGATGAGGTAACGATGACCGTGCCTGACGGCGCCTTTGTGGTGCTTTTGGGTCCAACTGGGGCAGGCAAGACTACAACGCTAAGGATGGTGTCGGGATTGGACCGACCCGACCGGGGCGAGGTGATGATTGGTGGGCAATCAATGGCGGGGGTGACCCCAGCGCACCGCAACGTAGCCATGGTGTTCCAACAATATTCGCTCTACCCGCATCCGAGCGTGCGCGAAAACCTAGCCTTTCCGCTGAGATCGCCCATGTTGCGCACGCCCCCCGATGAAATCGCGCGGAAGGTCGGCGAGGTCGCTGAGATCCTGCAGATATCCCACAAGCTGGACCGCAAATCGACACAGCCTTCGGGTGGTGAGATGCAGCGCGTCCCGATCGGCAGGGCCCTCGTTCGAAACCCATCGGTTTACCTGATGGATGAACCACTCAGCTTACTTGATGCCAAGCTCCGCGCAGTTCTCAGGGTCGAGCTTAAAAGCATTCAGGCAAATTCAGGCGCGACGCTGCTGTATGTCACCCATGACCAGATCGAGGCCATGACCATGGCTACACATATCGGCGTGCTTGATCGTCGCAGGATTGTTCAGTTCGGCCCGCCGCGTGAGATTTACGAGAACCCCGTCAGCATTTACGCGGCCAATCGACTAGGCCACCCTAGGATCAATGTACTGCCCGCAAGGCTGTTTCCCGGTGCGCCGATGAAGGCCGAAACAATCGGCTTGCGTCCCGAGCAGATTGAACAGGGTACCGGCGAAAACAGCCTTATGAAACGCATCGAACATCTGGGCGATCAAACGCGCCTGCACTTGTCGTTCAAGGATCATGATCTGATCACGGTCACCGATGCCCATACACCACTGCGCGGCGGCGATGTCGTCAAGATCCAGCCACAGAACCCCTTCTATTTCGATGCCAACGGCGCGCGTGTCGCGTGATGGAGAACTGAATGACCTAATTCATCAATTCCAAGGAAACGATCGTCACCGAGGCCATTGATGGTCTGCTACAGACCTCTGGAGGAAAGCTGGCGGGACTTGATGGGTATCCGCATATCAAAGTCGTGATCCGCGACCATTGGGACAAGTCTAGGGTCGCCTTGATCTCTGGCGGCGGATCGGGACATGAGCCTCGCCATGCAGGTTTCGTGGGCGAGGGCATGTTAGCTGCCGCTGTCTGTGGTGAGGTCTTTGCGTCGCCGTCGGTTGATGCGGAGCGCGCGTGGGCATTTGGACTGAAGGTGAACATGGTGATCGTCGATGAGGATATCGCGCTGCCTGATCTGCCCAATCCGCGCAGCGTCGCAGGAACACTTTTCGTGCATAAGATCGCTGGAGGTCTGGCCGAAGGCGGCGCCTCACTTGATGAGATGACCAAAGCCGCCGAGGGTGTGATTGCCCGCACCAAATCCCTTGGTATGTCGCTGGATACCTGTACCGTTCCTGGCTCACCCAAGGAACATCGAATTGCCGCCGGCAAGGCTGAACTTGGCCTTGGTATCCACGGCGAGGCTGGCGTTGAGCAAATCGACTATACCAGCGCCAAGCAGGCCATGGATGCGGTCGCAGACAAATTAGCCCAGTTCATGGAGGACGTGCCACACGTCGCGCTCCTTAATAATCTGGGCGGCGCTTCGGTGCTGGAGATGTCGATTATTGCATATGAATTGGCGCGCACCTCTATTGCGCGCAACATCAGTTTTATAGTTGGACCCGCAACGCTGATGACCTCGCTCGACATGCGTGGGTTCTCGGTTTCGGTTTTGCCCGCGACGGAGGCTGAGATCCAGCTTCTGACAATGGCGTGCCCGATGAGCGTCTGGCCGGGCTGCAATGAGATCAAGCCAGTGTCGGTGCTCGAGCTTCCCGATGGTCTGCCCCCGATCAAGCCTTTGCGGTCTGAACATCAACCAACGGCGACACTGGTTCAACCTTGGCTGGGGCATCGCGTGCCTTGATCGGCGCCCTCAATCATCTGCCGCTTGCCGATCACACGCAACTGATGCGCGCCATTGGTCAAGAGCTGAGCCAGACCACGGGCGGCTCGTCTGGTGTGCTGCTTGCAATCTTTTTCACGGCCGCAGGCGATGCCGCCGCAAGTAGTCTGCCGATGAACGCGGCGCTGCGCGCTGGTTTGGCGAGGATGCAGAAAATCGGAGGGGCAAATCTTGGCGATCGAACAATGGTCGACGCCCTCAAACCTGCCTTGGATGAATTGGACATAAGCTTGGAGGCGGCAGCCAAGGCTGCTCGCAAAGGCGCGGCACACACAGCGACTCTGTCCAAAGCGAACGCGGGTCACGCGGCCTATATCAGCCCAGAACAATTACAGGGCCAGACCGATCCAGGCGCCGAGGCTGTCGCCAGATTGTTCGAAGAGTTGGTAATCCCCCCCGAAAGTAAGGGGATGCGGAAGTAGAATTTTCTCGGCAAGATACCTGAGGAAATTCAGATGAAGATGACGAGATACAGCGAACCCCAAATCCTTGCGATCCTGCGCCAAGCCGAAGGCGGTGTGCCTGTCTCTGAGCTGTGCCGCGAGCACGGGATGAGCAACGCGTCGTTCTACAAATGGCGGTCGAAGTATGGTGGCATGCCCTCTCGGGCTTTTGCTTTGCAAAACCCTGCCGGGTAACAGATGCGTCCATGATTGCCCTGAC
>JBLHOS010000086.1:0-12296 GCA_047623825.1 Paracoccaceae bacterium | reverse complement strand
GGTGCGCCGCACCACCCGCAAACCCAAGGCAAGATCGAGCGGTGGCATCAGATGCTAAAGAACCGCATCCTGTTGGAAAACCACTTCTTGCCCGGTGATCTAGAAGCGCAGGTTGAAGCCTTCGTCGACCACTACAATCATCAGCGTTATCATGAGAGCCTGAACAACGTCACACCATCAGACGTCCACTTCCGACGTGACAAAGCCGTTCTAAAACAAAGTGAAAGGATCAAACGAAAGACGCTCGAAGCACGCCGCTTGCATCACCGCCAGCGCGCCGCATAATGAAGCCAACCACTCTCTTAGTTTATGCAGCCAATGGTGCCAAAAATCCTGACGACGGACACACCGTTCTTGACGTCCTATCTGCGTAAGATCAAAGATAAAGTCAGTGAGAAGACCACCGCCAGCGAGGACTGATGGGCCGAGTTTTTGTGACCCTCCTGATCGGAGGGGTTGGGGCATTTGTGGCGTCGATGCTTGCTATCCCGGCACCGTTTTTGACAGGGCCCGCGGCGATGGTCACCTTGG
Source organism: Paracoccaceae bacterium (assembly GCA_047623825.1). Lineage (GTDB taxonomy): Bacteria > Pseudomonadota > Alphaproteobacteria > Rhodobacterales > Rhodobacteraceae > JBLHOS01. Next base: position 11,765 of record JBLHOS010000086.1, on the reverse strand, counting down.
CCTCTCTGATGGGGGTGCAAACGGATATTCCGGTGCCTCTGCGCGATAGTTGTTTCACTGCAATCGGGCTTGGCATGGGCGCGGGCGTCACGCCTGAGGTGCTGGCATCAGCCGCGCGCTGGCCGTTAAGCTTGTTTATTTTGTCGGCGGCACTGGGAGTGATTTTTTTTGGTGGTGCCAAGCTGCTGCAGCGCTTTTATTCGCTTGATTGCAACACAGCACGACTTTCGGCCGCACCGGGGCATCTTAGCTATGTGTTGTCACTGTCGACCGAAATCCGCGCTGATGTTCCCGTCGTCACCGTCATTCAGGCGCTGCGGGTCTTGTTCTTAACGCTTTTGGTGCCGGCAGTGGTTTCTGTGATCTCAGACGTGGATCTGGGCATGACGCAAAGCCAGGGCGCACCGATATCGATAATTGCTTTGGGACTGACGGCGGTCTTGGCGGTCGGCGTTGGTTTGATACTGAAACGGCTTCACATTCCGGCATCCTATCTGCTGGCTGGAATGATCTGTTCGACCATCGGGCATGGTTCTGGGTTAACCCCGGGTGCGATCCCGCTTTGGGTCTCCCTGCCATCTTTTGCAATCATGGGAATGTTGATAGGTGCGCGCTTTTCAGGTGTCACCATGGATCTGATCCGGCGCGCCTTTGGCGCCGCTTTTGTGCTGGCCATTCTTGCCCTGTTTGTCACGGTTCTGGCCGCGATGATTGTCTCTGCCAGCCTTGGCTTTTCGATGATCGATCTGTTGATTGCGTTCGCCCCCGGTGGGCTGGAAACGATGGCGGCTTTGGCCGTCATGTTGGACGCCGATCCTGCCTTTGTCGCGCTGCATCACGTCTACCGGATCGTGTTCCTGACCTTCCTTGTGCCGGCCTTTGTGACGTGGGACCATCGGGTGAAATGACTGATCCGACCAAACCGCTGACGGGTATTCGTGTCCTTGATCTGACCAATGTTCTGGCCGGTCCATTTGCGTGCCACCAACTGGCCCATCTTGGGGCTGAGGTGATCAAGGTTGAAACTGTGGACCGAGGTGATCTGGCGCGCCAATTAGGCGCTGATCCTGCGCTGAACGCCAAGGGCATGGGTGTGTCATTCCTGGCCCAGAATGCGGGCAAGAAGTCGGTCACGCTGAACCTGAAACATGCACGCGGAAAGCAATTGCTAAAAGAGCTGGTGAAAACCGCCGATGTGCTGGTCGAGAATTTTCGCCCCGGTGTGATGGACCGTCTGGCGCTTGGGCCAGATGTGTTGCGCGCCGAAAATCCGGCGCTGATCTATTGCGCCATTTCGGGGTTTGGGCAGGATGGTCCTTGGGTTGCGCGCCCAGCCTATGATCAGATCATTCAGGGCCTGTCTGGCATTATGTCGATTACCGGTGATGCTGACAGTGCGCCGCTGCGTGTGGGCTATCCGATTGCGGACACCATCGGCGGGCTGACCGCTGCCATGGCGATCTTGGCGGCGCTGAATGCACCTGTCCGGGGCGCTGTCATCGATGTCTCGATGCTAGAGGCAGTTTTGGCGACAATGGGTTGGGCCGTTTCAAACCACCTGATCGCGGGCGTTGCCCCAACCGCCAATGGCAATGAGAACCTGACCTCTGCGCCTTCGGGCACGTTTCACTGTCAGGGTGGCCTGATCAACATCGCCGCCAACAAGGATGAGCAGTGGGAAATACTTGCCACTCATCTGGGCCTGGCGCACCTGATTACTGATCCCGCCTATCTGACGCGTGAGGACCGCAAAGCAAATCGCTATGCCTTGCGCGATCTGATTGAGGGGCAGCTGGCGCACCAAACTCCAAATGATTGGGCAGATCAGCTTAACGCGCTTGGCATCCCGTGCGGGGCCGTCCTTAGCGTGCCAGAGGTGCTGGATCATCCGCAAATCGCTGACCGTGGATTGGTGGCTGAATTTGACGACGTGCCGGGCGTTGACCGCCCGGTGCGCGTCTTGCGTCCGGGCCTAAAGATTGATGGCGCACCCGCATGTGTTGAAAACGGGCCGCCGGAACTGGGCCAAGACAATGCGGCGATCTATGGCGCGCTTGGTCTAGACGCGGCCGAACTTATGCAATTGAAAAAAGAGGGCGTGATATGAGCGATGTCTCAGACTGGTGGCAGACCGCGATCATCGATATGGAACCGGGCCGGATCGCCTTGCGCGGTCATCCGATCCAGGATCTGATCGGCTCTGTCAGTTTCCCTCAGATGATCTGGTTGATGCTGCGCGGCGATCTGCCGAATGCAGGTGAGGCCAAACTGCTGGAGGCCGCACTGGTCGCGGCCGTTGATCATGGCCCGCAGGCCCCCTCAATTGCCGCCGCGCGCATGGCCGTCACCTGTGGTCTGCCGCTGAACGGCGCGTTGGCAAGTGCGGTCAATATGCTGGACGACGTGCACGGCGGCGCGGGTGAGCAGGCAGTCGGACTTTATACGCAGATCGCCAAGGCCGGGCTTGATGCACTGCCACAAGTGGTTGCCGATTGGCGGGCCGCAAACGGCAAATACGTTCCCGGCTTTGGCCACCGGTTCCACACCCCCACCGATCCACGCACACCCGCGCTAATGCAGGCCGTTGAGCGCGCCCGCGTTGAGGGCGTTTGCACGGGTGAGTTCGCCCAGATCGGTCAAGCGATTGAGCGTCATCTGGCGATCTCCGCCGGCAAACCCATTCCAATGAATATCGATGGTGCAACCGCCGTCATCTATGCCGAACTTGGGTTTCCGGCACCACTTGCACGCGGTCTGTTCTTACTGTCGCGATCCGTGGGAATTCTGGCGCACGCCTGGGAGCAAACTGAACAAGGCGGCCGCAATAAAGGTCCTACACCACCCGGATATCGCTGGACATATACCGGGCCTTCAGGCCCAGCAGATCAGTCGTCCAGCGAGTAAGACGGCAATTGCGCGAATGCCTCTTTCAACGCTTCACCCCAACCAGAGGAGATGGCTTCAAAATAGGGGTCATCCTTTTCAATCCGGCGCCGAGTTCCAGTTTTGTAGGTGTCGCTTTCATAAAGATGCACGTCCAGCGGTAGACCCACCGATAGGTTGGCCTTTATGGTGCTGTCAAACGACACCATCAGCAGTTTGACCGCCTCTTCAAAGCTCATCTCTGGGTCATAGGCCCGAACCAGGATCGGTTTGCCGTATTTGGCCTCACCGATCTGAAAGAACGGGGTGTCGTCGCACGCTTCGACAAAGTTGCCTTGTGGATAGACCAAGAACAGCCGCGGTTCACCGCCTTGAATTTGGCCGCCAATGATCATCGATGCATTGAACGCACTGTCGGCGACAGGTCCCTCGATACCGGTCTGATTAGCGATAACCTCCCGCAGGGTGTCGCCAACCAGTCGCGCGATCTGGAACATCGAGGGTTCGGTCAGAATAGATGGCGCACGCTCATCCACGGGTTTCACCCGCTCATTCAACAGGCTGATAACGGCCTGCGTCGTGGCCAGATTGCCCGCAGTCATGATTGTTATTGAGCGTTCGCCCTCGGTTTCCCAAACGAACATCTTCTTGAAGATTGATATGCTGTCGACGCCCGCATTTGTGCGCGTATCCGACATCATCAATATACCGCGACTTACTCTCAGCCCGACGCAATACGTCATCGACACCCTTTCGCGCGTTGACCGCGCTTACTGTTGTTGCACTTGCAGATCGACCTGCAGCGACTCTCCGCCCGACCCATAGCGTAAGCCAGAGATAGGGGCTGCCTCTTGATAGTCCAACCCGGTCGCAACACGAACGTACCGCGGATCTGCTGAGATGCCGTTTGAGACATCAAAGGCGACCCAACCGATATTTCCGATATGGGCTTCTGCCCAAGCATGTGATGCGTCCTGATGGACGCGGTCATTCATCATCAGATACCCTGAGACATAGCGGGCTGGAAAGCCTAATGCGCGGACCGCCGCGACAAATATCTGAGCATGGTCCTGACACACGCCTTTGCCCACGGCCAATGCCTCTTCGGCGGTGGTTTGGGCGGTGGTTTCCCCAATTTCATAGGCCACTTCATCGCGGATCCGGGCGGACAACAGATGCAGGCGGGAAATTGCATCGTCAGCTTCGCTGTTAATCCCTTTGATCAGGCGCCGGACCAGCGGGCCCGCACGCGTCAGATCTGTCGGGCGCTCAAACAGCCAAAGCGGTGCAAATCCTGCATGCTTGCCGATAATGCCTGCGGTATCGGAGGTTTCGACCTCACCCTCGCAGCGCACGATGATCGACTTGGCGTCAGCATCGAAACTGATCAGGGACACGACATTTTGGTGATGATCGATAAATTCGGCCTGTTTAACGCCGCCAGTGATCTCCATGGACCACGACAGAACACTTTGCCCTGAACTGCTTTTGGGCACTAGGCGAAGCTGTTGAAGACCATAAAGTACCGGATTTTCAAACTGATAGTGTGTTGTATGTCTTATTTTCAGACGCATGTTTTATCCAAGGAACCTGTAATCATGATTGATCTGTGCGCCAATGGCGGACAAGTCACGCACAAACTCCGTGATGAATTCATGAAGTCCGTCCTCAAAAACTCTCTCAATGTTGGTATGCACCAACCGGCCATTCAATTCATCAGCCATCTCATGGCAAGTGTGACGGGTTCCGTATTCCTCTGCCAGATAGCTTAGATTGGTTCCGATCTTGTTGACCGAGAACGCCAATGACCTTGGCATGCGCGGATCAAATATCAGGAAATTGGCGATACCCTTGGGTGAAGTTTCGCCACCATTGACCCACCTGAATGATCGTTGGCCAGAGACTGAGCGCAGGATCGTTTCCCATTGCACATTGTCCAGCGAACTGCCGATCTGACTGATCGAAGGCAGTAATACATAGTATTTCACATCCAAAATCCGCGCGGTGTTGTCGGCCCGCTCCAGAAATGTTCCCAGACGGGTAAAGTCAAAGCCGTCATTGCGCAGCATCGTGCCATGCAAGGCGCCGCTAACCAGCGCGCTTTGTTGCCGGATCATACCCAGAACTTCGGGCAGATCACGCTCTCGGATTGGCCGAGAAAGTGTTTGTTTAAGGATCATGAACGTGTCGTTCACGGCCTCCCACACCTCTCGGGTTAGGGCGGTTCGCACCAGTCTGGCGTTTTGCCGGGCACTGGAAATAGCCGACAGAACCGACGATGGATTGGTCGTGTCACGCAACAAAAAGTCGACCACACTGGGGCCATCGACACTGTCGTGGCGAGCCCTGTAGATGCGCGCGACCGCTGCAGTTTGCAAGACGCTGGCCCATTCATCATCGGCCCCATCGGGGCGCGTCAGAGCAATCCGAAACCCCGCCTCGATCAGGCGTGCGGTATTTTCTGAGCGCTCCAGATGTCGGAACATCCAAAACAGACCACCTGCTGTTTTTCCCAGCATGGCCGCTACTCCTCCAAAACCCAAGTGTCCTTGGTGCCGCCACCTTGGGACGAATTCACAACAAGTGACCCTTGTTTTAGTGCCACGCGCGTCAGGCCACCCGGTGTGATCTGGATCTTATCGGGTGACATCAAAACGAAGGGCCGAAGATCGACATGGCGCGGTGCCAGTCCCTTTTGCGTCAGGATCGGCACCGTCGATAGCGCCAATGTTGGCTGTGCGATATAGTTGGACGGGCGCGCTGTCAGCTTGGCGCGAAATGCTGCCAGCTCTTTTTTGGATGCAGCAGGCCCCACCAACATGCCATATCCACCAGAGCCGTGGACCTCTTTGACGACCAGCTCATCCAGATGATTCAGCACATAGGCCAGGGCGTCGGCTTCACTACAGCGCCACGTTGGCACATTCTTCAGGATCGCCTTTTCACCGGTATAGAACTCAATGATTTCAGGGATGTAGCTGTAGATCGCTTTGTCATCTGCAATGCCAGTACCGGGTGCGTTGGCTATGGTGATCCCACCCGAACGGTACACATCCATGATGCCGGGTACACCCAGCATGCTGGATGGATTGAAATTCAAAGGGTCCAGAAAATCGTCGTCAACTCGACGATAAAGGACGTCAATCGCCTGATAACCACGGGTTGTGCGCATCGCGATACGCCCATCAACCACCCGCAAATCGTGACCTTCCACCAATTCCACGCCCATGTGGTCGGCCAGAAACGCGTGCTCAAAATAGGCTGAATTATGGATCCCGGGTGTCAGGACCGCGACTGTGCATCCGCCGCTTGATTTATTTGGAGAGCAGGCGGCAAGTGAGCGGCGCAATTGCACCGGGTAATCCGACACTTCGCGCACTTTGATCTTGCTGAACAGCTCTGGGAACATCTGCAGCATGGTCTCACGGTTCTCCAGCATATAGCTGACACCAGAGGGCGTGCGCGCATTGTCTTCCAGAACGTAGAAATCATCTTCGCCGGTACGTACCAGATCAGTGCCGACGATATGGGTGTAGATGCCGCCCGGTGGCGAGACCCCGATCATCTGCGGCAAGAACGCGACGTTCCGCTCAATCAGCTCTTTGGGCACGCGGCCTGCGCGCAGGATCTCTTGCCGGTGATAGATGTCATATAAAAACGCATTGATCGCACGGACTCGCTGCTCAATTCCTTTGGTCAGACGCGCCCATTCTCGCGCTGAGATGATGCGTGGCACAATATCAAACGGGATTAGCCGCTCATCAGCCTCATTTTGGCCGTAGACGTTGAAGGTGATGCCAGTTCGCCTGAAAAATCGCTCAGCCTCGGTCGACTTCTTGCGCAGCTCTCGCAAGTCCTCAGACTGGAACCAGGCGTCATATCGGCCGTAGGGCGGGCGCGGCCCGGTACCGGTGCCGAGCATTTCGTCAAAGAACTTTAAACTATCCGTCATACGACTACCCTAGCGACTGAATTGCAGAGCGCAATGATCTGTAGATGGGGGCGTTTGCAACCTGCCATCAAGAATTCGCTGGGGCAGGGGCGAAAGAAACTGCCCAAAGCGCTTAATTTTCAAGCCAAATAGTAACGGGCCCATCATTGATCAGCGCCACGGACATATCTGCACCAAATTGCCCAGTCTGAACTGGCAGGCCAAGCGCGCTAAGTGCCTGTGCAAAATGCAGATACAACTGCTCACCCAGCTCTGGGCATGCGGCCGCCGAAAACCCCGGTCTGTTGCCGCGCGACGTATCGGCGGCCAAGGTGAATTGGCTGACCACCAGTGCGCTGCTCAAGACATCGGTGACAGAGCGGTTCATCTTACCCGCCTCATCTTTGAAGATGCGGGTCTTGGCGATTTTGGCAGCCATCGCTTCGGCCTGCGCCGGCGTGTCGCCGGCCATTGCACAGATGAAGATCAACAAACCGTCGTCGATCGCGGCAATACGTTGGCCTGCCACATCGACAGAGGCGGATTTTACCCGTTGTAAAAGCGCTCTCATTCCAGCTCCGCGGCCCAAGGCGGGTTTGCACCTGCACGGCTGACAGTAACTGCGGCGACCCGTGCCCCAAACGTGAGGGACGTCGTGATTGCCTCTGCGCTCAAGCCATCTGCCAAGGCAGATTTGCTGAGCAGGCCCAAGTGCGACAGCGACGCCATCACACCCGCATTAAATGTGTCGCCAGCCCCAACCGTATCAACAACCTCAACCTGCGCTGCGGCGACGCGCACAGTCTGCTGGGCAGTATACGCGGTGACGCCTTGCGCCCCTTCGGTTACGCAAACCATCTTGGCACCCTGATCCAGGATCTGGCGGGCCAGCATTGCCAGATCACCGTCGTCGCGCAGCCAAACCAGATCTTCATCAGACAGTTTCACGATATCGCTGACTGCGATCATCCGGTCGATCCGTGCGCGGTAGGCCGCGGCGTTTTTGATAAATCCGGGGCGGATATTTGGGTCAATCATGATCACGCAGTTTGCGGCCTCACGTAGGCACAACGCCTCATAGGCCTGCGCGCAAGGTTCAACCGCCAGACTGATCCCACCAAAGAACAGCGTATCCACACTGCCTAGATCTGTTGGCAGGTCGGCCTCTTGCAGCATCCGGCCAGCGGTATTTTCATCATAGAACGTATATTCCGCCTGACCGTTAGTCAGCTTCACAAAGGCCAGCGTTGTGGGTCGGTCTGAGCGGGCGGCCAATTGGCTGCCCACATTGCTTGCTGACAGGGCGTCGGTCAAAACGATTCCAAATAAATCATCCGAAAGGCCGGTAAACAAGCCGGCGTTCAGACCCAAACGTCCCAAAGCGATTGCGGTATTAAACACAGCGCCGCCTGCGTGCGGTGCAAAGGCCGCTTCGCCATCTGGTGTCTGCCGGGGCAGCATATCAACTAGGGCTTCTCCGCAGCACAGGATCATTTTTGGGCCTCTCATCATCTCGGGACAGTCCTAGCCGGGCGCCAGTTATTATTCCAGTTAATAGACAGAATATCGGTAGCTGCAACCGCCGCAAAGACGCTTCAGCAGGCAGGTCAATTTGTTGCGCAAATCTGGGGCTATATCTGGGTCTGGGCATAGAAATACCCCACCGTTCCTGCCACGATCAGGGCAGCGAGGACCGCAAATGCGATCTTCCAGACTGACCAAGGACGCTCTCCCTGAACCTTTCCCGATTGCCCATTCACCACAAACCTATAGCTTTCGCCGCTGTATTTGTAGGCGGCCAGCCAGACCGGCAGCAGGACGTGTTTAAATGTGATGTCCGATACGTTTGTATCGACTTGATCAATGCGTTGGCGATCCCCGCCGATATCAAACCGGATGTCGCGGGCGATCTTGCGGTCCATGATCTCACGCCCTTCATCAAAGCCTTGGTCCAGCTCCACGGTGTAGCCCTCTGCCCGAAAGCCCGCCAGATATTCAGGGCTATAGGGTTCCAACGACGTCAGATCCCACGGCGCCAGATTGTCAGTGTAAGATTTTGGCAAGGATTTTGAGGCGAGGATCAACACGTCATCAAAAAAGCGCTGTACCCGACCAGAGACGTTGTTCCAACGGACCTTTTGGACCTGAACCGTTTGGGATTTACCGTTGCGATGAACAGTGCGGGTTTCATAATAAACCGTGCCGCGTTGCCCGCGATATGCAGATTTTGTGTCGGCATCAAACGTCCAATATGGGACATAGATCCCAGACATCTTGCGCCCTTTGCGGGCATATTCCTGCAATCCGCTTGGGGCAAACCACAGCTTACCCAGCCAAGCGTTCATCGCATCATGGGCGGTCGGTTCATCGACCGCAAACGGCAACAAGCCCTTGGGTTTTATGTGGCGATGCTTGCCGGTGTCGGTGACCACAGGTGTTGCACAAAATGGGCATTCGGCAGCGTGCACATCGGGGCTGAACTCAACCTGCGCGCCGCAATTGGGGCATGACAGGACCCGAGTTTCCTCCATTTCGGCGTGTGGCAGTTGATCGCGCACGGCAGTGCGAAAATCTAACTCTCGGATCGCTGAACCTTTCCACGGGCCGCCGGCCATTGCTTGTTCATTGCCGCAATGATCGCAGATCAGCTTACCCTGCGCGGGATCAAACCGAAAATCGGCCCCGCAATTGTCGCAAGGAAAGCGGTGTTCCTGCTGTTTTGGGGCGGCGTCAAGCGAAGCGGTGTCGGACATGTGGGTCAGCCTAGGATCATGAGTATTTGGACCAAGAAAAAGGGTTCAGGTGCGCGGGGCAGGCAACGGCTCAGACCCCGGGTGGCGGTGGCGGTGGCAAGATCGTGAACAGTTGTGCCAACTCTCGAATATCGTCGGCCTTGATCCAGCCGTCTTGTCCGGCTGTCCAGACAAGGCTGTCTCGGCTCAGGCGGCCATCGGCGGCCATCTGGCCCAAACTTGCCTTGGAAAACGGACCCTTGGTTTCGCCGTTTTTGGCAATGTGCCAGACATGTTCAACCGGGGGCGGAGGTGGTGCGGCGGCTGCTGGTTGGGTGGCCGCCGGTGCTGCACCCCAGGGCCCCATATTTGCCATTTGGTTTGCCATCGCCATGCCCATCCCCATACCAAGACCGGCCCCCATGCCGCCACCGCCGCCCGGGTTGTTGGCCGCAGAAGTCATCGCTTCGGCCGCTGAGAATTGGGTGTATTTGCCCAGATCGCCCACGATGCCCATCGAGGTCCGCTTATCAAGGGCAGCTTCAACCGCGGGCGGCAATGAGACGTTCTCGACATAAAGCTCGGGTAGTATCAGTCCGTACTGATCCAAGGTGCCCGCGATTTGTGCGGCAACCAGTTTACCCAGATCGGCTGTGTTGGCAGCCATATCCAGCACCGGGATGCCTGAGCTTGCGACCACGCGCGAAAATTCCTGTACGATGATGTTGCGGATCTGGAAACTGATCTCATCCATGGTGAATTCACCATCGGTTCCGACGATCTCAGTCATGAACTTGGCGGCGTCCTTGACCTTAACTGAATAGGTGCCAAAGGCGCGAATACGGGTTGGGCCAAATTCTGGATCGCGCAGCATGATCGGGTTCTTAGTGCCCCATTTCAGATCTGCAAACCGGGTGGTGTTGACGAAATAGATCTCTGACTTGAACGGCGAGCGGAAACCATGATCCCAATGCTGAAGATTGGTCATGATCGGCATGTTGTTGGTTTCAAGTATATAAAGACCGGGCGTGAACACATCCGCCATCTGGCCTTCATGAATGAACACGGCGGCCTGGCCTTCGCGGACCGTCAGCTTGGCGCCGTATTTGATCTCATGTCCCTGACGCTCAAAACGCCAGACCATGGTGTCACGGGTGTCATCGGTCCAATGTATGACGTCGATAAATTGGCCGCTGAGAAAATCAAAAATAGACATGGGTAGGGGTCCTTCTGAAAACAAATTGGGGTGGCGGCCTTAACCAGGCCCCGCGACCAACCCTTGTGCGATGACACGCAATATAGGTCGGGCTTGATCAGGTTGCATCCCGGGCGAAAGGCGCGGGTCGTAAAGCATGCGCAAAAGCAGCTCATCATGGGTGGTCAGCAACGCAAACTCTTCGTCATCATTGAAGATTGAAGGGCGCGCAAAGGCGCTGTCATTGGGCAAGCCCAGGCCTTGGGCGACCTCTTCGTGAATGCACGAGCGACGCAAGAGATCGGGATGCTCGGTTCGAATGATCGCGATCGCTGCCACATAGGTCGATGGCTCAACCGGTGAGGAAAACGAAAAGACCGAGCAAAAAGTAAAGCGTGGCAAGCTGGTAATCGCTCGGATCGTTGCCTCACCGATGTCTGGCAACAATTGGCGCAACAACGGGCCGGCGCCGCGCTGCTCATCCCGGTTCAGGTACAGAACGTGGAAATTCCCACCCGACGACACTTGCCGGATCGGATGGCGACTGACCCGGGCCAAGCGCTGTGAATAGGCGTCCAAAATGGCGATATCGGTGGTGCGTGTCTCGGCATCGACCGACGCGCCAAAGGACGGCTGAACGCGCACGGGATCGGCCCACCGACGCAAGCGCGATGGTGTTTCTTGCGCCACAAATCGCCCGTTACGCAGGGTATATTCATCAAAAAGCGCAATCCGCTCAAAGTTCTCAACCAGAATGCGTTGCGTAACGGGTGTGTCAGGCCCGCCGCCATCTGTGCGCAATAGCCCTTGCGCCAAAAGCCGCGATTGCACGCCAGAATAGTAGCGTGCGAACGATTGGCTTTCGGCAGATGGCTCAGGGGCAGAGAGGACCGACGGATCACGAATGACCGGACGCGGAGACATATCAACGCCCGGCACTTGGGTGCAAGCGGACAGCGCCAAAAGCGCTGCCACTACCAATCGTGTTCCCCGCGTCATTTTTGTCCCTGTTCCAGCCTTAAAT
>JBLHOS010000085.1:0-12396 GCA_047623825.1 Paracoccaceae bacterium | reverse complement strand
CTTGGCCTTATCATGGCCATAAGGCAGCAGATGTTCCGTGGGAATGCCAAGCTTGGCCCCGATCTCCTGAATGGGTTTTTTGTCCGCTTCGCGGGCAATCTCAATGTCGGTCTTGAAGGCCATGTAAAAGGGTCCTAACGCTAGGTTTATGCAAATACTCCATCGCCTATAGCGTTCTGCGGCCGTCTGAACAGGGGCGTTTCCGACATATTCACCCTCGCGTCCGTCACTTTGCGTTTCCGATACGCGTCGAGCTACATTCATTGGAACGTTTCAACACTTAAACCGACGCTACAGCCGTGCTTTTGGCAATGAGCGCGCTGCGTCATTCTAGAACAATTTCTTATATATAAACTGTGGCGCTACTTCTGTTTTGCGGCAGTCAATGTGGTGGCCAGATGCGGCCAAATCGGTTGATCAGGGATATGCAGGCGCATGATTTCACCCAGTTTCACGACACCTTCACGCTCCACCCATGCGGTCACACCCCGCAGGCCATAAGCGGCGGCCTTAAAGGCCTTGCCGTAACCGTTGGCATCCTCATCGATTACCTTTGCTGGTAGGTGGCAGGGTCGATTTTCCATATCGATTGTCAGCGTGGTCCCTTGCGCGTTTTGCAACCGCGAGGCAGGTGGAATATGGGTGAAATCGGGAATTCCGCGCAGTACAAGGCTGGCCCCGACCCACGCAGGATCGACCGCTACGACCCCCATATTGGCGGCAATCACGTCCAGATCCTCTTGGCTGACGATTGATAACTGGCGGGTATTTCGAATTGTTGTGCCACGGGGATACTGTGACAGCACCCGACTGTCGGAGGGTCGCGTTAGACCTGCGTGGCTTTCGCCTTCAAAACCCGCAAAGCTGAGTTGCAAGGACTGCGCACTGATGGACCGCAGTGTCACGTCACGGTCCTGGTTGAACCCCAGCCAAACAATCTCAGCGGTGACATGGGTCGGAATTAGTGCTGGCATCGGACCCTCGGCGATTAGGACGATCTGGTATCTTATGACATCCATTGATCCAATAAAGAAAGCCCCGGTCAACCGGGGCTTTCTTCAGAATTTATCTTTAGCTGGTTGGTTCCGGCTCCAAACCAGTGTCACTCGAAGGTTTTGACTTTGGTTTAGTTTTCGGAACGGCGGTCAAAGACACACCGCCGCCGACATCAGAATCATCATCACTACCGCGGTTCAACTGTTCACCTGCGATAACTTTGTTGATTTCGCTGCCGGTCAATGTCTCATATTCCAACAGGCCTTTTGCCAGCCGCTCAAGATCATCAGCCTTTTCGGTCAAAATACGTTTCGCCGTTTGATACCCTGTATCGATTAGCTCTTTGACCTTATCGTCGATCATCTTCTGTGTCGCAGCCGAGTGACTGACACCACCACCGTATGAACCCAGAGGAGATTGCTGCTCATTGGCGTAGTCAACAAAACCCAACTCTTCAGAATAGCCAAACTGCGTGACCATTGCCCGCGCAATCCGAGAGACCTGTTGAATATCCGACGACGCGCCAGAGGTTACGTTCTCCGGGCCAAACACCAGCTCTTCAGCGACACGACCACCCATCGCCATAGCGATTTTGGAGGTGTACTTGGTCAAACTGACAGACAGTTGATCCCGCTCTGGCAGGCTAAGAACCAGACCCAAGGCACGGCCCCGTGGAATGATCGTCGCCTTGTGGATCGGATCATGTTGCGGAACGTTCAGACCAACGATCGCATGACCAGCTTCGTGATATGCGGTCAGCTTTTTCTCATCCTCGGTCATCACCATGGAGCGTCGCTCTGCCCCCATCATGACCTTGTCTTTCGCGGACTCGAAATCGTCCATCGCCACGAACCGGCGCCCGATACGAGCAGCCCTAAGGGCAGCCTCATTGACCAAGTTGGCCAGATCAGCGCCCGAGAACCCTGGTGTGCCGCGCGCGATGATGCGCAGGTCGACGTTGGGGCCAAGCGGCGTTTTACGAGCATGAACGCCCAAGATCTTCTCTCGGCCTTTGATGTCAGGGTTTGGCACCTGCACTTGACGGTCAAACCGACCCGGCCGGAGCAATGCCGGGTCCAGAACGTCAGGCCTGTTAGTTGCCGCGACGATGATGATGCCTTCATTTGCCTCAAAACCGTCCATCTCGACCAGCAGTTGGTTCAAGGTTTGCTCACGCTCATCGTTGCCGCCGCCGTAGCCGACGCCGCGGGACCGGCCCACAGCATCAATCTCGTCGATAAAGACGATGCAGGGCGCATTCTTTTTGGCTTGTTCAAACATATCGCGAACCCGGCTTGCGCCGACACCAACGAACATTTCAACGAAGTCAGATCCTGAGATTGTGAAGAATGGCACGCCCGCCTCGCCCGCGATTGCGCGTGCCAAAAGGGTTTTACCCGTACCCGGAGGGCCCACAAGAAGTGCGCCTTTGGGGATTTTACCACCAAGCCGAGAGAATTTCTGGGGATTGCGCAGAAACTCTACAATCTCTTCCAGCTCTTCCTTAGCCTCATCAATGCCAGCCACTTCATCAAAGGTAACGCGACCGTGCTTTTCAGTCAGCAGTTTGGCCTTCGATTTACCAAAGCCCATCGCACCACCACGGCCACCGCCTTGCATCCGGTTCATAAAAAAGATCCAGACACCAATCAGCAGCAGAACCGGAAGCCACAGCGACAACAGAGAGAAGAAGCCCGACTGTTCTTGCGCGCGCGCCTCGATCCGAACACTGTTTTCAAGCAGCAAGCCCGTTACGTCGACATCCGTCGGCTTGATCGTTTGAAATGTTCCTGCACCGGTAGTGAATTGAACCGTCTCACCATCCAAAGTGACAGACTGGACACCGCCATTATCAACTTCGTTGATGAAATCAGAATATGCCACCGTTCGGGCGTTCATTGTGGACTGGCCACCACTGAACAAGTTGAAAAGCGCCAGGATCAACAAAAACAAGATGACCCAGAATGCGATGTTTCTCGCGTTGCCCAAAAAAATTCTCCTTACATACGCGCATGGGAAACCAGCTCACCAAGCACAAATGGTAAGATAGACATGCGATCGCTAACTTCAATGCGATAATCACGTCAGAGGGAAGGCCGCAGGAACAATATATTCTGCCATTGCAGCTGGAATAGTCATAATTTTAGGGACAAACGCGACATTTTCGCCCTGCCATGCGGCAGGATAGGATAAAAGTGCTGCGCGGGGAATCTCTGGGGGACGGTTAATTTGTGACACTCCCGCCTCTCCGAGTGCGGAAATTGTCGTCCCGATCAGGGCAGAGCCCGAAAATAGCCAACGCTGATCCCAAGGTTGTGCTGCCTCTAACGGGTGGGTCTGCGACTTTACTGCCTCCAACTCGCGGCTGATGAAAACTTGTGTCGGAGTCACGGTCACAAGCGCTCCGTGCAGCGTGCTGCCCTCTCCGCCCGCTGCTTTGCCCAGTGTCCGCTCCAATGTGGCAAGGCGCGGCCTGTGGGGCGCTGATGTGACCGATTTCAGGGCATGGGCGACCAACCTCAACCGGGTTTCAGGGTCGATCGCAAATAGTCCAAGCCGGTCGAAGGAGACGATGCCAGGGGCTGGCTCATGCGCGATCTGTTGCGCGATTTCATCCGTGCGCCGGTCCAATGCCAGCTTTGCACGTTGCATCGATTGCGCAGTGCTGGCCAGCCTATCGGGCGAAATGCCCAAAGGTTCAAGATGGGCAAGTGCCTGTCGGATCCGAACACGCTCAAACCTAGTATCGTCATTGCTGGGATCGTCCAACCACGTCATCCCGGCCACATTCAGATAAATGCGCAGATCTGCCCGGCGCTCACTCAACAATGGTCGCAGGAATGCAGTGCTGCCCGGCGGCACCGATCCGCGTACAACCGTCATACCCGCCAGCCCGTCCACCCCAGATCCACGCGCCAAACGCATCAAGACTGTCTCGGCTTGATCGTCCAGCGTGTGCCCCAGCAAGATCGCTGTCATATCGGGAGCTCTGTCGTGTTGCCAGTTGGTCATCAGTGCATAACGTGCTTGCCGCGCCTCAGCCTGTAGGTTGCCGCGCCCATCCCAGTCTTTCCAAGATAAAGTAACATGGGTCACGCCCAGCCGTTCGGCAGCCACTTGCGCAAATACGGCCTCATTCGCACTGGCAGCACGCAACCCATGGTCGATCGTGATTGCCGTCACTTTGCAGCCGTTCTTGGCCCAATCAGCAACAAGTCCAAGCAATGCCATTGAGTCGCCACCACCAGACAGTGCGATGCCGATGTGTTGCGGGACCGCCCCATTAAATAGCACGGCCATTTGTTCAGTAAATCGCTGAGAAAGCGTCAATTGCAACCGATATTGAGCATCGCAGACCGGGCATCTTGCACAATTGGTGACGATGGGTAACGCAGTTCGACCTCCGCGATGGTCCGACATGCATCGTCTCGCTGGCCCAGCCGGTCAAGACTGGTCCCCAGCTTTAGCAAGCTTTCGGCGGCGCGCGGCGCATCCGGGGCCCCACTAAAACTATCAAGATAGGCCCGTGCTGCCCTGCTCCAGGCACCCTGTGCGGCCTCGGCCTCACCGTGCCAGAAATGCGCCTCTGAACTTAGCGGGCCACCAGGATAAGTCGCCAAAAACGCCTCAAACTGCACTGATGCGTCAACAAATTCACCAGTCTCAAAGGCGGCGATAGCGCGGTCGAAATCGGACTGCTCACTTAGTGCCAGTGATGTTTGTGTGCCATCTGTGATTGATGTTTGGGCTGGGGCCGAGCCCAAACCCAAAACTTCGCCACCCAGACTGGGAGTGTCACCCAATGCGCCAATATCGCAATCTTGTTCCAGTTCACACAGACGGAACTCCAGATCGCCAACGCGGTTTGTGCCGTCGTCCACAACCCGGTTGATCCGCAGCCCCAATTCTTCGGTGGTCGCGGTCAGGCGACGCAGCTCACCCTCAATTGCGTCCATTCGCTCCAGTGCTGTGCTGCCGCCTACATCGATCTGCGGAGAGCCTGTGGTGCTCAGCTCCCGCCGCAACCGCTGCATCTCAACATGAAGAATCGTCAGCTCTTGGCGAATATCGGCCAAGGTCGGATCCTGTTCTTGCGCAAGGGTGGCAGAGGCGGGGGTCAGCACCAAGGCTGCACAAACGAGTAGACGGCGCAGCATCAGATCAGGTCCCTGCGCCAGCTGACAGAACGGTCACAGCCCGGCGGTTTTGCGCATAGCAGCTTTCTGCGGAGCAAATTTCCAACGGACGCTCTTTGCCGTAGCTGACGGTGCGAAGACGGCTGGACGCAACGCCGCGGCTGACCAGATATTGTTGGACTGATGCCGCACGACGCGCACCAAGGGCAAGGTTATACTCACGTGTGCCCTGCTCATCGGCGTGGCCTTCGATGATCGCAGAATACTCCATGTTGCGCAGCATCCAGTCGGCCTGCCCATCCAAAATAAATTGCGCCTCAGAGGCCAGCGTTGATTGATCGACCGCAAACAAAATGCGGTCACCCACTGTCTGGTTGAAATAGGCCGTCGAATTCGGGTCTTGTGCACCCGCACCGGCACCGGCACCGTTGTTGGCATTCAGATCAATCGGGCCATCGCCCAGAAATCCGCCCTGACCACAGGCCGCAAGGCCAAGGGTCATGACAATCAGGGCCATTTTTGTAAACATTTTCATTTCGCTCGTGTCCTCTTTTCAGGCGCTCTTGTGGCGCAGGGTAACATTTGTAGGCGTGCATGCAAATCGCAGCTCCGTGATCGCTATTGCAATAGTGGTGACCAAGCCGGGTCAGAGGCCGGTCCGGGCGTGGAAACACGCTGCAGATTTCGGCCGGATATATCGACAGAATAAAGCGCAGGCGCCCCGTCAGCCCCGGCGGTCTCACGGGTGAACATGATCACGCGGCCATTAGGGGCCCAGCTTGGCCCCTCATCCAAAAAGGACGCGGTCAACAAACGCTCTTCACTGCCATCAACACGCATTACACCGATATGAAACCGTCCATTAGTCTGTTTGGTAAAGGCAATTAGATCACCCCGAGGCGACCAAACGGGCGTTCCGTACCGACCAGTCCCGGAACTGATGCGCCGGGCCTCACCACCATTGGATGACATCACATAGATCTGCTGTGTACCCGACCGATCGCTTTCAAACACAATCTGCGACCCATCAGGGGAAAAACTGGGGGCGGTTTCGATTGAAGGCGACTCAGTCAGGCGCTGTCGCTGACCGGAGTTCAGGTCTAACACGTATATATCCGTATTCCCGCCCTGCGAGAGAGAGAAGACAACTCGCTGACCGTCGGGCGAAAACCGCGGCGCAAAGGTCATCGTGCCCGGCTGATTGTCCAATACACGCGACTGTACCGTCGCCACATCCATCACATAGATTCGGGGAAAACCACTTTCGTAACTGGTATAAAGCACCCGGTCACCGTTCGGTGAGAACCGGGGCGCCAAAACGATGGAGCGGCTGTCAGTCAGAAACTGAACATTGGCACCGTCATAATCCATGATCGCAAGGCGTTTCAGACGTGCGTTCTTGGGCCCAGTCTCAGAGACAAACACAACGCGACTGTCAAAATATCCACCTTCGCCTGTGATCCGCTGGTAAACTTGGTCTGCCACGTTATGGGCCATGCGCCGCCAACTATCGGCACTGCCGACAAATTGCAGGCCATCGCCAAGCGGTTGTTCTGAGAAAACGTCAAAAAGGCGGAACTGGACGATCAATTGGCCGCCCGGCCCCTGCGACACAGACCCAGTGATCAGCGCCTGCGCATTTATCGCCTTCCAATCGGCAAATTGAACTGGGCTGTCAAAGCTGGTGATCGGTGAGATATGCGCCTCCCGCGGTATTTCACGAAACAGACCGGTACCGCGCAAATCCGCGGCAATCACCCGTGTGATATCTGCCGCAGCATCTGCAAGCGACGGATTTTCCGCGATGAAAGTGGGCGCTGCAAAAGGCAAAGGCTCAATCACGCCTTCGGTGATTTCGATCCTTAGCGGGCCGACACTGTTCTGCGCAGCGGACGGTCCAGCGACTGCTATCAATGCAGCAGCCGCCAATACCAATGCAAAACCTTGGAAAAATCGGGTCATCTCAACCTCATGCCTTCTGGATTGAATGTCATTTCTATATCACGCCATTGATCATATTTGTCTGACGGTAAATTGTAACCGCTTGCGCCACAGCGAATGATAGCCCGGCGGGCTGCCTCAAACGCCTGTCTTGCCGCAGCATCTGAGCCACCTTCTGATCCGATCATGCGGATAGAGCTGGTCTCTGGCCGACTATCCTGTGACATCTGAACCGAGACGATAACCGTCGTGGCCAAGGCGTCTGACGAAAGTGAGCCGACATTCCAGCAAGCCTGAACGGCGACGCGCAGGCCCTCCCGCTCCCCTTGGGTCAGAGGTGGGCCGACCGGCAAGTTGGATGCCGGCGACGGGGTTGCGGCCTCAGAAACTGCTGCGGCGATGGCGCTGGCCACTGCATCTTCGGTCGCAGCAGGTGCTTCGGCGGTCACCTCGGGTATTGTCTCAGGCGCTGTCTCAGCCGCAGTTTCTGCGGGGGCCGGCGTCGGGCGCGGTGGCCGCGCAGTGGGCCGAACAGAGGAAGTTGGCGCAATTGAGCGTGCAGGCACCTCAGCTTCGGTAACAATCTCAGTTGATGCCTCTTCGGGGGCAGTCGGTGTCGGCTCCTCAATCGGCAGGGCGGTCTCGGTCTCGCTTGGCGTCGGTTCCGCCACCACATCAGGGGCGGTTTCAACATCAGGCGCTGGTGCCGGAGCTGGAGTTGGCGCCACGCGCGGCGCTTCACGCGGGGTCGGTGTCTCAGAAATCGGGGCCTGCAAATCTTGGGCAGGTGGGCTTGGCAGGCCGGCCAATTCATCCGTAACATCAGTTACCGGCGGTGTGGTCAATTCGGTCACATCGGGGGGTGTTTCAGGCTCCGCTTGCGATGCCTCAGGCGTGGGCTGGGTCACTGTCTGCTCTGCCTCAGCCAGTGGGACAACTGGCGCCTCAACCTCAGGCACGGCCAAAGGGGCAACCGGTGTCTCAACACTGACAGCCGCCGGCGCCGAGGAAAATAATGCGTCAAAATCAGAGGTGGACAGCAACGTCACGCCAGTAACCTCAAAGTCAACTTCAGGTGTCTTGCGAAACAGGCTGTCGCCCACTGCAATCCATAGCAGCAGGGCAACGTGGATCCCGGTTGATACATAAAGGGCGCGGCGCATTGCCGATCACCCCTCATCTGGAACGGTCAAGGCCGGCCCGCCAGCATCTGTAACAAGGCCAATCTCACGGAATCCGCCGGCATTCAGCGCGCCCATGACCTGCATGACCTGATCATAAGGAATGGATCCATCAGCACGCAAAAACACTTGTTGGCTATCACGTTCTGACGCAATCGCCTGTAGGCGCGAAATTAGCTCATCACGCGCAACTTCAGTTGATTGGATCAGGATCCGACCATCAGCCGATAAGGTGATGCTGAGGGGTTCCTCTTGCGTTGTCGGCAATGCAGTCGCAGCCGTTTCCGGCAACTGGACCGGCACACCGACAGTCATCAGTGGTGCTGCGACCATAAAGATGATCAACAGGCACAGCATCACGTCGACAAATGGCGTAACGTTTATTTCAGACATCGGTCGCGACGCACCGCGCCTACGTCCGCGTCTGCGCCCACCACCGTCATCTTTGCTGGCTACACTTGCACCCATAAAATCAGTCCAGCTGCCGCGACAGAAGGGTCGAAAACTCGTCGGCAAACCCCTCATAACCACCGATCAAGCGGTCTGCGTCCAATGACAGCTTATTGTAAAAAATCACCGCAGGAATGGCCGCAAACAGCCCCAGTCCGGTAGCCAACAATGCCTCGGCAATACCGGGTGCTACGACCGCTAGTGACGTGTTACCGGACACAGCGATTTCCTGAAAGGAGCGCATGATGCCCCAGACTGTTCCGAAAAGCCCGACAAAGGGTGCCGTGGCCCCTGTGGTTGCCAGAAAATTTAGCCCTGAGGTCAGGCGCTCATTCTCGCGCGCAATTGCGACATCCATGGATCGATCAACGCGCTGCTGCACGCCAGGGATCAACGCCCCGTCATCGCGCAAAGACCGGCGCCATTCCGTCATTCCAGCCACAAAAACCCGTTCAGCAGCACTGTCTGGTTTTGCGGCGACCTGATCATAAAGCCCGTCAAGCGGCTCCCCAGACCAAAACGCCCCGTCAAAGGCCGCTGCCGTTCGTCTGGCGCGCCGATAGATTGTGTATTTCTGAAAGGTGATGGCCCACACCCAAGTAGATGCAACTACAAGCGCGACCATTACCAACTGTACGGTCAGTGACGACCGAAAAAACAAGGCGATCAAGGAAAAATCCATTTCCTGCGCCAAGCCTAGCGTTTCCGTTTCCATTCCTGCATTTCCTGTCTGCCCCGGCGACCGGTTGGGCCCTGTTATCAAGGCCTCATTAATGTGTCATGTTAGCAACTTGTAAGGGGGAACGCCAATAGCATCGCGTCAATCACGACCAAATGCCGTTATTGTTTCAATCTTATGGCGAATATCCGCCGGGATGCGCACAGCTTTGCCATCAGAATTGAGGCAAACGATGCTGACGTCCGCTTGAAATAGCAAAGTATCCTCACGCCAAACTTTTTGGACCATGTCGAAACTGGCCCCCTTCAGGGCGCTAACCATCGTTTCAATATCAATCAGATCATCATACTTTGCCGGCTTAAAATAGTCGGCCGTCACTCGGCGAACCGCAAAAACGATGCCGTGCACACCCTTCATTTCGGTCTGATCCACAGCCGCGTGCCGCACCATTTCGGACCGGGCCCGTTCAATGAACTTTAGATAGTTTGCGTAATAAACAATGCCCGCAAGATCGGTGTCCTCATAATAGACGCGCAAGGGCCAGCGATGGATCATTGCACGGCCCCGATCCGGGCGGCCAGACGCATTGCATGGCTGGGATCATTGGCAGCAACCGGCAAGACCGGATCATAGCCCGCCCGTATGACTGCGGCAATTTCAGGTTTCAAAACTGCTGGGCCGTCCTTGCGCAGCACGGCCAGCGGCGACGATCCCAAAAATGCCTGATCAGACCACAGCACGATAGATTGAATTATTTGGCTTAGCGCGATCGTCTCAGCAGGGACTGAGTTCATGGCGTGGTCCATGCGGATAAATAAGAACGCGGCCTTGATGGCGCCATCTGGATCAAACCGGAAGATCCGGTATTGATTGGCATCCGCATCGATCAGGCGATCAACAAGTTGAGGCAATTCGGGGATCAAGCGGTCCAGATTGGGGGTGGCGGGCAATTCTGCCCAATCCTGGACGAAGAACACCATCATATTAACGCCAAGTTCGGGGTCCATCTCAGCCAACTCATGTCCCGCCAGAGCCACGACAGCCTCTAGCGCACCTTTGAAGACCGACACCGTGCTGTCTTGCACACCGAACACGACCGGCGCGATTGGCCTGCCCCACCGCGCAAACAGATATGTACCGTCAGAGCGGGTAAAAAGTGCCTCAATATCTTTGATCTGGGAGGAAACCGGGTCAGTCATGATCTACGGATCTATCCTTCAAATAGCTCGGCTTGGTCGGGCCGCACCGGGACTGCTAAGCCCAAATGTTCCCAAGCTTTACGCGCCAGCATACGCCCACGCGGCGTTCGCTGGATCAGGCCTTGTTGGAGCAAGAACGGCTCAATCACCTCTTCGACCGCATCGCGGCTTTCCGATAGTGCCGCAGAAATAGTCTCAATTCCCACGGGGCCGCCGCTATAATTCTCTGCAATCAGCGAAAGATAGCGCCGATCCGCACCATCAAGGCCCAGATGATCGACGCCCAACCTAGTCAAGGAGCTGTCGGCGATGGCGCGGGTCAGACGACCGTCTCCCTCAACCACTGCAAAATCGACAACCCGGCGCAAAAGTCGGCCCGCAATACGCGGCGTGCCGCGCGCCCGGCGGGCAATCTCCAGCGCGCCTTCGCTCTCACAAGGGATATTCATCAGGCGTGCGCCACGAATAACGATCTCATGCAATTCCTCAATAGTGTAGAATTGCAGGCGAGTTGGGATGCCGAACCTGTCACGCAGTGGGGTTGTCAAAAGACCCATCCGGGTGGTGGCACCAACCAACGTAAAAGGCTGCAACTCAATGCGCATAGTGCGCGCAGCTGGACCCTCCCCGATCACCAGATCCAATTCAAAATCTTCCAAGGCCGGATAGAGAACTTCTTCCACCGCAGGGTTCAGGCGGTGGATCTCATCGATAAACAATACATCGCGCGGCTCTAGATTGGTCAAGATCGCCGCCAGATCGCCCGCTTTGGCAAGGACCGGGCCGGACGTCATCCGAAAGCCAACGCCCAATTCACGGGCCATGATCTGTGCCAGTGTCGTCTTTCCCAGTCCCGGGGGGCCATGAAACAGGACATGATCCATCGCCTCATTCCGGAGGCGCGCACTTTCGATGAAAACTGCCAGATTTGCCCGTACATCGGCCTGACCAATGAATTCCGACAGCAGCTGCGGGCGCAACGCGCGATCCGCGTCTTCAGGTCGCGGATCCGGGCGCAAGGTCGGGTCGGGTTCCGTCATTTCAATCCTTTGGCGCCAAAAGACGCAAAGCCGCTTTGATCAAATCAGGCGTGGTTGCGTCAGGTATATCACCGGCAGCACGTGCCACAGCCGAGGCCGCCTCTGACGGTGCATACCCTAAATTTTGCAACGCTGACAACGCATCTGCCTGAGCCATGGGCGCGGCTTGCGATCTTGGTGACTGCACCGCTTCAAGCACAGCTCCATCATCCGGTGCGTTGCCAAATATTGCCTGTAAACTGCCACCAAGGGCCATTGCGGCGGGGGCTTTATCCTTCAACTCATTCACAACGCGCTGTGCAATTTTAGGTCCGACCCCCGGGGCGGCCTTGACCGAGGACCAATCGCCCAAGGCAATCGCGCGTGCGACCCCTTCGGCGCCCAATGTGCCCAAGATCGCCATAGAGGCCTTGGCCCCGATCCCTTGAACCGACAGCAACAAGCGATGCCATTCACGTTCATAAAGTGACAGAAACCCAAACAACTGCAGCAGATCTTCTCGCACCAAAAGCTCGGTGTAGAGCGCAACGGCTTCGCCAGCTCCCCCGATGCTGGCCAAGGTCCTGTCCGAACAATGCACCGTATAGCCGACGCCACCGACATCGATCAGGACATGATCTGTTCCGCGATAGTCAATTTTGCCGGTTAGCTTTCCGATCATCGTGCAGCCTCTATTGCGCGGGCCAAATGGCCTGCCGTCTGCGCATGGAACGCGTGACAGATCGCAATGGCAAGGGCATCGGCCGCATCAGACGATTGCGGGTTCGATCCAGG
>JBLHOS010000084.1:0-12493 GCA_047623825.1 Paracoccaceae bacterium | reverse complement strand
ACCGGCCAGTGGGAGGCTCAAGACTTCGCCACGCTATGGCTATGGACTTACAACAACGACCGCCCGAATATGGGTATCGGCGGCATCACACCCGCACAGAAACTGAAAATGGCCGCGTAAGTTCTACAAACGCACCCCATTAAAAATGGCGGGATTACCGATGCATATCGGCATCGGCGTGCTAATCTCAACAACATCAATGTTGAGAAGGGATCGGCCAAGACATGGTGCTCAGCTTTACAGATCGCGGCATTTACTGCGAAGCGGGAGATTTTTATATCGACCCGTGGAAACCTGTGCCGCGGGCGTTGATCACGCATGGCCATTCCGATCATTCAAGACCGGGTCACGGCAGCTATTTGTCAACAAAAGCCGCAGCCCCGATCATTCGCCACCGTCTGGGTACGATCCAGCTTGAGACAATCGACTTTGGCGAGACCCGCCAGATCGGTCGCGCAAAGGTCAGTTTTCACCCCGCAGGCCACGTACCGGGCTCTGCCCAGATCCGGGTAGAGGTCGCAGGCGAGGTCTGGGTCGCCTCAGGTGATTATAAAACCGTCGATGACAGCCTGAGTGAGCCGTTCGATCCCGTGCAATGCCATGCCTTCATCACCGAAAGCACCTTTGGCCTACCAGTGTTCAACTGGACGCCACAGAGCGAATTAGCCCATCAAATCAATACATGGTGGGCGGATAATGCCGCAGCAGGTCGGGGATCTGTGATTGGGTGTTATGCCTTGGGCAAGGCGCAGCGCGTGCTTAGTCTTCTAGATCCAACCCTTGGCCCGATCTTGACCCACGGCGCAATAGAAGCCTCAAATAAGGTTCTGCGCACGCAAGGCATCACCCTGCCCGCCACTCGATTTGTCGATCCTGACTTTGATGCGAAAACCGCCCCGGGTGCGATGATCGTGGCTCCGCCATCAGCGTTGGGATCAGCGTGGTTGCACCGGTTTGGTCCGGTCTCAACGGGGTTTGCCTCAGGTTGGATGGCCCTGCGCGGTGTGCGCCGCCGGCGTGCCGCCGATCGCGGTTTTGTCATGTCAGATCACGCCGACTGGGCTGGACTAAACTCCGCGATCAAGGCCACAGGTGCTGAGCGCATCTTTGTGACCCATGGCTATACAACTGCTTTTTGCAGATGGCTGATCGATCAGGGATACGATGCACAGGTGGTGCCAACCGAATTTGGCGGCCAAGAAGATGAGGTTGAGACCCCTGGGGGTGACACCACAGGTGCACCGCAATGAAGCAGTTTGCAGCACTATTCACTGCCCTTGATCAAACCACCAAGACCAGCGCCAAGACCGCCGCTTTGGCCCAGTATTTCCGCGCGGCCCCGGATGATGACAAGCTATGGACCATTGCTCTTTTGTCCGGCCGCAGGCCACGGCGCGCAGTGACCACGACCTTATTGCGCAAATGTGCAGCAGAGGTGGCGGGCATCCCACTGTGGTTATTTGAGGAATGTTATCCGATCGTGGGCGATCTGTCGGAAACGATTGCCCTGGTCCTGCCACCCGCAACCCAAACCAGCGACCAAAGCCTCACCCATTGGATCACCCTTTTGCGCGCACTTGCAAGCCAAGATGAGGACGCCAAAAAGGCCGCGATTGTACTGGCATGGGGTCAGCTATCCGCCACAGAACGACTTGTTTTCAATAAGTTGATCACAGGTGGTTGGCGCATGGGTGTCAGCCAAAAACTGATGACGCGCGCGTTGTCGCAGGCAACAGGAATTGATCAGCCAGACTTGACCCACCGACTGATGGGCAATTGGTCCCCCGATACAATCAGCTTTCATGCGCTGGTTGAGGCCCCCGATCCAACCGCAGATCTGTCACGCCCCTACCCGTTTTATCTGGCCTATCAACTGGACGGCGCACCAGCTGATCTGGGCCCAGTTTCCGACTGGCTGGCAGAGCGTAAATGGGACGGTCTTCGCGGCCAATTGATTCTGCGCGGAGGAGAACATTTTCTTTGGTCGCGCGGTGAGGACCTGATAACCGACAGCTTTCCTGAACTGGCCATTGCCAAGGACTTTTTGCCCGACGGCACGGTCCTTGATGGTGAGATATTGGCCTTCAAAGACGGTGCCCCCCTGTCGTTTTCCCGCCTGCAATCGCGCATCGGGCGCAAGACCGTGCCCAAAAAATTGCTGGCAGAGGCGCCAGTGATCCTGATGGCCTATGATCTGTTGGAATTTGGTGGCGTTGATTGGCGCGCCCGCCCCCTGT
Source organism: Paracoccaceae bacterium (assembly GCA_047623825.1). GTDB lineage: Bacteria > Pseudomonadota > Alphaproteobacteria > Rhodobacterales > Rhodobacteraceae > JBLHOS01. The sequence continues at coordinate 10,256 of JBLHOS010000084.1, read as the reverse complement.
CGGATCGGCGCGCACAGCTGCAACAGGCCCTCGCACAGGTGCCGCCCAAGGTGCCTTTACGCCTGTCACCAGAACTACCTGCCACTGACTGGCCCGATCTGGCCGATGCACGCGGCAACAGCCGCGAACTTGGGGCTGAGGGTCTGATGCTTAAACGTCGTAACGCACCGTATCTGGCGGGTCGCAAAAAAGGTGATTGGTGGAAATGGAAGCTCGACCCACTGACCATCGATGCGGTGATGATCTACGCCCAAGCTGGGTCTGGGCGGCGCGCCACGCTTTATACCGACTTCACCTTTGCGGTCTGGAAGGGCGACGATCTGGTGCCTTTCACCAAGGCCTATTCTGGCCTGACGGATGCAGAGTTCACCCAGATCACCGCTTGGGTTCGGCGCAACACCACTGATCGGTTCGGCCCAGTCCGCGCCGTCACCCCGCACCATGTTTTTGAAATTGCGTTTGAGGGGATCCAGGCCTCAACTCGGCACAAATCCGGCGTCGCACTGCGATTTCCACGCATGCTGCGCTGGCGCCAAGACAAACCCGCGCGTGAGGCTAACAGCTTCGAAGATCTGCTTGAAATGCTCAACCTCTATGGCTAAATCCAAATCCGCAGATACCAGCACAGAAGATCCTAAAATGCTCCAGATCAGACCCAATTGTGAATGGTGCGATGCCGAGTTGCCACCGAACTCGGACGCAGCCCAAATCTGCAGCTATGAATGCACATATTGCGCAAGCTGCGTCCAGAACGTGCTGCACAATGTCTGCCCAACCTGCGGCGGCGGGTTCGCACCACGCCCGATACGGCCGATGATCGCTTACCGTAATGCACCTAAACTGGGTTTGGCCAACCAACCGGCCAGCCAAATCAGGGTCCATTCCAAGTATTCAAAAGACGACGTCGCGCAGATGGTAAAACGCTTAAAGGACGTGCCGTCGGGACAGCGCTAGGCGAGCTCTTTGGCGCTCACGGATCGGCGTCCTTGCGACCAGGCCCGCACCGCCTCACCAAATGCCTCAAACAAAGGCCGCGATACTGGATCCTCAGCCGCACGGTATTCCGGGTGCCACTGAACCGACAGCGTAAATCCGGGGGCGTCGTCGATATAGGCTGCCTCTGGCGTGCCATCAGGCGCCCAACCATCGATCACCACACGTGGTCCCGCAGTTTTGATCCCTTGGCCGTGCAATGTGTTGGTCATGACGTCTTGGGCGCCCATCATGCGATGAAACACACCATTTTCGGTAAAGTGCACTATATGGCGGAGCGCAAATTTCTCTTCCATCGTGCCGTCTGGGGGCATCCGGTGGTTCATCCGCCCGGGCAATTCCCGGATCTCAGGATACAGGGAGCCTCCCATGGCAACATTCACCTCCTGAAAACCGCGACACAAACCCATGATCGGTAAACCACGCTCAACGCAGCCCCGGATCAATGGCAACACCAACGCATCGCGGGATCGTTCAAACTGCCCATGAGCCTCAGTTTCCGGTTCGCCGTATTCCTCTGGATGCACATTAGCGCGCCCACCAGTGAACAAGAAACCGTCGCACACATCCATCAGATCATTGTGGCAAACCAAACGCGGATCTGACGGGATCATCATCGGGATTGCCCCGCTGACCTCGGCCACCGCCTCAGAATTCATCCGTCCAACGGCATGGGTCTCATACTGATCGTTAATCATCTGTTGGTTACCGATGATGCCGATGACCGGTCGTGCCATGAAGAACCCCTGAGCAATTATTTTGATAGATATAGAGGCTTTCGGCCCAACGGACTACCCCGATCTGCGCAGTCACCGCTCTGCATCCGCGCACATGCCTAGATAACAGGCATCACTTGGCCGCAATGCGTGCAGTCACCTCAATTTCGATCTTCATCCGAGGATCTTGAAGGGCCACAACCATCATGGTGGCGGCCGGGCGCACGTCACCCAGCCATTTGCGGGTCACTGGCCAGCAGGCTTCCCAATTGGCCGCATCGGTCAATAAGTACCGCACGCGGACCACATCAGCCATCGTCGCACCGGCCTCTCGCAGGGCCTTGTCCATGGTGGCAAAAGTCTGCTCGGTCTGGGCGGCCACATCCGCGCTGATCTCCATCGTGGCGTAATCAAACCCGGTGGTGCCAGCGACAAAGACCCATTCGCCATCACGCACTGCGCGCGAATATCCGATCTGCGCCTCAAATTCAGACCCTGAGGAAACCAGTTGCCTCATGCGACCCCGGTAAAGCCAGCGGCCTTGATCCCAGCCAAGGCGGCGGTTGCGTCATTGTCAGAACTGTCGCCTGTAACCCCAACGGCACCAATAACGGCGCCTGTCGCATCTTTGACCAGCACACCGCCCGGAACCGGGATCATCTTACCGCCGAAAGCCACCGCTGCGGCCGCGATGAAATAGGGTTGCTCCTCGGCGCGCGCCATCTGTGCACTGCCGGGCATGCCCAGCATCACAGCGCCGTAGGCCTTACCAAAGGCAATCTCGAACCGGCCCGGGCTGGCGCCATCTTCACGCTCAAACGCCAGCAAATGCCCACCGGCATCCAAAACGGCAACCGACATCGGCTTCAGCCCCATCTGGTGACTGGTCTCAAGCGCAACGCGGATCATCTCACGCGCCAGTGTCAATGTGATCATGCTCTTCACTTTCAATTAAGGTTAACTGCCAATTAAGTTTAGCGGCAAATTTAGGTTAACGGCCCGCTTGGCCGCCCAGATCCAACACTCAAAGGACCCATCTTTTTCTTGGTCAAAATACTCACCCGCGCGCGGGCCGCAACCAGCATCTTGATGTGTCAATTCGCAGCTTAGCCAACAGCCTTCAGCTGCAACCGCCGCTGATGCAAAACAGGCTCAGTATATCCCGATGGCTGCACGCGTCCCTCAAACACCAGATCACACGCCGCATGGAACGCGATCCCATCAAATCCGGGCGCCATGGGCCGGTACAGCGCATCACCAGCATTTTGCTGATCAACCACTGCGGCCATCTTCTTCATACCCGCCATCACTTGGTCATGACTGATCACACCATGATGCAACCAATTGGCCAGCGCTTGTGAGCTGATCCGGCAGGTTGCGCGATCTTCCATCAATCCGACGTTGTGAATGTCAGGGACTTTTGAGCATCCAACCCCTTGGTCGACCCAACGCACCACATAGCCAAGGATGCCTTGGGCATTGTTTTCAATCTCCTGCGCGATGTCCTCAGCACTTAGATTGCGGCCGTCCATCACCGGAATGTTCAGTAAGTCTTCCAACCTGCCGCGCGGACCTGCCGCGCGCAATTCATCTTGGCGCGCCAGCACGTCGACCTTGTGGTAATGTGTAGCGTGCAACGTGGCGGCCGTTGGTGATGGCACCCACGCACAGGTTGCGCCCGCTTGTGGATGGCCGATCTTGGCCACCAGCATATCGGCCATCAGATCCGGCATCGCCCACATTCCTTTGCCGATTTGCGCCCGGCCTTTCAGACCACAAGCCAGCCCGATGTCGACATTTCGATCCTCGTAGGCCGCAATCCACGCAGTGCTTTTCATCTCACCTTTCGGCAACATCGGTCCCGCCTCCATCGAGGTATGGATCTCGTCGCCCGTCCGGTCCAAAAACCCGGTATTGATGAACGCCACGCGCGACTTTGCCGCTCGGATACACTCCTTGAGGTTGGCACTGGTACGCCGCTCCTCATCCATGATGCCAATTTTGATCGTGTTTTGCGTCAGCCCCAGAACCGCCTCGACGCCGCTAAATATTTCATCGGCAAAGGCTACTTCTTCAGGTCCGTGCATCTTGGGTTTGACCACATAGACTGAGCCCGCGACCGAATTGCGCACGCCATCCTCTTTTTTCAGATCATGCATCGCGATTAAGCTGGTGATCATTGCATCCATCAGGCCTTCGCCAATTTCCAGCCCGTCTTGATCAACGATTGCGGGGTTGGTCATCAGATGCCCGACATTGCGGATCAGCATCAGAGCGCGACCTTTCAGAGCCACTTTCGTGTCATCTGGGGCTCCGTCAGGCGCGGTCAGGGTGATGTCCGGGTTCAACTTGCGCTGCGTTGATATCCCGCTCTTCACGACCTCTTCAGACAGATCGCCCTTCATCAGGCCCAACCAGTTATTATAAGCTAAAACCTTATCTTCCGCGTCCACGGCGGCAACTGAATCTTCGCAATCCATGATCGCGGAAATTGCAGCCTCCATCATGATATCTGACAGGCCAGCTGCATCATTGGCGCCAATCTCTGTGCTTCGGTCCACATTAAGAATCGCATGTAAGTGATTGTTTTTAATCAAAATTACGCTTGGCGCAGATGGATCTCCTTGGTATCCGACGAATTGCTCAGGTGTTGCTAATCCGGTCAACACCCCCCCCAAAGTCGCCTTCAAGTCACCGCCAATTACGGCATAAGACGTGACATCTGCATGGCTGCCATTTGCAAGCGGCGCTGTATCGTCAAGGAACGCTTTGGCCCACGCAATTACCCGCGTACCACGTGCCGCATCATAGCCTTTGCCCGACGGTAAATCGCCCATTGCATCGGTGCCATAAAGCGCATCGTACAAACTGCCCCAACGGGCGTTCGCCGCGTTCAGCGCATAGCGCGCATTCATGATCGGAACCACCAGCTGCGGGCCGGGAATAGCAGAAATCTCGGGGTCAACATTTTGCGTATCGATCTCAAAGTCCGGTCCCTCAGGTACCAAATAACCGATCTGGGTCAAAAATTCCAAATATGCCACACGATCATGGGACTGGCCGCGCTGCGCGACATGCCATGCATCGATTTGCGCCTGAATTTGCTCTCGCTTAACCAAAAGCGCGCGGTTCTTTGGTCCAAGGTTATGGATCAGATCAGAAAATCCGCTCCAGAACGCGTCTGCGCTGACCCCTGTTCCGGGCAGTGCGGCCTCTTCCACAAACGCCGCCAATTGCTTAGACACTTTCAGCCCGTTCCGGCTCACGCGTTCGTTCATCAGTCCTGCTCCGCTTTATGTAGTTGTTTGAAATCCGGCTTAGTCACTGGTTTGCAAATACACAATAAACCCGGCTGATTTAATTGTGTCCCGTTGCATACAAGCCCGATATCTAGGCAAAATGCCCCTGCTGTCGGACGCGCTTCGGAATGCTTGATCCATAAGCGCCCCACCAATTTGCAACATTTTAGAATTAACGATGTCTGCCACGTCTGTGGGTAGCATTGTGGATCAAATTTATAATGACAAGGATTTGGCCCCTCTACATAGACAGGCTAAATCTGTGGATAAGGTGCTCAGCAACAAAAAGTATCACAGAAATCCAACATCTCTGGTTATTTCATTCCCCACAGTCGTCTTGAAGCCCTTTGCACCTACCTCGCAAGCCGTTAATGCTGGGGGCTAAGTTACAGGAGACCGCCATGACAGACCTCGCGCCCCAGCACGTCAAATTGTCAGACTACCAACCGCCCGCTTATCTGATCGATGGCGTCTCGCTGATCTTCAGGCTTGCACCGACGGCAACGCGGGTCGTCTCTCAGATCTCCTTTCGCAAAAATCCGGCACGCCCAGGGCCAAATGATCTGGTTCTTGATGGTGAAGCTTTGTCTCTTATTTCGTTGTCTTTAAACGGAAAACCGTTGGCCAAGGACGGCTACAGCATCAATGAGGCTGTCTTGACAATTCCTGCCACAGCGCTGCCTGGCGACACGTTTTTGTGGCAGGCAGAGGTTGAAATCAACCCGGCTGCTAACACCGCGCTTGATGGTCTTTATATGTCGAACGGCATGTATTGCACCCAGTGTGAGGCTGAGGGGTTTCGCAAAATCACCTTTTATCCAGATCGCCCCGATGTAATGGCACCGTTCAAAGTCCGGATCGAAAGTGACATGCCGGTCTTGCTGTCAAACGGCAATCCCAAAGGTACCGGTACTGGCTGGGCAGAGTGGGATGACCCATGGCCCAAACCCGCCTATCTTTTTGCGCTTGTCGCCGGTGACTTGGTTGCGTTTTCGGACGACTTCCAGACGAAATCTGGCAAACCGGTCGATCTGAATATCTGGGTTCGCCCCGGCGATGAGGTCAAGGCCGACTATGCAATGGACGCGCTCAAACGCTCAATGAGTTGGGATGAGGAGGTCTACGGTCGTGAATACGACTTAGACATATTCAATATTGTTGCCGTTGATGACTTTAATATGGGGGCAATGGAGAACAAGGGCTTGAACATATTCAACTCCAAGTATGTTTTAGCCTCTCCCGAGACGGCGACCGATCGCGACTTTGATTTGATCGAAGGCATCATCGCGCATGAGTATTTTCATAACTGGACCGGCAACCGCATCACCTGTCGCGACTGGTTTCAACTGTGCCTGAAGGAAGGGCTGACAGTTTTCCGCGATCAACAGTTTTCGGGCGACATGCGCGGTCATTCGGTCAAACGGATTGAGGAAGTTTTGCAGTTGCGCGCCAGACAATTTCGCGAAGATGCAGGTCCGCTGGCCCATAACGTGCGCCCCGAAAGCTATATTGAGATCAACAACTTTTATACCGCCACCATCTACGAAAAAGGTGCTGAGGTGATCGGTATGCTGAAACGGCTCGTGGGGGACGCAGCATATGACACGGCGTTGACGCTTTATTTTGATCAGCACGACGGACAGGCCTGCACGATTGAGGATTGGATCAAGGTTTTTGAAGATGTGACCGGGCGCGATCTGACACAATTTAAACGCTGGTATTCACAAGCGGGAACGCCGCGCCTAACGGTCAAAGATGACTTTAGTAACGGTACGTATACCCTTACGTTTAAGCAAGAAACACCATCCACGCCGGGCCAGCCGACCAAGCAACCCGTTGTCATCCCCATTGCCTTTGGCCTTCTGGATTGCTTTGGCACTCAGGTCGTCCCGTCCCAAGTATTTGAGCTGACAGAAGCCAGTGCCAGCGTCTCATTCAGCGGACTTGCGGCCAAACCCGTCGCCTCGGTGTTGCGCGGGTTTTCCGCCCCAGTCACCCTGGATCATGATCTCAGTTTTGCCGATCGTGCGCTGCTGTTGGCCCATGACACTGATCCGTTTAATCGGTGGGAGGCAGGGCGCAGTCTGGCGCGTCAGACATTGCTGGGCATGTTAGCCGACGGTACAGAACCACCCCTCGCCTTTCTTGATGCACTGGCAGCGATGGTTCGAGACCCACAACTAGAACCCGCGTTTCGCACATTGGTCCTGGCGCTACCGTCTGAGGATGATTTGGCACAAGGTGCCTATGATACCGGCCTTGTGCCCGATCCAACTGCGATCCACGCGATCCGGCAAACCCTGTCACACCGCATCGCCGGTCATCTTGAGGGTGATCTGGCCCTGCTTTACCGTGAGCTGGCCAGCGAGGAGCCATATGCGCCAACGTCCGCGCAAACCGGCAACCGTGCGCTGCGCAACACGGCGCTTAACCTTCTGACACAACTGGATCAGGGCCACCGCGCGCGCGCCCAATATGATGCCGCGACCAACATGTCCGATCAGTTGGCAGCATTTGCATGTCTGTTGCGGGCCGGTGATCTTGACGTCGCACAGCAGTTTGAAGACCAATGGCGCGGCGATCGATTGGTCATGGATAAATGGTTCATGTTGCAAGTCAGTGAGGCAGCACCTCAGGATGCTGTGGCCCGCGCAGTCGCCCTTACCGAACACCCTGACTTTGACCCTAAGAACCCGAACCGGTTCCGCTCAGTTATCGGCGGGCTAACGGCGGGAAATCCTGCAGGATTTCATGATCCATCTGGTGCCGGTTACGTGTTTCTGGCCGATTGGCTTTTGACATTGGACCGCGCCAACCCGCAAACCGCCGCCCGGATGTCGACCGCGTTTGAGACGTGGCGGCGTTATGATGCAGACCGGCAGGACATGATCGTGGCGCAACTGGACCGGATCGCAGGCACCCCCGGCCTTAGCCGCGATGTCGGTGAAATGGTCGGGCGGATGCGCGCGCCCTGATCAGCGGACAGTTGCAAATCAACTCGGGGGGGCAATCTGGCTCATCGCCCAGACCAGTGCGAACAGAACCGGTTGGTGGATCAGGTAGATCGCAAGGCTATGACGCCCGGGCACAGCCAGAACTGCTGCCCACCGCCCCGGCGCCCATGTGGTCCACCGTGCGATCAGCCCCCGGCCCAATGCGACTTTGCACAACGCCATGCCTATCAAAAACGGGGCTATCCAAGGTAAGACCGGCTCATAGTCGTTGGAGGGTGGCACCTGTTGCGACAACCCCACCCACAACAGCCACGGCACGTCGAACATGGCATGGCGCCCGACCATTGGGGCCGCAAATGCAATTGCCGCCACCAGCAGTGTCACAGCCACCGGTGCGCGCAGAAACAACAGGCCGATCACACTGGCCGCGGCAATAGAATGCAAAATGCCAAAAAAGATGAAGCTGGGCCGCATCGCCACAAACGTCACAAGCGTGATCCCAAGAGCCGCCAGAACGATCATACCCAGACGACGCAGATACGCGGCCCGGCGCACCCCGCGCGAATGCGCAAGATAAAGGCTGACACCCGCCAAAAATAGGAAACTGCCCGCCACCAACCGGGCGAATATACGCCATTCCGGCAGGGCCAAAGTCTCCCATGCGACATACCCAAAAAACGTCAGGTCCCAAGTCAGATGGTAAATCACCATTCCAATTAGCGCCAACGTTCGCGCCAAGTCCAAACCGATCAGGCGCGCCGATGTAGATGTGCTAGATAAGGTCATCTGAACTCTCGACAAAGGGTGGCACAGCTGACCCGCGATGCGGTGCAACCTTGGGGCCGACCCTAGCAGACTATCGCTCCATTGCATCTGGATAATCGATCCGCGCAAGGCCGCTGAATGATCCCAGACGGCTGGCGTACGTCGCCTGTTAAGGCCCAGAGAGCATTGCCAAAATTCGAATGCAACAATACCGCAGCCTTTCCGCGGTTCCGCCATAATCTGGGCGCAAACCCCCTCTAGCGGTATGGGTATGATTGATACATTCCATTACCGTAACGCCGCCGTAGGCTCCCTGACATGGCTCGCCATTTTCGCAAGCTTTGGCATGTTGATCTCGGCAATTCTGGAACCCAACCCGCTGTTTATGTGGGGCGTCGTTGCACCTTGTTTGCCGCTCTGTGTTTGGCAAATGGCTGTGCGTCCAGTTTATGGACTGCGTCTGTCACGGCAGGTGCTGCATATCCTTGATGGCTATGCTGAGCGGACCTATCCGCTTCACCGTATCGCACATCTGGTGGTGGTCGAGGCCGAAGATCCAAAGAATTTCACGCTGGTGATGACCGACGGTGCTGAGATTGTGCTGCCAACCCAGTCGATGCCTAAGCCGTTGACCCTGATCAAAGAGGCCAACGATCGCGGCATTCCTGTCCGCTATGCGTTGAACTGATCATTCGGTCGCAACCAAAGCCGCCTGCTCAAACCGCTCTTCGGGGCGCTGCATGGGCCGATCCCGGATCTGGCAATAATCCTGCGCGATGACCCAGTCACGCATGTCCTCACGCTTTGTGCGGCTGTGAAACGGTCCCCAGTCGGCGGCCATTCCGCGCATTCCATCTGAGACGACACCGTCACGCGAAACGGTTGTGGCCATGATCCGCACTCCGCACCGCAAATTGGATGCACCATCCAGCAGCGCCTGACCCGAGCGTGCGTTGCACCTAAAAAGCCGGGCTGTGGACGGCGCAATTTGCACCAATCCGAACCACAAACCACCACCGCCAACGGCTGCCTCGCGGTGCGTGCTTTCGTGCCAAGCCAAGCTTGAGACCATACCAGCCCAAAATGCCGCGCGCTGATTATCACCCGCGGCCCGGTACGCCGGACACCATGTGTCGATATCATCAGGGACAACCGATAGCAGTGGCGAACCGTGGCCCCGCAGGGCCTGCATCACAACAAGGCTCCACTCGTCATCTCTGCGATGATCGTCCCAACGCAGCGCGGGAACTTCCCATTCGGGTCGGAACCTTGGGGGCGGGCTTGCTAACGGGGCCAATGGTGAAATCTGTGAAAAGTACGGCGAAAATGTATCGCCCTGTGCTGCAACTGCGAGCGGCGCAAGCAATAACACTCCAGCGGCAAAGGTCACTTTGAGCAAATGAACCATGCATTCCTGCCCAGAATGGCTGGATGCAATTTGCCGCATTCGCAATACAAAATCGCCGTAAATCCAGCGCTTGGGGCGATATTGTTTACCACATCATGAGGCTAGATATGTTGGTCGCCCT
>JBLHOS010000083.1:0-12902 GCA_047623825.1 Paracoccaceae bacterium | reverse complement strand
AGCGCCGGGGCTGGCGCGCTACCTGTCGCGTAATTCTGGGGTGTTAGAGGCTGTGATCGGTGGGCAGTTCTTTACACCGTGGCCCAAGGCTACCGAATTGGCGGCAGAGCTAGGGCAAGCCATTGCGTGTCTGGATTATGAGGCGCAGCTTGATGCGGCCCGCCGTTGGCACAAGGATTGGCACTTTCGGATTGGGGTGCATCACCTGCGGGGGTTGATCTCGGCAGAAACGGCTGGCGCGCAGTATTCACGGTTGGCTGACACGTTGGTTGCGGGCCTTTGGCCGTTGGCGCAGGCGCAGATCACACATCGCCACGGCCCTGCACCGGGCGTGGGCGGTGTTGTTGTGGCGATGGGGTCGCTTGGTGCGGGGCGTCTGACGGCGACATCAGATCTGGATCTGATCGTGATTTATGACGCCGCGGGCCAAGAGATGTCGGACGGTCCCCGGCCACTAGAGGCACGTGGGTGGTACGCCAAATCGACCAAGGCGCTGGTCACCGCGTTGAGTGCGCCAACCGCTGAGGGCAAACTTTACGACGTTGATATGCGATTGCGCCCATCCGGTCGGCAAGGCCCAGTGGCCACAGGGCTTGAGGCATTTCAGACTTATCAACGGCAAGAGGCTTGGACTTGGGAGCATTTGGCCCTGACGCGTGCTCGGATGGTTGCGGGGCCAGCCATCCTGCAAGATCAGCTAGAGCAGTTACGACAAGACATATTGATGCACGCAGGGGCGCCAGAAACCGTTTTGAAAGATGTGAGCGAGATGCGTGTGCGATTGCAGGCGGCGGGGCGGGTCGGTGATCTTTATGCTGCCAAAGACGGGGCTGGGCGGATGCAAGATATTGAGCTGTTGGCGCAGGCCGCGGCCCTGATCGCGGGGGATCCGTCGCGCGATGTGGACGGCCAATTGGCCGCGGGGGTCGCAATTGGTTGGCTAACCCCTGATCAGGTTGATGTCCTTGGCCGGGCGCATCTGATGTTTTCCCGACTGCAGCATGCGCAGCGTTTGTTGACCGACAGGGACTTCGACATAGATGAGATCGGACGCGGCGGGCAATCGTTGTTAACGCGTGCGTTGGATGTCGCAGATGTGCCAGCGCTTGCCGCGAAATTGGAGAGTATGCGGAGCAGGGCTGAGGCTATAATAGAGCTCGCGCTACAAAACCGTCCGAACCGGCTGGGAAAGGCCACGATATGAGCATCGAAATAGACCCAAAAGGTTTGATCAAAGACTCCTATTTGATCGAGGGGATCACCTCCAGCGAATGTCGCTCGATCTTTGTCGATTGGGCGCTGTCGATCGAGACTGCTGAGCCGGCCCCACTGCTAGAGGCGCTGTTGGAACGTTTTGCCGATATGCCCGAGGATCACCCGATGACGGCGGTTCTGAAAGAGGGGCTGCAAACGCCTACGCAAACTGGTCGTCGGGGTGGACGTGCCGCTAGGGTTACGCCAGCCTGGACAAAATAAATGATCCACACAAAGGACCTTCCTGATGCGCCACATCCTGTTTGATTGTCTTGGCCGTTGGCCTGCCAGTGTCTGCGGCTGCACAGAGTGAAACGTGGCCGATTTTTCAGGATTATGATGAGATGCGTCAGGTTTTGGACCGGCTGATACGGGATCGGTCGATCAATGAAATGCTCGTCGAATTCTCTAGCGAAGACGCGATGCCCGTTCCCGACCGTATCGCCCTAGAGGCGCAGGTGCGTGGGCATTTCCCAGATCCGCTGAGCAGTGTTGCGATCATGCAGACGTCTGAGATGGAAAACGGCTTTTCACAACAGGTTTTGGCCTATTGGGACGGGGCCAATCGGTATCTCTATTTTCATTTACTGTTGCAGGAACGCGATGGCCAGTTGTTGGTGATCCACTTCTCGCTCAACAGCGATGTAATTGGATTCTTGCCCTATATGATGTAGCCCCCGCCCTAGATCGGGGCTTGGGCTGCCTGTGCGCCGCGTTCACGGTAGGGGGTCGTGTTGTAGTGCGACCTATAGCATTTTGAGAAATGCGAGGGTGAGGCAAAGCCACACGCCAATGCGACGTTAATCACGCTCATATCTGTTTGCATCAACAGGTTACGCGCCTTGGAAAGGCGGATTTCCATGTAATATCGCTTGGGGCTGCGGTTAAGGTAGCGGCGGAACAGACGCTCAAGTTGGCGTGTCGACATACCAACCTGCTGGGCCAATAGTGAGGGGCTGATCGGCTCCTCAATATTTTGTTCCATCATCCGGATGACTTGGCTTAATTTTGGATGACGTACGCCAATCCGGGTCGGGATCGACAGGCGTTGGGTGTCCTGATCAGTGCGAATAGAAGTGTAAATCAACTGATCAGCAACCAGACTGGCCAAATCCTCACCGTGATCTGACGCAATGATTTTAAGCATCAGATCAATCGATGCCGTGCCGCCCGCTGTTGTGATCCGGTTTCCATCAATCACAAAGACCGACTTGGTCAGTAACACATCTTCGAACTCTTCGATAAAGCTGTCTTGATTTTCCCAATGGATGGTGGCGCGCTTACCATCCAGAAGGCCTGCCTTTGCCATTGTATAACCCGCAGTGCAAAGCCCGCCGACGGTGGCACCTTTTCTGGCCTCGCGCCGAATCCAGTTGAGCATCCGTTTTGTTGTGGCGCGTTGCACATTTATACCGCCGCACAGCAAGATCACATCGTCTCGATTGAACTCTGCAAGATCGCTATCAAGTTTATAGCCGGTCCCGGCGCTGCATTGAACGACCTCACCGCCTTCGCCAACCAGAACCCACGAATACAGTGGTAGACCAGACATTCTGTTCGCGATGCGCAGCGCCTCGATGGCGCATGCAAAGCAAAGCATCGTAAATTGGTCCATCAGCACAAACACATATCGTTTGGTTGGGCCCGTCGCCTCCATTTGGTGAAGCGCCATTGCGCGTCCTTTATTCTTTCGAGCCTTGTCGATTGCTCCCATTACACTTAGCGAAACCATCATTTTGGGGTTGGTGCAAGCATCGATGTTCAAAAGGCCATTGGCCATAGTGGCTCAACTGCGTATAAGCCGGGCTCGATCACTATAGGGAGAGCTTGTATGACCAGAGCTTGGAGCAAATCAGACTGGCGCACTAAACCACGGGTGCAAATGCCAGATTATCCGGATGCTGCACAATTGCAGGCAGTCGAGGCACAGCTGGCAAAATATCCACCGCTGGTTTTTGCTGGTGAGGCGCGCCGCCTGAAAGATCATTTGGCCGCTGTCTCTCGAGGCGAGGCATTTTTGTTGCAAGGTGGCGATTGCGCCGAGAGCTTTGCAGAATTCTCAGCCGATAATATTCGCGACACCTTCAAGGTGATGTTGCAGATGGCAGTTGTGTTGACCTATGCGGCAAAGGTGCCTGTAGTCAAAGTCGGCCGAATGGCCGGACAATTTGCCAAGCCACGTTCGACTCCAACCGAAGTTATCAACGGTGTTGAGCTGCCGTCGTACCGTGGTGACATTATCAATGAGTTGGAATTCACACCCGGTGCGCGCATTCCTGATCCGTCCAGAATGTTGCAGGCCTATACGCAGGCCGCAGCGTCGCTGAACCTGCTGCGGGCGTTCAGTCAGGGCGGTTTTGCAGACATTCACCGGGTTCACGCCTGGACGCTTGGGTTTACCGAAGGCTCAAACGCTGAGCGCTACCGCGAGACGGCCAACAGAATTTCCGACGCTCTGGATTTCATGACGGCGACGGGCATTCATGCCGACAACATGCATGCGCTGGAAACAGTAGAATTTTATACCAGCCATGAGGCGTTGCTGCTGGAATATGAAGAAGCGTTGGCGCGGATCGATTCAACCTCTGGCAAACCCGTTGCGGGGTCTGGTCACATGATCTGGATCGGTGACCGGACACGTCAGCCCAATGGTGCGCATGTAGAGTTTTGCCGTGGTGTGCAAAACCCCATCGGTCTGAAATGCGGCCCAACCACCAGTGCCGACGATCTCAAAGTGCTGATGGAAAAGCTAAATCCTGAGAATGAGGCAGGTCGTCTGACCCTGATCGCGCGCTTTGGCGCCGGTTCGGTTGGTGATCACCTGCCGCGTTTGATTGAAACCGTGCGTGCCGAAGGGGCCAATGTTGTTTGGTCGTGTGACGCGATGCATGGCAACACAATCAAGGCGGCCAGTGGTTTCAAAACTCGGCCATTTGAGAGTGTTCTGCGCGAAGTGCAAGAGTTCTTTGCGATTCACCGGGCCGAAGGCACAGTTCCAGGGGGCGTTCATTTTGAAATGACCGGTCAGGATGTGACTGAATGCACAGGCGGCGTTCGCGCTGTCACTGATGAGGATCTATCGTCGCGCTATCACACTGCCTGCGATCCGCGCCTGAACGCATCACAGTCGCTGGAATTGGCGTTTTTGGTTGCCGAAGAGCTGTCGTCGCGCCGTGAGGCCCACCGCGCAGCTGTCTAATCACGACGACTAACGATAAAGCGCCGGCCCTCTGAAAAGACGGCCGGCGTTTTTTACTTGGCGCTGTTAACCTTGACGCGGCGCATGGTTAACGGGGCAAAGTGGTCAATGAATGACTTTGCCGCCCTTGATGACCCGCAGTTGATGCTGCGCTGACACGACGTCCCGGTTTGGCGAATTGTACGCGCGCGGATACTCGGACAGGCTTGGGAACCTGTGTCCGGTCAGTGCCGCACCAATCATCAGCGGCTTTCCCGGCTGAACTGGGATCAACGATTGATTGCGGATCCGAAAGCGTCGGGGCGGCAACCCGATGAGGCCGTCAGTGACCATGACCCCTAACGCGCGCGATATTTCACCGTCGTGATTGCGCAGGGGCATCAACACCATGCGTCCCTCCAGCGAGGCGCTGCCCTGACTGTCGGAAATAAGCTCAATATCTAGAATACACGGCCCTTCAAACACCATTTCTACGTGTTCCATCAGGCGTTTGCGGTCCGACAACTCAAAGAAAGCGCGCACTGGCATACCGCGCACTTCCATGCCCATCAGTTCATTCATATGGACCCCTGCAAGTCGAAACCGGACTGTTCCAGGGGCGCTACGCTCAAGAATGAAACTGCTGCTTAAGGTTGATTGAATGTCCTTGGGTTCAATCTCTGCACGCAATGGCACATCGCGCCCGGCGCGAAGGTGGTCCCAGTAGTTGATCAATTCGCTCACGATAGGATTGGTCATAGTTTCCTGGCTTTGCCAAAGGGCAATGACGTTACTTGTTGCGCTACTCATTTCGCTCTCCGTGGTTGCAGCCTTGCAGGGGAAAAGTGACCTCTGCGGTGTGATGCCAACACCGATTGTGTTAACGTTATCCGCAAATTCGTTACTGAAATCTTAATATCAGGTAAAAACGAGCAAAGCAGGGGGGGAAACTCTTAAATGGTTAACTCGATGACAGGATTCGCAGCCCGTGAAGGGAGCGATCCGATCTTCAGCTGGAGTTTTGAAATGCGCAGCGTCAATGGGCGGGGGCTGGATATTCGCCTGCGCGTGCCTGATCGGATGGTCAAGCTGGAACCAAAGCTGCGCGAACAGATCGTAGGCGTGGTCGGGCGGGGAAATATCAGTCTGTCGCTGCGGCTGACGGCGCGGACGGTAGGCACTGAGCTGCAAATCAATCAAGATGCGCTGATCGGTGCGCTGGCGGCGATTAGCCATGTGACGTCAGCTGCTGGCGCCCAAGGTGTCGCTCTGACACCGTCAACACCAGCTGAGATCTTGGCGTTGCGCGGCGTGTTTGAGGCGGAATCTGTAGAGACTATTGCCCCGGATGACACTGTCTTGTTGGCAGATTTTGCGCTTTTGTTGGCCGAGTTTTTGGCGATGCGCGCCCGAGAAGGCCAGTCGCTGGATGCAATCTTGCAAGACCAACTGACCCAAATGGCCCAGATCACCAATGCTGCCGCAGCGCGTGCAGACCTGCGTCAGGACGCCGTTGCGGAAACGTTGCGCCAAAATATTCAAAAGGTCCTGAATGCGACAGACGGTGTGGATGAGGGCCGGTTGACCCAAGAATTGGCACTGTTGGCGATTAAAGCAGACATCACTGAGGAGATCGACCGCCTGCGGGCCCACGTGGCCGCAGCCCGCGATCTTTTGGCCATGGCGGGGCCAGTAGGCCGCAAACTTGATTTCTTAATGCAGGAGTTTAATCGTGAGGCCAATACGTTATGCTCAAAATCCAATGACACCGAACTGACCCAGCTGGGGCTTGACCTGAAAGTATTGATCGATCAGATGCGCGAACAAGTACAGAATGTGGAGTAGGCATGGCCTCTGACCCCCAAACGCGGCGCGGACTTCTGGTGATTCTGTCTTCGCCCTCTGGGGCCGGAAAAACCACATTGGCGCGTCGGCTGATGGCTTGGGATGACAGCCTCAGATTTTCGGTTTCAACCACCACACGCGCACCGCGCCCCGGTGAGGTAGATGGTGAGCATTATCATTTCATCAGCGAGGCCGAGTTCAAAGAGATGGTAACAGCCCGCGAATTGCTGGAGCATGCCCACGTCTTTGGTAATTTCTACGGTAGTCCGCGGCAGCCTGTGCAAGATGCAATTGAGGCGGGGCGCGATGTTTTATTTGATATCGACTGGCAGGGCGCGCAGCAGATCCAGAACTCAACGTTGCGCGATCATGTTTTGTCGATCTTTGTGCTGCCCCCTTCGATTAAGGAACTGCGCCGCCGTCTGATTGAGCGCGCGCAGGACGATGCCGAGACTATCGACAAGCGTATGTTGAAAAGTTGGGATGAGATAAGCCATTGGGATGGCTACGATTACGTACTGATTAACGAAGATCTAGATCAAAGCGAAGAGCGCCTGAAGACAGTTATCCGGGCGGAGCGGATGCGCCGCGTGCAACAGCCGGGATTGCTGGATCATGTGCGCCTTTTACAATCCCAGTTTGAGGAGCAGCCCGAATGATCTATGCACTAGATGGCATCGCCCCAACCTTTCCTGAGGATCAGGATTATTGGGTTGCACCGGACGCCAATTTGATCGGCAATGTCGCGCTGGAGACCGCAACTTCGATCTGGTTCGGAGCAACCCTGCGCGGCGATAATGAGGAAATTTGGGTTGGTGCAGGCAGCAATATTCAGGAAAACTGCGTCCTGCACACTGATATTGGCTATCCACTTCATATCGGCGTGAATTGTACAATTGGTCATAAGGCGATGTTGCATGGCTGTGTTATCGGCGATGGCAGCCTGATCGGGATGGGTGCGACGGTTTTGAATGGTGCGCGAATTGGTGCAGGCTGTCTGATCGGTGCTGGTGCGTTGATTACCGAAGGTAAGGAAATCCCGGATGGCAGTCTGGTGATGGGCGCGCCCGGAAAAATCATCCGACAGTTGGATTTGGCCGCCCGGACCATGTTGATACGATCAGCAGAGAGTTATCAGGCCAATATGCGCAGGTTTCGCGACGGTTTAACGACGCTTTAGCTGGTCATCTCAAGCGTCGTATCCTCCGCGTGATACCGAAGGCTGCGGCCATTACGTTCTGCCTCTTGGTGCAGCAGGGCAAATTGCACATGGGCGGGTCGAAGATCAGGCGATGCCATCGGATCCTCCAGCGATTGCCATACGAGCGGGTCGATATTCAGTCGCGCGCCCTGTGCCGTAAGGCGCCAACGTCCATCGGTCAGCGCCATCGTGACCGTGCCACCCATCGGCAGCGCGCTTTCGGCGCAGTTGATCATCAAGAACCCAAGTTTAGTATCAAGACGCGTCAGGTCGTAGTCAGGCAACCATTCGATTTTCAGCCGAGAATTGGAATAAAGCGCTTCTAATATCTCTGTAATTTCGCGGGCGGGAACATGGTGTTCATTGCATGCAGCCCCAAACGCGAGGCGAAAAAAGCGAATCCGGGCATTGGCATCATGCACAGCATCAGCGATCAAGGACATCTCAGGCGTTTGGGCGATACCGGTCATGCCCAACAACTCCAAACCGTTGCCGATCGCCCCTATTGGGCTGGTCAGATCATGGCACAACCGAGAGCCGACCAAGGCGGAAAGATCTTTGGGCACGAAAATGTGTCTGTCATCCATTAAAAAGGTCCCATGAATATGTCGGAAGATTTAAATGCTTTTTTGGAACCCGGTATGCGGGTCCGCCACCCGACGCAGCCCGACTGGGGACTGGGGCAGGTGCAATCCCACATTAACCGGAAAACCACGGTGAACTTTGAACATATCGGTAAAGTGGTAATCGATAGCACCCGCATTGGGCTTATCCCCGATTTCAGTACATGAGACATATCCTTGTACACAGTTAATGCAAAGTTAGTTAATGGATCCCTAATTGGCCCGTTCTTGCGCGGCGCTTTGGGCGGGTTGCAACCCATGGGCTGTTTGGTAAACCGCTTGGACTGTCTCTGGGGATCGTAAATGCAGATCGATGAGAGCTATTTTGAGCTGCGGTTGGCCCAATCGACGGGCGACCTGCAAGCGGCACAACGGCTGCGCTATGACGTATTTGTGGCTGAGCTTGGTGGTGATGGGCCATTGGTGGACCATGATCAGCGCCTAGAGGCCGATCGCTTTGATCCCTATTTTGACCATCTGATGCTGCTTGACCATCGGCGGATCGAGGGGGACCAAGTTGTTGGTGTCTACAGGCTGATGCGCGCAGATCAGGCCAAGGACGCCGGCCAGTTCTACTCTCAAGATGAATATGATCTTAGTTTGCTGGTGCGCAGCGGGCGGCGTTTGCTGGAATTGGGTCGCTCATGTGTGCATGCAGATTACCGAGGCGGGGCCGCAGTTACCTACCTTTGGAATGGACTGTCGGCCTATGTCACTGAACATGAGATAGAAGTGCTGTTTGGCGTGGCGTCTTTTCATGGAACCGACATTGCGCCGCTAAGTGCGCAATTATCGTTGCTGCATCACCGGCACTTGGCACCACCTGATATTCGGGTCCGCGCCCTGCCGGCGCATTTTCAGCGTATGGATCTGATAGCGCAGGATGCACTTGACCGGGTTGCGGCGATCCGACAAATCCCATCCTTGATCAAGGCCTATCTGCGGGTGGGCGGAATGGTCGGTGAAGGCGCCTACATAGACCATGCATTTAATACCACTGATGTCTGCCTCGTTATGGATACGGCCCGAATGTCAGCCAAACATCGCGCGTTCTACACTCAACGGCCCCAGACATGACGTCATGGGACAGTGATATCCCGGCGCTGGACCGAATGATCCGTCCCCGGGGCTGGGTCTGGATCGTCTTGCGCGGTTTGCCAATGTTGGTCGTGCTGTGCGTGATGTTTGTGACCCTGCTGGTTGTACGCCTGCTGGAGCGCCCGATCTTTGGTATGGCACGGCCGATCACGCCGTGGATCACCCAGGGGTTCTGCCAGATTGCCTGCGCGTTTTTGGGACTGCGGATTAAGATCAAGGGTGCCCCGATGCGTGAGAGAGGGGCGTTCGTTTGCAATCATGCCAGCTGGCTAGATATTTTTGTGCTAAACGCCGCCAAACGACTGTATTTTGTCGCCAAGTCTGAGGTCTCTGGCTGGCCTGGAATTGGGTTACTGGCGCGCGGAACCGGCACCGTCTTTGTGCAGCGCAAACGAACCGAAGCCAAGACGCAAGCAGCGCTGTTTGATCAGCGTCTGACTGCCGGTCATAAATTGCTGTTCTTTCCAGAGGGAACCAGCACTGATGGACAACAAGTTTTAGACTTTAAAACAACACTTTTTGCCGCGTTCTTTACAGATCACTTGAAGAGCTTTCTGCACATTCAGCCGATCACTCTGATCTATCATGCACCCCAAGGCGCGGACCCGCGCCATTACGGTTGGTGGGGTGATATGGGGTTTGGTCCCAGCCTGCTGTGGGTATTGGCAACACGCCCGCAAGGCTGGGTTGAGTTGATTTATCACACGCCATTGGCTGTTGCTGATTTTGCAGATCGCAAAAGTCTGGCTAAAGCCTGCGAAGCTGTTGTGCGAGACGGTTTAACGCAGCGGTTGGATCAACGCCAATAAGGCGGCTGCGGGATCGTCTTTGCTCCAGATCTCTTGACCTATGGCAAAGAAGTCAGTGACCGGCGCCAAAAGTGCCACCAATTCGGGCGTCAATGCACCCTCCGCTACGACTGGCAGCTCAATCATTTCAGACCACCACGCGAAAAGATCATAATCGGCCTGACTGCCGTCGCCCAGAACGGTCGCGCCCGCGGGTCCAAAACCGATATAATCGGCCCCAGCTTCGCCCGCGCCAATCCCGTCATGGTTTGAGATACCGCAAAATGCCCCGATTATGGCGTCTGCGCCTAGCGTCTTGCGGGTGGCACGTACCGAGCGAGAGGCATCGGTCAAATGTACGCCGTCCAGACCCAGCCCTTCAACCAATTGCACATGTGCCTCAATCACAAGTGGGATATCGCGGCTATGGGCTATCTCACGGATCTGGTCTGCTGCGCGCGATAGGCTGTCGACATCCTGAGTGGCCAGCGCAAGGCGCAGGCACGCGACCGGTGTCTGGTCCAGAACTGCTGCCAATTGTTGGGCAAATGGGTCAGGATCGAACGCAGGCGGGGTGACCAAATAAATCTGTGGCTGATCTGTCTCAGTCATGGGGGTGTCCTCTTGTGTGCTGTGCGTAATAGCGCCTTCGGGCAGGGGGAACAATGGGCCGATCACTTGCCCTGATCGCAGAAGCATTCTAAAGGGCCGATCATGACTTTGCCTGACCAACATCAACCCAGTTTTGTTCTGATCCGCCCGCAGATGGGTGAGAATATCGGGGCGTCGGCGCGTGCGATGTGGAACTTTGGGCTGGACCGGATGCGGGTCGTTGCACCGCGCGACGGATGGCCAAATGAACGCGCAGTTGCATTGGCCAGTGGTGCAGGGCGGCTGCTGGATGATGCCCGACTTTTTGAAACCACGCCTGCAGCACTGCGCGACGCAACATATGTCTTTGCGACGACAGCCCGGCCCCGCGACATGATCAAACGCGTCGTCTCGCCGGAGCGCGCGATGCAAGAGACCGTTGCAATCTTACAGGCGGGCGGCCAGGTCAGCGTGATGTTCGGGCCTGAGCGGGCCGGACTTGAGAACGACGATATTGCACGCGCTGATGCGATCATCTCGGTGCCCGTCAACACCGACTCTCCATCGCTTAATTTAGCGCAATGTGTGTTGCTGGTGGCCTATGAATGGCAGCGGGCCAGTCAAGAGACGGTCCCTGAGATGGATGGGTTGGCAAAGACCGAATTTGCCACCGGCATGGAGATTGAGAAACTGGGCGATCATTTTGAGGATCGGTTGACGACCGCTGGCTTCTTTTTTCCCCAAACCAAGGCCGAAGGCATGAAGCAAAACCTGCGCAATATGTGGTCGCGTCTGCCGTTGACGCGCGCTGATGTGCAGTCGTTCCACGGAATGCTGCGCCAGATGGTGCGCTGGCGTGAGCGAGACGACTAAGATTGTGCGCAGCTAAGATTAATTTTGAGTATCTAGACCAAGAAAAAGGTCAGCGGTTATGGTGACGCAGCTGCTTGAAGGGCCCGCGCCCACAGGCTAGATCCGTCATTAAGCACGAAGAGGGGCTCGAGATGGCAAAGAACCGCAGCATTTTCGAAGAGGTGAGTGAGAGCCAAAAGCCGCCGGCAACACCGGGTGGCGTCAGTCGCGACCGCGGTCGGGGTCGGGGTCCCGCACGGATCTGGTTGGTGATCCTAGCGATATTGTTGGTGGTGATGATTGCCGTCGGAGGGCTGACACGCCTGACCGATAGCGGGTTAAGTATAACTGAATGGGCCCCGGTTACCGGGGCTATTCCGCCGCTGAGTGCTGCCGATTGGCAGGCAGAGTTCGATCTTTATCGCGCGATCCCTGAATATCAGTTGCAAAACCGCGGTATGACGCTGACGGAGTTTAAAACAATCTATTGGTGGGAATGGGGCCATCGTCAGTTGGGTCGCGTGATCGGACTTGTCTGGGCGATTGGTTTTTTTGGTCTGCTGGCCACGAAAAGAATTCCCACCGGCTGGACATTGCGGTTTGTCGGCCTTGGGGTATTGGGCGGTTTGCAGGGTGCGATCGGGTGGTGGATGGTGTCCTCTGGTCTTGAGGCGGGAATGCTGGATGTCGCGTCATACCGTCTGGCGACTCATCTGGGCCTGGCGTTTTTGATCCTGTCACTGATCACTTGGTTTGTTTTAAATCTGGGCCGGGATGAGACCGATCTGATGCAGGCGCGACGCAACGGCGATCGCAAGCTCAAATGGTTTGGTACTGTGTTATTGTATATGGTCTTCGGGCAAGTTCTGATCGGAGCCTTGGTCGCCGGTATTGACGCGGGGCGCAATTATATCGACTGGCCGTTAATGGCGGGGGGCGTATTGCCGCCTGACATGTGGGTGTTGGAGCCGGTGTGGCGCAACCTGTTTGAGAACGATGGAACTGTGCAATTCATCCACCGTTTGGCAGGTTATATCCTGTTCACGTTTGGGGTTGTTGCATGGTTTCTGTCGCGCAAATCAGCCAATCTAGTGACGAAACGCGCCTTTGATGCGGTGTTGGGGGTACTGGTGCTACAAATGGTATTGGGCATTGTTACAGTTATGAATTCGTCCCCTTGGCAGTTGGCGATTATGCACCAATTCGGGGCTGTGTTGCTGATTGCGCTCGTCTTGCGGGCCCGGTTCTTGTCGATCTATCCACGCACGCAATTTGTCCGGGGCACACCCGCATGAACGCTTATGACGAATTGATGAGCTATCAGCACCAAACCGAGGCATTGGCCCAAGTAATGATGCGCCTTGGGTGGGATCAAGAAACCATGATGCCGCGCGGTGCTGCGACCCAACGCGGCGAAGAGATGGCGGCTCTGGAAGGTGTGCTGCATGCCCGGCGCACCGATCCAAAGCTGG
>JBLHOS010000082.1:0-13307 GCA_047623825.1 Paracoccaceae bacterium | reverse complement strand
AGTCGCGCGTCGGGCTGGCGCGAATGCTGATCCGGGACAAACCGCTCGCCTTGCTGGATGAACCCTTTGCGGCACTGGACCCCGGTTTACGGACCGAGATGCTGACCCTGGTGCGAGAGCTTTGCATTGCGCGTCAGATGACGCTTGTCATGGTCAGTCATGATTTGCGCGATGTTGAGCGGCTCTGCACACATCTGTGTTTGCTGGACGAGGGACAAGTTCAGATATTCGGCGCGCTTGACCAGATCCTTGCGGATGCGCCCGCCGCATTGCGCCCCTGGCAATGAAAAAGGGCGCCCCGATGAACGGCGCGCCCTTTCTAGTTCACTGACCTCAACAAAGACTATTCAGCAGGTGTATCTTCGCCTTTTGCGCGGGCCTTGATAGGCGCCCAAAGCGTTTTGTTGGTGGCGTAAAGCAGGACTGACAAGATTGTCAGCATGATGACAGCCACTAGGCCCATCTGCTTGCGGGCCATTAATTTGGGCTCTGCCGTCCACATCAAGAATGCCGAGACATCTTGTGAGATGCTTTCGATATCTGTTCCAGAGCCGTCGCTAAATTCAATGTCATCTCCCCAAATTGGTTGAGACATCGCAATCCAGCTTCCAGCGACGATGTGGTGGCCTTCGTCATCGATACATTCGGCCGGAAAGCTCCCATTACCGAAGGCGGTGTTGTAGTAACCATCAAAATCGGCAGGTGCGCATTCCGGTGGATCTTCGTAGCCGGCCAAAAGCGAGGCGATGTATTCTGAACCGCCTAACCCGTTGAACAACTGGTTCAAACCCAAACCATACGGGCCGTGAAAACCCGCACGCGCCTTAGCCATCAGGCTAAGATCAGGTGCACCCGCAAGGGCACTTTCGGGAAAGTTATCGTTTGGTGTTGCAGGGCGCCAGTCATCAAGATCTGCGTCATAGATCTCAAAAAACGCAGCATAGGTGCGAACCTCGGCTTCGGAATATCCGGGGCCACCCTCATCGCCCAGTGTCCGGATTGGGACATAGCGCAGGCCGTGGCAAGCCGAACAGATTTCTGTATAGACCTGCAATCCTCTCTGCAGCTGGTTCTGATCGAAGGAGCCAAACGGGCCCTCGAAAGAAAAGCTGTAATCGGTAATATGGGCCTCACCCGCTGCGTTTGCGGTTCCCCCCGTCAAAGCGACTGCTGCGACCGTTGCTAGGGCTAGTTTCCTGAACATATCAGATCAGTCCTTTCTCTCACTCAGCTGGCGTTGGCGCAGAGGCGGCTAATCCGCCTTCGGTGCCTGACTTGCGGTAGTGGGAATTGAAATCGTCTTCGATTGTGGCAGGCGCCGCTATTGGTTTTTCGATGACACCCAACAAAGGCAGGACGATAAGAAAATATCCGAACCAGTAGGCAGTCGCTATCAAAGACCAGCTTGCATAGGGTTCTGCTGCGGGCATCGCGCCCAGCCACATCAACGCTATGAAGTCGACGCAGAGCAACGCGAACCACCATTTGAACATCGGGCGAAAGCGACCGGACCGGACGCGAGACGTATCCAACCAAGGCACCAAGGCCATCACGGCAATCGAACCGAACATCGCCAGGACACCGAAGAATTTGGCATCAACGATGCCGCCGGTCACGTATGACGCAATTTGCACGACCCATACCTCGGTCGTGAAGGCCCGCAGGATCGCGTAGAACGGCAAGAAGTACCACTCCGGCACAATATGGGCCGGCGTCACCAACGGGTTCGCCTCCATATAGTTATCGGGGTGGCCCAAGTAGTTCGGCATGAAACCTACGATCGCAAAGAACACGCCTAAGATAACGCACAATGCAAAGAGATCTTTGATCACAAAATATGGCCAGAACGGTAGCGTGTCTTTTTCGGCTTCGGCTTTCGAGGTGCGGCGCACTTCGACACCTGTAGGGTTGTTATTGCCGGTTGTGTGGAATGCCCAGATGTGGACGATCACAAGACCCGTAATTACGAACGGCAGTAAGTAGTGTAACGACAAAAAGCGGTTCAGCGTTGCGTTTCCAACCGCAGGTCCACCCAGAAGCCATGTTTGGATTGCTTCGCCGACGAACGGGATCGCGCCAAACAGGCCGGTGATCACTGTCGCACCCCAAAAGGACATCTGCCCCCAAGGAAGCACATAGCCCATGAACGCTGTGCCCATCATCATCAAATAGATTAGCATCCCGAGGATCCACGTAATTTCACGCGGGGCTTTGTAAGACCCGTAATAGAGACCGCGAAAAATGTGCATGTAGACTGCCACAAAGAACAGTGACGCACCATTGGTGTGGATATACCGCAACGCCCAGCCGCCGTTTACGTTCCGCATGATGTGCTCAACTGACGCAAACGCCAGATCGACATGTGGTGTGTAGTGCATGACCAGAATGATGCCGGTGATGATTTGCATGGCCAGACAAAATGTCAGCACGATACCCCAGATCCACATCCAATTAAGGTTCTTGGGTGTTGGAAGCGTCAGGGTATCATAAAGAAGGCCAACGATCGGAAGCCGTTTGTGCAACCATTTCTCGCCGCTAGACTTTGGTTCGTAGTGGTCGTGGGGAATGCCGGACATGTCTTGCCTCCGTTAACCCAAAAGGATTGTTGTTTCGTCCACGAAGGACGCGGTTGGGACCAGCAAATTCTCGGGCGCGGGCCCTTTGCGGATCCGACCGGATGTATCGTAATGCGAGCCATGGCAGGGGCAGAACCAACCACCAAAATCACCAGCGCCGTCGCCAAGGGGAACGCAGCCAAGATGGGTGCAAACCCCTATCATTACCAACCACGGACCAGCATCGGCACCTGCTTCGCCGCTAAATGGCGCCAAGGCACGGTTTTCATCAGTAGCAGGCAGTTCTTCTAAGGCGTTAGTGTTGCGCGCAATCGGGTCGACAAGCTCGCTCATCTCAACGCGGCGTGCAGCTGCGATCTCTTCTTCGTTCCGGTGCCGAATGAAAACTGGCTTGCCAAGGAACAACACGGTGAGCTGTGTGCCAACATCGACGCCGGAAACGTCAACCCGCAAGGTCGAGGCGGCCTGAACGTCGGCGGATGGGTTCATCTGGTTAATCAGCGGCCAAACAGCGGCTGCGGCTGTGACAGCCCCGAAACCACCTGTTGCAAAGAACAGGAAATCGCGACGGGTGCTGGGATCATCATCGGTGTGTGACACGGAGAGCGTCTCCCTTTCTCAGGCCAGA
This sequence comes from Paracoccaceae bacterium, assembly GCA_047623825.1. Lineage (GTDB taxonomy): Bacteria > Pseudomonadota > Alphaproteobacteria > Rhodobacterales > Rhodobacteraceae > JBLHOS01. The sequence goes on along the minus strand of JBLHOS010000082.1, from coordinate 10,103 downwards.
ACGGTTGGGCCAAAACCTTATGAATTGCGCTTTCAGCACAACCAATCTTGCAGGTACTTACAGCCCGAAGGACATATGCGTCCAGCGGACAAACGCGCACATCTAAGGCACAATGTCGCAGCGATCTGGATGAGAACGTTGGAAAACTCTTATTCGTAGCCATTCCCACCATTGTCAGACCATTTTTGGCAAGTAAATTTCTTGGCGTCAATCTTTGAGCAAAAGGCTCATACGGCGGTGTGGAATGCCTACATCGTCGAATTCGGGACCTTTTGCGACGAAACCCAACCGCTGGTAAAACGGGATCGCATAGCTTTGCGAATCGAGAATCGCCTCTTGAAAGCCCTCTTGGCGGACGTCTTCAAGCACGGCCAACATCAACTGCCGACCAAGTCCCGTGCCCCGATGGGGTTTTAGAACAGCAACCCGCTGGATCTTGGCAGCCTTGCCTTTTGGCAGGGCACGGGCGACAGCGATCGGGCCGGTCGGATCCTGTGCAAGATAATGGCGACAGTCCTTGTCCAGACCGTCCCATTCTTCTTCATCTGTCACTCCCTGCTCGTCCATGAACACGGCCCGGCGGACTATGAAGCATTTCTCCAGATCATCCGAACTGGTGACGAGGTCGATTTTCATGCGGCAGGCGGAGCCGTGGCAATCATCGAAGGGCGCTCGGCGAATTTCGTGTACCAATCGGCTAAGGCGTGGTGGCCTTCGCGCCAGTCCCGGTCGGCATGCCGGAAATCGAGATATGACAGGCCGCAACCAACCGCGATATGTCCGGCATCCAGAGGGCCAAGAAGGTGGCTCATCCATTTGTCTTCCAGCGCGTCCAGCGTTCTGGCGACCTTTGCCCATTGGCCATCAATCCAGGGCTGGTGCCATTTCCCTTCAGGCCGGGTGCGTTTTTCGTAGACGATCAGGACTGCGGCATCCATCAAGCCATCGCCAGTTGCCTCTAGGGTCAACGTCTCCCATCGACAGCTTTGCGGATAGAAATCGGCTTTGGCGCGCGCATTCAAGTACTGTGACACAACCCGGCTATCGTAAAGAGTTGGGCCGTCGTCCCGCACGAGGGCCGGAATTTTGGCCAATGGGGTGGCGGCGGCGATGGTCGCATCAGGTCCAAGCGGAGAGGCCGCAACCTGAACAATGTCGACGTCGTCTTGCCCGGTTTCCAGCAGCAGGACGCGAATTTTGCGGGCAAATGGTGAGGGCGGAGAGCTGAGAAGTTGGATCATGGGAGGCGTTTGACCTTAATGCGGGCGAAACCCGTGGCGTCGATTTCCACGCCGGGTCCATTGGTGCCCAATCTGAATGTACGTTTCCAACGAATTTTTCCATTGGCCTGATCGTCGTCTTTTCGAAATGTGAGCCCTTCTTCGGTCTCATCCATCGCATCCTCAACCCGATGGTCAAGGCGACCAGTTGAGAGAACACGAGTGGCGGCATAGGTCGCGATTGCGACAGCGCCGTAGCGCAAAGCAAGTCCAGCAAGTGGTGCAACGGGAAGTGGCATAAAATCCTCCGTATCTGTCATGACATATGTAGGAACAGCTGGGTCAAAAGTCTATTCGGACGTACCAGCCCCATGCATCAAGGCGGCCAGAAGGGCGGTTTCTTGGCCAATTGGGGAAGAACGGACATTCGTTGCCGCCCCGACGCGAGCGGGGTCGGACTTATTTTGGTTGAGTTTCCACGTGCTATCGATCTGCGTAATCTCAAACCGGAACGGCACAATCGCCCGCATTAACTTGGACAAGACATCTTCGGGTGTCTTTCCAACTGTCCAGGGCGTTTTGGGTAACAAACGCCCCTCAAATTCGGCTGAAAGACGCTCCAGCTGATCGCGCATCAGTCCGTGGTCCAGCGGATGCAGTATACCGCGCAAATGGACGGCGACGTAGTTCCAGGTTGGGACTTGGGATGGTTCACCGTACCAGTCGGGTGAGATATAAGCATCAGGTCCGGTCACGGCGATGACGGCGTGGGTTGGGGCCTGAACGTGGCGAGCAATCGGATTGGACTTGACCAAATGCAATTCTGCCTGATGTCCGTCATCTGCCAAGACAAACGGGATATGGGACAGCAGGGGCGCGGGATCTGCATTGATGATGAGCGTGCCAAAGCCGCGTTGCCGCGCAAACCCAATGTTTCGCCGGTCAGACTCTGATCTGAAAGCTGGGTTTGGATGCATTGTTGTGACGCCTCCGGCGAGAGTTTTTAGTCCGAGAAAATGGAGATCAGGCCAGAAGCTGGGTCGCACTATGGCCTTTGATCGAGGCGGTTACGATTTGGCCTTCGGGCTGGTCTTGCTCAAAGAGAGTTTCGGTGAATTGAGCGGTCCGGCCCATGCGTGAGTTTTCCATCAAGATCTGGTGGGTCACGCCAGTTTGGGCGGCAAGGTGTTTGGCAACCTGAAGATCGCCTGCTGCGCGCAATCGGGCGGCACGCGCCTTGATCGCGGCGCCATCGACCTGCGGCATCCGAATGGCGGGGGTGCCTTTGCGCGGCGAATAGGGGAAGACGTGCAGCCAAGTTAGGTCACATTGCTCAATCAGTCGCAGCGAGTTTTCAAACATCGCCTCAGTTTCCGTTGGGAAGCCTGCGATAATATCGGCCCCAAAGGTCATATCGGGGCGCAGTTTGCGCGCGTCTTCGCAAAAGCGGATCGCGTCGTCGCGTAAATGCCGACGCTTCATTCGCTTGAGGACCATGTCGTCGCCAGCCTGCAGCGAAAGATGAAGATGTGGCATCAGGCGCTGCTCGGTTGCGATCGCCTGCATCAGGTTTGGATCAACTTCAATACTGTCGATCGAACTTATCCGCAGGCGCGCCAGATCTGGAATCAGTTTTAGGATCCGCATGACCAAATCGCCAAGCTTGGGTTCTGAAGGTAGATCCGCGCCCCAGGAGGTCAGATCAACACCGGTCAGCACGACCTCATTATAGCCGCGATCGACAAGGCGTTTGATCTGATCGACGACTACGCCCGCAGGAACCGAGCGGGAATTGCCGCGTCCGAACGGTATGATGCAAAAGGTGCAGCGATGATCACAGCCGTTTTGCACCTGAACATAAGCGCGTGAGCGTGTGCCAAAGCCGTCAATCAGATGACCGGCAGTTTCGGTCACGGACATGATATCGTTGACCTGAACCCTCGGCGTCTCACCGATGAAATCGGGCGCTAGCTGTTTCCAAGTGTCTGGCTGCATCTTTTCGGTATTGCCGATGACAAGGTCGACCTCGGCCATGCCGCGGAAGGTCTCAGGCTCGGTCTGGGCCGCACATCCTGTGACGATCAGTTTGGCGGTTGGGTTGGCGCGGCGCAGTTTGCGGATCTCTTGTCGCGCCTTGCGCACGGCTTCGGCGGTCACTGCACAGGTGTTCACAATAACGGCGTTCTCGACGCCTGCGGCCGCGGACAGTTCCTTCATCGCCTCAGTCTCATAGGCGTTGAGGCGGCACCCGAGGGTGTGAAAAACAGGCGCACGGTGATCCATTATAGGGCCCCCAAAAAAGCGGTCGTCAGCACACCGGAAAAGACATGCGCTGTCGGGCCAGTCATCCAGACCCCGTCGTCGCGCCAATCGATATGGATCGGGCCGCCGTCTAGATCGATCCGGACCTGACGCCCGGTTAGACCCCGGCGAGCGGCCGCAACGGCCACGGCACAGGACGATGATCCTGAGGCCAGTGTTATGCCGGTTCCGCGCTCCCACACTCGCATACGTAGGTGGTTGGGTCCAATCAGGTGGGCGACTTGGACATTTGTACGCTGTGGATAAAGCTTGTGATGTTCATGCGTTGGTCCGAAAGCCTGCAGATCCACCGCCTCGGCATCCTCAACAAAAAACGTGCAGTGCGGATTGCCCATGCCGGTGGCCACAGGATCACCTGCGATCGGTAGGTGCAGCGTATCGATTTCAATGGCCAGCGGTACGTCGTGCCACTCAAGTTGTGGCTGCCCCATATTGACGCGGGTCAGCCCGCTGCCTGCATCTTCGGCCTGCAAGACCCCCCTGTCAGTTCTTAGGGTCACCGAGGTCGTCCCTTGTCGTGTCATTTCATGCCGCGCGATACAGCGGGTGGCGTTACCACATGCCGCAGAAAAGGTTCCGTCAGCATTGTAAAACGTTAGTGTCACATCGGCATCTGTGCCGTCTGTAATCAAGGCCAGCTGATCAAATCCGACGCCGCGATGACGATCCGCCAGCGCACGCGCCAACCCCGCAGTCAGATCAACGGCGCTGTCACGCGCATCGATCACCACGAAGTCATTGCCGAGCCCATGCATCTTCATGAAGGGCAGACCATCTATGCGGGTACTGTCTTGCATGCGCGGGCATATAACCTGTGTTGCACTCATTTGAAATCCCTTGCCCGATTTCTGCTTGACGCTACCGGGTCCGGCCAATAGGTAGCCGGCTTGTGTGGGCCGTTAGCTCAGTTGGTAGAGCAGCTGACTTTTAATCAGCGGGTCGCAGGTTCGAATCCTGCACGGCTCACCAATTTTACAATTTCCGACGTCTGGTAAGACAGATGTTCACATCAGATGATCAATCCAGATCGCACGTGCGCCAGGAAAAGCCGCCGTTTGGGCTTGCTGCAGCGAACGGCTGGAATGAGTCCGTATTGCCGACTTGCTGCAATGCAGCTAATTCCCGCTTTTGGACCCAGCAGAAACAACCTTGCCGCGCTCGATCCAGAGGTGATGAACTTCTGACCAGTTTGGGGGCGTATCTGTGTCAAAGCCAAAAACCTTGCCTGTCGCGATATTTTCAAACGTTTGCATCGCCTTTAGATGTGCCCCCGCGCCTAGATATGTCAGCATCTTGTCGCGGGATTGCCAGACACTGAGCGTATGGTGGACCCCGTTTATGGTTCTGGCATCGGCGCTTAGACAGCCATCAGCACGCTGTGCTTGGGACATGGATGCAAGCGCATGACGCCAAAATATTGGCGCATGCCATGCCCGCTTCAATTGCAGTCCCGTGATTGAAACATAGACCGTGTCAGCCACCGGTTTTGTTCAACTTGTGGCCGTCCTTCACCCAAGTCGACATCATGGCGCTGAATTCGGCGCTTTTGTCTTGGTAGCAAAAATGCCCACAATTTTCAAAGATCGTTAGCGCACTTTTTGGCAGACGGGCATGCAAACGGTTGGCGTTGTCCGTTTTCAGGAACGCATCTTGATCGCCCCAGAACACTTGGACAGGCACATCAAGCGTGTCGAGGCTGGGGTCGATTTCTTTTGTGGCCTCGGGGTAGCTTTTGAACCAGCTGGTGACTTGGCGTGCACGGCCGGCATAGGATTCCATGTAATCCGTGACCTCTGCAGCCTTTGGGCTGTAGTGCAGGTAACCCAAATAGGTCGCACCCGCGATGAAGGTGCTCATACCGGTCATGTTCACTAAAGTCCGCCAAAAGCCGTAGCCTACGATCTTTCGGATCAAGCTGCCGTCGGCTGAGGGCAAAATGCCCGGACCGTCCCCGATTGCGATGCTTTTGGCTTTGTGATCGCGGTGAATAACGTAGTGTAGCGCCACTGGCATGGCCACATCAGGTGCGACGATATGGATGTCCGACAAATCCAAGGCGATGACGAATTTTTCAAGAAATGCGCTTTGGGCGGCAAAGGACATGTACTCCATGCCCCCTTCGCTTTTGCCAAATCCGGGCATATCGAGCGCGATCAAATTGGCCTCGGGCGCGAGGCTTGCCCAGACGGCATCGTAGCACAGGATGCTTTGTGGTAGCGGGCTTAGGAACAAGATCGTCGGACCATCGGATTTACCTGCCCGCGCATAGCGGATCGACAACCCGTCCAGCTGCAGGGTTTCTGGTTTCATGGTGAATTCCGCTGGCGCGTAATCGATCTTTGAGGCGGTGCAGGAGCGACGACGCCGGACATTATAAAATTCGGGCGTGATCAACATTAAGCTCAAAGCGTTCATTCGACCGAAAAGGCCGATGGGATCCTTCGACATACGTATCTCCTTTGGAAATCAAAGTGGCGTTCATGCTATTTATTTCGTAACTATGGGTACGTAACGCTACCGTCAACTATTTGGCACCTAAAGGTCCGATAATGAGCCAATCATCTCTACCCACCCGTGGTCGACCAACGACGCTCGACCAAGACGCGGTGTTGCAAGTATCCTTGATGCAATATTGGGCGCATGATCCACTGAGCGTTTCGATCAACGATATTTGCAAGCTGACTGGTGCGTCCAAACCTGCGATCTACCGCGCCTTCGGCAGTGATGATGAGTTGAAATCAAGGGTACTTGATGTCTACGAACAGGTGGCGATTGCTCCATTTCTTAACATTTTCGAAGCAAGTCAGACGTTTGACGCGACCATTGACGCCGTCATTGATTTTATGATGCAAGACCGTGACGTGTTAGGCATTCCAAAAGGCTGCTTGTTCGTCATGATGCGCACACAGCACGACAGATTTGGTCCTAAGACCGTGGAAAAGCTGGATCTGCTTCGGGAGCGTTTTCAAAAAGGCATTTCAAGCTGGGTTGAGGGCGCAAAATCCCAAAACCAGTTCGATAAAAACTTACCCACCACCGTCGCAGCTCAATTTGTTGATGCTCAACACGCGGGGGCGATGCGCATGCAAAAAGAGGGTGTTCCACCAGATCAAATCCAGAGCTTCTTACGTTTCGGATTTGCAGCTTTAAGCGGTTGATCGAACGAAATGGCGTTAATGCAATGTGAACTCTACGTTGAACGCCGAAGCAGACCTCTGTGCACGTGCAGCGAAAGGCCCGTGTGGATGGCTCCTACATAGCAAGACATATTTGATCAGATTTGTGCATTTGTCAGAAGCAGTCATGTGTCCCGCTGCCGGCAGTGCATGCAAAGCATGCATGAAAGGGGCCTGTTTGCGCGGTTTTGACCGCTGGCCCTCCCTCTCGGGACATTGCTTCGCAATACCCTTCCGGGCAGTGGATGGGTTCCGCAAACCAAGTTTCTATCAGCTTAGCGGGCTATAATGCCCGTGCCATTCGGCGGAGTGTCTTGGTTTTGGCGGCAGACTTATGCACCATCATCTCGCGGGTCTTGCTAACTCGTTATTCTTTCTCCTTTTAGGCAGTGTGCGATGTATAAGGTTCGTTGCGGGTCAAAACGGCCCAGACGATCCTTGCCGTTTTATTGGCCATAGCGACGGTTGCGAGGCGCGCCGGTTTTCGCTCCAGCAGTGATGTCAGCCATTTGCTTGCTTGCTCAGGGTGCGACTTGGTCTGTTGGACGAGCGACGTCATGCCAACAACCAACAAGGATCGTAAGTATTGATCACCCATTTTTGTAATGCGTCCGAGCTTCTCTTTGCCGCCGCTGGATTTGTTCGCAGGCGTCAGACCCAGTCAGGCTGCAAACTCACGGCCATTTCGGAACTGATGGCCGTCACCAATGCTAGCGATGATTGTCGAGGCAGTCACGCCGCCGACGCCTAGTATAGTGCGCAACAAGCGGACCCGCGCATCTTCCTTGGCGACCAGCTTGAGCCGATCTTCATACCATCGGATGCGGGCGTGAAGTGCCATGAGATGCTCGCACAGATTATGGATCACCTCATTGGCGATCTCGGGCAGGTCCAGTACTTCACCCATCAAAACATCCTCAGCAAACCCAATGACCCGCGCGAGTCCCCTTGCGATGTAAACCCCGAACTCAGCGACCATACTACGCAAGCCATTGATCAGCTGTGTGCGTTGGCGCACAAGCAGACTCCGTGTGCGATGGAGCGACAACAAAGCTTGTTGTTCAACAGTTTTTATCGCAACAAACCTCATCGTAGGACGCGTCACCGCTTCACAAATGGCTTCGGCATCGATGGCGTCAGATTTTCCGGATTTGACATATGGTTTGACATAAATCGGTGGGATCAGTCGGACATCATGGCCCAAGGCTGTAAGCTCCCGCCCCCAATGATGCGCACTGCTGCAAGCCTCCATACCAATCAGGCAGGGTTCAAGCTTGCAGAAAAACGGTAACAACTGTGCCCGTCTCAAAGGCCTGTTGAAGGCGACCTCTTCGTCTTCGGTAATCCCATGAACTTGAAAAACGTTCTTGGCCAAACCTAGGCCGATTGTGGTAACTTCCTTGGGTTGGCTCCTCTCTATGCAGATTTCGACACCTGCAGTATGGCGCATCACGACGCTGGTTGGGGCAGGAGCCATCCACCCCATCCACCCCATCAGCTTCGAGCCCAAAGTACAAAATTTCTGCAATGCAGCTAATGCCTGCTATCACGGTAGAGGCAAAAACCCTCAACAACCACTTGGATTTTGAACGGGATTTATGGCAGCATCAAGCAAGGAGTTTTGCGGGCGTGCCAAAAAGGAGCGTTTTAGGAGCGCTCATTAGATGCAGCCTCCAGACAAATCTGCCCATGATTTTTGACGGGCATGCGCCTGCCTTTGCGACAAGTTTCGTCAATCGCTCGCTAGATCATGACTGAGCCAGTCAATGAATGCATCCGATCTACGCTTTTGACGTCCGTGTGCATGCGCAACATAAGCATAACCGCTTTGTTCAAACCCAAATGGTGCAATCAGGCGTCCACGATAAATATCATCTTCAACCAAATGCACAGGCGTTACGCAAACACCCAAACCGTTTGCGGCAGCTTCAATCGCGAGTGAAAGGTGCTCAAACTTGCTCTGTTGTGTCGGATAAATGCAGGTTGAACCAATCTGAGCCTGCCATTCTTGCCACGCTTGCGGGCGGGTCTTTGTTGTCAACAAAGGCAAACCACTTAAATCGTCAGGTCCTGCACAATGGCTGAGCAGCCCGGGTTTCAATACTGGCCCCAGAGCTTCTGTGAACAACATCGTGTCCCGCGGTCCTAGCGATATCGTCGGCGGAAGCACCAAAATCGAAACGTCCATTCGATTGCGCCCACGATCAGGGCGAAGCGGATTGGTCGAAAGCCGCAAATCAATATTTGGATGTTTTGATCGAAAGCGGTGCAGCCGCGGGATGAGCCAACGAACAGCCATCGTGCTGAGGCAGGCAATATCCAAAATTGTATCACGGGTTTCGTCTAGCGTCAGCAGTATAGCATCAATTTCATCGAGGGCAGACGTCAACGTGGCCGCCAGTTGCCGGCCCTCATCCGTCAAAGTGCGATTGCTTCGAGGTCCAATAAATAGATCAAAACTCACAACAGATTGCAGCTCAGAAATTTGACGACTAACTGCACCAGGCGTCACTGAAAGCTCAAGAGACGCTGTCGACATGCTGTTGTGACGCGCGACGGCTTCGAACGTCTTAAGTGCATTTAGCGATATCTTAGATCGGGATTTCACTTGAGTAATACTCACAAGGTGCTGGCAAATAACTCGTTATCCTCATTCCCAACAATAGGCTACTCAGAACGCACATCAAAGGAGAGACCAACATGCCAATCGTGCGCACTGCTGTTAAGTCAGGCACCCAACCTCAAATTAAAGAAAAGATTGTTATGGGGATCCATTCAGCGTTGCTCGAGAGTATAGAAATGCCACGAGACGAGCTTTTTAATTTGGTTCAGGATTACGATCCGGCAGATTTTTTTTACAGCCGAAGCTTCAACGGCGTCGCGCGATCCGACAACGTTGTGGTCGTCGAGATTACGATGCGACGTGGGCGCAGCGATGCTATGAAAACTGCGCTCTATTCGGCAATCACAAGAAATTTGGAACAAGATGCACATGTTAACCCCAAAGATGTCCTGATTTTCATGCATGAGAATGACCACTCAGATTGGTCTGTTGGAAACGGTAAATTTGCCATGAAAATCGTCCAACAACTTGGTGATGATACTTAGAGCTGCCTACGAACCAAAATGGTCTTTGAGCAATTATGTCGCATCGCTTGAGCTGCTGTTGACGCCTTAGAAACTGTTGCCTTCGGCATGAATCTGTCGTTCGCTACATTGAAAACTTCTCTCCAAAAACGGTCCAGACTGTGTGGAAACGCGCTACCTCATAGCGTGGAGTAGCAACTCGGATTGGCCGTCAGTATTTTGGCCCAGTTTCACCTTTTGAGCGGCCAGAGCTCCGGATCACGCGCTCGGCTGGTAGCGAGAAGTCGACCTCGATGCC
>JBLHOS010000081.1:0-13605 GCA_047623825.1 Paracoccaceae bacterium | reverse complement strand
TCACAGATATTTTCGATTTGGAGCCGCGTGAAAGCGCGGGTCTATTTTTGTGTGCCTCGCGATCATCAAAAACAGTTTTTGGTATGATCGCGGGTTTTAGCGATGTGAAAGCTGTTCAAAAAAAAAGCAGCCGGGAAATTGGTGGCGGCCGTTGGATGACTTTAAGTCGCACTTACCGTCACGACAGCCCCGTACTTCGATCTGACCGGCACGCATCTTGTCAAAAGTCGCGTTGACTTTGTCCAGATCGCCGTGACACGAATGGCTACAACTTGGCCCCCTATGACCCTTTGCGACTATTTGTGACAAAGCAAAAGTTTCGGCCAAATCATTGCGACCGCCCCACGATTAAGCAGTACTCTGTGATGTGTTTTTACTTTTTTTCGAAGATTTGCGACAGTAAATTGCCAATTGGCAATCCGGCTAACCGCATGCCCATCGGTATGATGATCTGGTCAGGGCCAACCTTACGGCCCAATGGCCCAAATTCCAAACGTCCCACCAAGGCCTGAAATGAGTGCAGCTTTCATAATCTTGAAACGGGACGCGTGAACTTCGGTGTGATGTCGCTGTGCTCAGATTGTCTGATTTAAGGCGGCATTTCCTCAACACATATCAAAATCGCAAAACCGCACCATTGTCCGCCACCCCAGCGCCTGCTATCTGGCCCTTAAATTAGATGTGCCGCAGGAGGCGATTATGACTGACTATATCGTGAAAGACATTTCCCTGGCTGAGTTCGGCCGCAAGGAATTGGCAATCGCCGAAACAGAAATGCCGGGCTTGATGGCACTGCGTGAAGAATTTGGCAAAAGCAAACCCCTAAAGGGTGCGCGGATCGCAGGTTCTCTGCACATGACGATCCAAACCGCAGTTTTGATTGAAACGCTGGTTGAATTGGGCGCGGACGTTCGCTGGGCCTCATGTAACATCTTCTCTACCCAAGATCACGCAGCAGCGGCCATCGCGGCGGCAGGCCATTCGGTCTTTGCAATCAAGGGCCAGTCATTAGTAGAGCATTGGGATTATCAGGACCGCATCTTTTTCTTCAAAGATGGCCCGTGCAACATGATCTTGGACGATGGAGGTGACGCGACGTTATACGTCTTGTTGGGCGCCCGTGTTGAGGCCGGCGAAGATCATCTGCTCTCGGTCCCGAAATCCGAAGAGGAAGAAGCGATCTTTGCGCAGATCCGCAAGCGGATGGCTGCAAGCCCAGGCTGGTTCACCAAGCAGCGCGATGCGATCCAAGGCGTGTCTGAGGAGACAACAACCGGTGTGCACCGCCTGTATGAACTGATGCGTGATGGGCTACTGCCGTTCCCCGCGATTAACGTCAACGACAGCGTCACCAAGTCGAAGTTCGACAACAAATATGGCTGTAAAGAATCGCTGGTCGACGGTATCCGCCGCGCGACCGATACGATGATGGCCGGTAAGGTAGCGGTTGTCTGCGGTTACGGCGATGTGGGCAAAGGCTCAGCGGCGTCACTGCGCGGCGCCGGTGCCCGTGTGAAAGTTACCGAAGTTGATCCGATCTGTGCGCTGCAGGCCGCGATGGACGGGTTTGAAGTTGTCTTGTTGGAAGACGAAGTGGCCAAGGCCGATATCTTCATCACCACGACTGGAAACAAAGACGTCATCCGGATCGAGCACATGCGCGAGATGAAGGACATGGCGATCGTCGGCAACATCGGTCACTTCGATAATGAGATCCAGGTTGCAGCCCTGAAGAACCACAAATGGACCAACATCAAAGAGCAAGTGGATATGATCGAGATGCCATCCGGCAGCCGGTTAATCTTGCTATCTGAGGGTCGTTTGCTGAACCTTGGCAACGCCACTGGGCACCCGTCGTTTGTGATGTCGGCATCCTTTACCAATCAGGTTCTGGCGCAGATCGAACTTTGGACCAAGGGCGACCAGTACAAGAACGAAGTTTATGTTCTGCCCAAGCATCTGGATGAGAAAGTGGCCCGCCTGCATCTGAATAAGATCGGCGTGAAACTGACGGTTCTTGCCAAGGAGCAGGCCGACTATATCGGTGTTGCCCAAGATGGGCCGTTCAAGCCTGAGCATTACCGCTACTAAGCAATAAACGCCTTATGCACGACAAAGCGCCCCGGTTAGTTCCGGGGCGCTTTTGCATTTGTGGGGTATCAATGCAGCAGCCCCAAGCTTTCGCCTTCACGGATCACCGCCGGGTCATAGGCTTTGCGGCCAAAGACCTGACGCGCCTCGGACTCAAAGCTCACAAGTGGATATGCGAGATATTCGGGATCAAACGATGATTGGTCCCACCGTTCGCAAAAATCTGCGCAGGTTTGGAAGCAGGGGTGATCGCGGTAGCGGTCGCGGGCGTCTTTGTCCCAACCATAGTGATGGGCGTAATAGAGCATCTGGAAAATTCCGTGATGCTCAACCACCCAGGCTACATCCCAACGAACAAAGGGGCGAAGGACCTCGGCTGAAAACCGATCGTGGTTTTGCGGTGCCAGACCGTCGCCGATATCATGGCATAGCGCCGCAACGATCCAGTCAATATCAGCGCTGTCGCGCCGGGCACGGGTGGCCGATTGCAGCGCATGATCCAAACGCGTGATGTTGTAGCCCTCCAGCGTGACGTCGCCCTGACGGCGCAACTCTGCGAGCACGCGGTCAGATGTCAGCGCAAGATATGGCTTTTCCAACTTTTCTAACAATTCGTAGTCTTCGCGGGTGCCGTCCTTCATCTGCGTGAAGGACACTGTTTTCGGGTCAGACATCGTGGCCTCCGTCATGTGGAAAGGCGCACGGCATTTTGCAGCGCGCACCCGATCAGGGTTCTGATCCGATCATTGAGCGTAAGTGCGCGCAGATCCAAGAGGGGACCTCTACGTGGATACTCTCGCTGTTTTTGGGACGACGCCAAAAGCGGTTATATTTGCGCCAGCCAAAAGAGAGACGACTGTGATGTCCTGTATTGATGGATTTATTACGGTAAGACCGACAACAGACTGCGAAAGCTACACCGCATTCTCAGAGGCATTCGTGGATATCATCAAAGAGTGCGGCGCGAACTGCGTTAAAGACTGCTGGGCCGATGATGTGCCAAATGGCAAAGTGATGTCGTTTCCAGTGGTGATGAAAAAGACTGAGGATGAGACGGTCGTATTCTCGGTGGTGTTCTGGCCCTCAAAAAAGGCGGGTAAGGCCAGAAACGCAGCGATGCGTGTTGATCCGTTACTGGCAGGATGGGCGCAAGTGACATGCCGTTCAACGGGATGTAGATGATCTGGGTCAGGTTCAAGGGACTGATTGACGTCTAAACCTCAGGTGACCCAAAGCCATCTGATCAAAGTGACCTCCAGCACCTTGGGTTTGATTTGACAGTTCATACCCTTTGCGATCCTCTGGTGCCGAAATCAGGAGGTTGCAATGTCCGACACACCGATCATCGAAGAACGTGAAAATGGCCCGCTAGTCGTCAAATCCGTGCAATCTATGACACTGGCAGATGGTCAGGTTGTTGAGGTCAAGGAGGTTATGGCGCTGTGTCGGTGTGGGGCGTCCAAGTCCAAACCATTCTGTGATGGCAGCCACAAGGACATCGGCTTTGAAAGCCACAGCGGGTCCCCTTCGGGGGCAAACAAATTGCTCAGCTATAAGGGCGACGCCTTTACCGTCCACTACAATCCAATGATTTGTTCACACGCGGCAGAATGCATCCGCTTGGCAAGCAATATGTTCGACCCTGCGGCCAAACCTTGGGTTACCCCCAATGCCGGGGATCGTGATCAAATCGATGCAGTTATGGCGGCCTGTCCATCAGGTGCCCTAAGCCTGTCAACCAACACGCAGGATCGCGCCCATCAATTTGGCACACTAGCCCAAATTGTCGTTGAGAAAGACGGGCCATACCGGGTTCAGGAAATTGCCCCACCCATGGCGCAAAACGCTGACGGGACGACACCGCACAAGTACGTCTTGTGCCGCTGCGGATTATCCGGCAACAAACCTTTTTGCGATGGCAGTCACCACGGTGCGGGTTGGCGCGACGCCTAATGCAGCGTGCGCCAGAAAAAGCTGTGTCGCCCACCACATTTCTTTCCCCTTTATTTTGCCCCCAGTTCGCGCCTATCTTTTGCGTCTAAAGGGGGCAGTCCCCGGCGATTTCGACAGGGAGCCATCTATGGGTAAGAGAGACGATTTGATCGCGCAGTATGCCGACGATCTGAAAAATAAGTGCAGCATGACGCCGGACATGGGCCTGCTGACCAAAGTGACGATTGGCTGCGGCCCCGCGATCTATAACGCGGATGCATCCACCGTTGCAGGAAGCCAGGAGTCCGAGCTGGACACCGTCAAGGAGAAGTTCCTAATGAAGAAGCTGGGCCTTGCAGATGGCCCCGAGCTGATGGCCGCGATCAATAAGGTCATAGAAATCTATGGAAAATCAGAGCGCAACAAATATCGCGCCGTTGTTTATTACATGCTTACCAAACATTTCGGCAAAGAGAGCGTTTACAACTAAGGCTAACATATCGTTTGAGTTTGAAAGACCCGCCCAATTGGAGCGGGTCTTTTTTGCCCAAGGGCAGTTCAATCAAAACCGCCTAAAATCGTCTATGCTAAACCGTTGCTGAGCCGGACTGATCTAGGTAGGTAAAGGTGTCCGACCAGTACGGCGGACCCTCAGATAGAACACGTGTGGAGCGAGCGAGAGCGCGTGGGTGTTGGAGGGTCCCAAGGGGTTGGGGCCCTCCATTTTTTGTCTGAAGTCATGATCGAAAAAAGACCAGAATACCGCCCATCAAAGTGAAACTACGGTGGCGTAGGCCCCATCAATCAGGGTCAGGCGGTTCGGTTTTTGGGCGAAAAGGTTGCTCGTCATGGTCCATGGCGTCACGAGAAACAGCCCCAGTCTCAGGCCTGACAATGTACCATTTCCAAGACTGGTCACGTTGGAACTGGCAAAGATATGCAGTATTATTGCTCCAACCAAAACCGCCGCAACACAGCGGAAGATGAAGGCCGCTCAGGTTGAGCTGTTCAAGGGTTTAGGTCAACATCAGCCATCTAAGGATTTGACATGACCATGTACCAGACCAAGCCAAAAATCTATGAAGCCACCGCCGCAGCCAACACATTGAGAATTTTCATAAGTGTCCCTCATTCTTGGTTTGCAGGCAAAATCTGACACAGCATTGTGTCTGGAAGTAAGAATTTTTAAACAAGGCTAGTCACTATTTATGCTAGGGACGCGCAATCAAAGAGGAAATGAAAATGCGCTATCTCTCAACGTTTACGGCTTCATTCGCCCTTTGCATGACCTGCCAAAGTACCATCCCAATCTATGCTCAGGACGTGGCAGTCAGCCGCGGAATATTTCAGGACGCAGATGGGCAGCATCGCGGATCAGGGACAGCGCAAATCGTGGACCGCACCAGCGGTCCAGACGTTGTGACCTTTGAAAATTTTGAAGTCACTGACGGTCCCGCACTTGAGGTTTGGCTAACCGCTGCCAACGATCCACAGAACGCCAGTGACGTGCTGCAAAGCAATTGGATTTCGTTGGGCACGCTGACCGCAAGCCGCGGCGATCAAAGCTACGAGATCCCCGAGGGGACAGATCTTGCGGCATATGGTTCTGTAATCATCTGGTGTGAGCAGTTCAGCGTCTTGTTCTCAGTCGCATCGCTGTCAGGCCTCTAGCCCACCAAGCGCACAGATAACCCGCCACTCCTGCACCAGAACTGGTTGCACCGAAAGCCGGGAATTCTTGGCCAAGATCATGTCTGTTAAACGCGGATCAGTTTTGACAATCTCCAACGAAACCTGAGTCTTCAGGGCCTCAACCGCTTTGATATCGACGCATTCCCACCGCTCATCATCGGTTGTGCTATCGGGGTGCGCCTCAGTGATAACCTCAACGATCCCAACAATTGATTTCTCTTTTTGCGATAGATAAAAAAACCCGCGATCGCCGATCTTCATGTCACGCATGAAATTGCGGGCTTGATAGTTTCGCACGCCATTCCATTCTTCGCCTGCATCGCCGCGGGCGACCTGTTGTTCCCATGACCAAGTTGAGGCTTCGGATTTGAACAACCAGTAGCGCATTAGCCGATCACCTTCTTCCAAGCCTCAATCCGGACGTCGGAAAAAAGGCCAGCTTTGGCATATGGGTCTTCGGCTGCCAGCGCCTGCGCAGCTGCAATGTCGTCAGCCTCAATGATCAAAAGAGAGCCGCACATCGCATCGTCATCATTCAAGAAGGGACCGGCCATTTGAAGCATGCCGCTGTCCTTGAAATAGGCCAGATGCGCGTCACGGTTGGTCATTCGAACGGCAAGATGATCAGGTTTATCGGTACAGATAAGGGCAAATAGCATGGGTTACTCCGGCTTCAGGGGGCGGTTCAAAAGCGTCTCAAACGCCTCATCAAAATCGATTAGACCATTGACCAGCCGGTAAACGCAATCGCAGATCGGGGTATCGAGGGCTTTGTGTGTGGCTAAGCTTGCAGCTGTAGCTACACCCTCAACGGTCAGCGACGGGTCCAGTGGGACGCCCTGCCCTATCGCCAGACCGGCGCGAAAATTTCGTGATTTTTCTGATGTGCAGGTCAGGACCAGATCACCAAACCCCGACAGGCCGTGCAGCGTTGCGGGATCTGCGCCGTGGTGCAACGCGATGCGGCGCATCTCCTCAAACCCGCGAGCCATCAGGGCGGCGCGCGCACTTTCACCCAAACCCCGGCCGATCACGATCCCTGCAGCCAACGCCATCACGTTTTTCAAGGCGCCACCCATCTCTGCACCGATCACGTCCGTCGTGCGATAAAGCCGCAAGGCAGGCGTTGAAAGGGCCGTTTGAAGCGCAGTGCCATGACGGTCGTCAGCACAGGCCAGCGTCAGTGCGGTTGGCAGGCCAGCCGCGATATCCGTCGCAAAGCTTGGTCCGGTCAATTGGGCGACAACGACGTTTGGGTGCGCCGCAGAAATCAACGCAGTCGGACCGCGCCCCGAGGCCAGATCGATGCCCTTGGCACATGAAATGATCCTCTGCGCGGTTAGCCGGTGGTTGGCCAGAAATGCAGCAAGCGACTGGGTCGGTAGCGCCAATAGAACGGTTGACGCTGTCAGATCAGTTAGATCGTCCGTGACTGTCAGCCGATCTGGAAAAGCATACCCCGGTAGCCGCGCTATATTCTGACGTGCTGTCTGCATAATAGCAGCATCGGTGCGCGCCCATAACGTGACCGGATGGCCCGCCTTGGCAAAAGTGATGGCAAGCGCTGTGCCGAACGCCCCTGCGCCAATGATATCGACAGCGATCATGCCTTTGCGCCCTTTTTGCCGAAACCCAGCATTGCGGGGCTGACCTGATCCAAAGGCCAGCGCGGGCGGGCTGACAAGGACAAATCATCGAGATCGCCTGCCAAGTACCGCTCATATCCCACCCAGGCGATCATCGCGGCGTTGTCGGTGCAAAGGGCGAGTGGAGGTGCGACAAAGGGAAGATTTGTATCTTGGGCGACCCGCAAAAGGGCGGCACGCAAAGGCGTGTTGGCCGCAACCCCGCCGGCAACAGTAAAAGCGGTCAAATCGTTTTGTCCGATCAGGGCACGCCGCGATTTTTCGGACAGAACATCGCGCACGGCGGCCTGAAAACTGGCACAAAGATCAGCGCGGTCCTGACGTGTCAGCCCACCATTGGCCGCAACACACGCATCGCGGGCGCGCAAAACGGCAGTTTTCAGCCCTGAGAAAGACAGATCACAACCCGGCCGATCCATCAGGGGACGCGGGAAAGCGAATCGGGTCTCATCGCCCAAAGTCGCCTCAACCTCAACTGCCGGACCGCCGGGTTGCGGCAGGCCCAAGATCTTGGCAATCTTATCAAAAGCCTCCCCCGGGGCGTCATCGATTGTGCCACCCAGCCGGGTAAAGCGGTCAACGCCGTCAACACGCAGAAACTGGCAATGGCCGCCAGAGACCAGCAGCATCAAGTATGGAAATAGCAGGTCGTCTGTCAGTCGCGGGGTCAGGGCATGACCAGCCAGATGGTTGACCCCGATCAGGGGCACGCCAAGGCCCATCGACAGCCCTTTGGCCAACATTACACCCGACAGCACACCACCGATCAGACCAGGTCCGGCAGTCACGGCAATCGCACCGATTTCGGTCAGATCAGTTTTGGCCTGCGCAAGTGCTTGTTCAACCATCAGATCCAGACGCTCAACATGGGCACGCGCCGCAATCTCGGGCACGACACCGCCATATGCTGCATGCAGATCTGCTTGCCCACTGACGACCGACGACAAGATCCGCACGCCCAACGGATCGGCACGCAAAATCGCAGCCGCAGTGTCATCGCAACTGCTTTCGATACCAAGGAGCGTTAGAGGCAGTGTCATGATAGCCTTCATTGCGTGCAGATCGCCCTGCAGGTAACACTGCGCCGGATGTCTGACAATGCTGCGCCCTTGATGATCCTGACGCGCCCCGCCGCCCAAAGTGCGCGGTTTGCACAGCAGTGCAGGGACAGATTTGGCGATCGGATCGAGATTGTGACAGCGCCACTTTTGCGGATTGAACCTATCATCAAAGAGATCGATCTAACCCGTATCGCGGCCTTGGCGTTTACGTCAGAAAACGGAGTGCGTGTCTTTGCCGACATCTCCAAAACTCGCTCAATCCTGTCTTTTTGCGTCGGTGCGCGAACTGCAGAGGTCGCACAGGGTTATGGATTGGACGCCTTTTCTGCGGATGGAACGGTGGCAGATCTGATTGAGATGATCGGCCAACGTGCGACCGGGCCAATTCTACATTTGCGCGGGGTACATGTTCGCGGTGATCTGGTCGCAACCCTTATTGCCAAAGGGCTAACAGCGCGGGAATTAGCGATCTATGATCAAATCCCAATGCAGCTGCCGGCGCAGATCTTGCAGCAGATGTCCGGCGACCGTCCTATCTTGTTGCCGATCTTCTCACCGCGAACGGCGCAGTTGCTGGGGGACGCGCTGGCAGGGACCCAGACCGGGCAAATCCACCTGCCTTGTCTGAGCGCCGCCGTGCGAGATGCATTACCGGCGCATTTGCAGGCATTTGCCAGCGTTTCTGTGCGCCCAACCGCCGATGCGATGCTTGAGCGTGTTTCTATACTTATTTTTCCCTAGCCTCAGCTTGAGGGTAGGGGCCCGCTGGTCTAAGTTAAATCCCGGTACCGACAGAGTCGGATATTCACATATTTAGTCTTGAAGGGAAATCCTGGTGGCCCGGTCGACCAAAAAGATATCCGACGACACGCATGAGATTAACGATATCCCGCAGACAGAGGTTGCCGCGGACGGTTCTGAAATGGCTAGCGGCGCGATCCCCGATGGGATCACCGATGCCGAAATTACTGAAGATCTTGATGACACCCCAAGCTCGGCTGAGCCGCTGATCCTGGGTGCAGCCGAACAGGCTTCAGATGAGAATTCGGCCAATCCTGCCCCTGAGCGTCGGCATCCGGGATTTTTGCCGCTATTTCTGGGCGGTATCGTGGCTGCAGGCATCGGATACGGTACAGCGTTTTTTGGCTTTTTGCCCGTCGCAGGCGGCGATGGTCCGTCAATCAGTGAATTAGCTGCGCAGGTCGAGAGACAATCGACGGCTTTAACCGCTCAGGCAGATCTGGCCGCCTCCTTGGAGGCGCAAGTTTCAAACCTTTCGTCTGGGCAAGAGCCTGTTGATCTTAGTCCTATTACCGATGATCTGATGCGCATTACGACTGAAATTGTGGCCATGGCATTGGCCCAAACAGCGATCGAGGACCAGATTTCCGCGTTGGAAACCCGCCCAATCCTGAGCGGCGATGGCGCGAGTACTGATGGCGCGGCGATGGCTGCCGCCGTGGCGCAAATGCAATCTGCACTTGACGCGCAACAGACCGAAAACACCGCGTTGGCCCAAAGTTTGCAACAAGTTGCAACAGCCTCTGAAAGCCGCATCACGGCTGCTGAAGAACGTGCGGCTGCCAATGTTGAAACGGCAATTGCGCGCGTCGCACTTAGCCAACTGCGAATTGCCGTGGCCGCTGGCGACCCATTTGCGCAAGCCCTAGACCATCTTGAAGCGGGGACCGGTCAAGCTGCGCCAGACGCCCTGCGAGCAGCGGCCGAAACCGGCGTGCCAACGCTGGAGGAACTTCAATCGCAATTCCCCACCGCAGCCCGCGCCGCCCTACCCGTTGCCTTGCGCGAAACCGCAGGTGATAGCACCATGGAGCGTGTGGGCGCGTTCTTACGTGGGCAAGTCGGCGGGCGCTCGCTTGAGCCGCAAGAAGGCGATGACCCCAATGCTGTCTTATCGCGCGCTGAAGCTGATATACGCACGGGGAACTTGGCCACCACACTGGCGAAAATTGCGACCTTGCCCGAACCCGCCCAAGCCGAGTTTGCAAGCTGGATTAATGCGGCCCAAACCCGTCTTGCCGCGACCGAGGCACTGGATGCCTTTGCCGCTGCGCTAGACACCACAAATTAAGGAACAGATTGATGCTGTGGTCCTTGCTGAAAATTCTGCTGTTTGTGGTGATCGTTGCCAGTCTAACGCTTGGTGCGGGATACCTTCTGGAAATGGGCGATGTGGTGCTGATCACGGTTGGTGGGCGCGAATTTGCGCTGACACCGATTGCGGCGGTTATCGCCGCACTCGGCCTGCTGCTGGCCGTCTTTGTCTTGCTGCGTCTGGCAGGGCTGACAGTGGCGACGCTGCGGTTTTTGAATGGTGATGAGACTGCACTTTCACGCTATTTTCATCGGCGCGGGGAACAAAAGGGCTATCAGGCGCTGGCAGATGGCATGCTCGCACTCGCCTCTGGCGAAGGGCGGTTGGCGATGCGCAAGGCCGAGCGGGCAGAAAAATATCTTAATCGGCCCGCCGTCACGAATCTTTTGGTGGCCCAAGCCGCTGAAATGGCTGGTGATACAAAACGCGCAACTGAAACCTACAAGGCGCTGGTCGCCGATGATCGGACCCGGTTTGTTGGCATACGCGGCCTGATGAAGCAAAAACTAGCCTCAGGCGAAACGGAAACTGCGTTGAAACTCGCGGAGAAGGCCTTTGCAATCCGCCCCCAGAATGAAGAAGTGCAAGACACCTTGCTGCAACTTCAGGCGCAATACGCCGATTGGAACGGCGCGCGTGCGACACTGGCAGCCAAGCTCCGCTCAAACGCGTTGCCACGTGATGTGCATAAACGCCGCGATGCCGTTTTGGCGCTGGCTGATGCGCGCAGCGCGCTGGCCCGAGGGGAGCTCGAGGCCGCTGCCCTCGCGGCCCAAGAAGCCAACCGACTGTCGCCTGATCTGGTCCCAGCCGCAGTTTTTGCCGCCCAAACCCTGATCGCCGAGAACAAACCCAAAGTCGCCGCACGGGTCATCAAGAAGGCATGGGATACCCAGCCCCACCCAGATCTGGCCGCTGCCTTTGCAGCGATCGCGCCGGACGAAACTTCGACTGAGCGATTGAAGCGGTTCCGCACGCTTTTGTCTGTTCACGCAACCCATATGGAAAACCGCCTATTGGAGGCAGAGCTTTATATCACCACTGAGGATTTCCCGGCCGCACGCAGGGCCCTTGGGGACTTGCCAGAGACTAATCCGAACGCGCGGTCCTTGACCATCATGGCCGCGATTGAGCGCGGTGAAGGATCGGAGGATCACATGGTCCGCGCGTGGCTTGCTAAAGCCATCACGGCCTCACGCGGGCCACAATGGGTCTGTGAGAATTGCGGGCATGTGCATCCAGAATGGCAGCCGCTATGCGCCAGCTGCGATATCTTTGATACGCTGGCTTGGCAGGAGGTGCCACAAAGCTTGGCCGCGTTGACCGGTCCAACCCAAATGTTGCCGCTGATCATTGGCATGCTGGAGGCACCAAGCCCGGATGAAATCGACGCTCCAGGCCCAAACGCTGACATCGTTGATGTAGAACCAGAAAGTGTGATCGACGCTGAAGATCTTTCACCCGATGCGACCGAGGATGAGATCACTTTCACCACGGAAACCGCGCGAAATTAGGACTACCCATTCAGTAGGTGGCTTGCTATTAGGCCGCCACATGCCCCAATAGCTCAGCCGGTAGAGCAACTGTTTCGTAAATAGTAGGTCGGCGGTTCGAATCCGTCTTGGGGCACCAGATAAAAAAATAAACCGTTGTTTGCATTATATAAATCGCTCCGCAAGTCGATCTTTATTAACCCATTCATCCCCCTAAGATCTGTTGCTAAATCGGGTTGAGAGATGGATGATCAGATTTGGGCTATAGGCCTCCACCCTCAATTACGCGCCTGAAAAGGAAAGTATTTTACCGTCAGTTCGGCTTGACGGATTCGCGATTACCACCTACATCCGCCATCGTAGGCAGCGGAGCCAGAGTCGAATAATAGTCGATGTGGGCGGGAAGTAGTCGTTCGCTGCGAGACGCACCAAGGTCCGCTCGGCAGAACATGTGTCTCGCAATCGAACCGCCACAACACTGCGACCTGATGTCAAAATCCAGATTGGGCGGACCGAATTAACCCATCGCGACACTATCATTCTCAGCCGTATAGCTTAAAGGAGGTTGAAACTTAAGGAGAATGAGAGATGGGAGCTTTGCAGGGCGTACCTGAACTAATTGCGGCCGCGAAGGCCAATGCAAAGACGTATGAAGATCGAATTTCTGAAGTTTTGGAACTTGCGAATGGCCAGAACGCGTCCGACGCCCAACTTGAAGAACTTCGCGTTGAAACTGTTGCGCTTAAATTGGCGGCGATAGATATCTTCTCTCTTTTCGAAGCACGGATGCAGCACCACTTTAGGCGGGGTCCGTTTTCGCAAAAATTGAAATCACTGCTGTTAAAATCTGAGCAAACTGACCTCGCGGATAGGGTCCACCAATATTATCTGGCGGTCAACGTGCTGAAACACGGAAAAGGCGCGAGTTATCGGGAGTTACTCAACGCCCCAAGCTCCCTGTTCTGTATAAAATCAACAGAAGGCATCATCGCAAATGTAGAGGATGCACCCGCAGACCTCTTAGACATCAGTGTGCCGGGCTTTTTCGATGGGCTGACCTCGACTATTCTTGAGGCGTATCGCTTCCTTGAAAACAGGCAGGTTTCTTAGCTCTCTCAAAAGATCGAATACGTAGTTCGCTGCTAACGCTAATGTTAGGTCGACCTTAATCACCGTTGCCGCATCCAGTAGATTTCGGCACTAAGGGCGGGAAGCGGACGTTTGCTGCTATCTGCATGAAGGCTTTCTATGCGGGACGAAGCAGCAATGAGTTTTAATTTGGTAATTAGCTGCTTTCGAGAGTAAGGCTGCCGATCATGGAAAATTATTTTGTTCCTAAAAGGCCGCTCCGAAGCGACGACAAGAGTGCCATGGTAATCCCCCCATTTTTAAGGGAGTGCGGCCGTAGAACTTAAGCGGTCATTTCAGTTTCTGGGCGGGTGTTATGCCGCCGATGCCCATATTCGGGCGGTCATTGTTGTAAGTCCAGAGCCATTGTGTGGCGAAGTCTTGCGCCTCCCACTGGCCGGTAGGCGATTGCTTGCAACCGCGGTAAGGCTCGATGTTTTCAATGA
>JBLHOS010000080.1:0-13846 GCA_047623825.1 Paracoccaceae bacterium | reverse complement strand
GCCCGACCCACGGGTTGTAGCCAACATTGTCGTGCAAATCATTCTTGCAAAATGTTCTTGGCGTTGTGTCATCCCAAATCACCAGATCGGCGTCCATGCCGAGTGCGATCTGGCCTTTGTCGGCCAATCCATACAATGCTGCGGGCGCAGACGCAGTCATCTGCGCAAAGGCCATCGGCCCCAGCCCATCGTTTGCAACCATCGCATCAAACAACAGCGGCAGGCGCGTCTCTAACCCAGGCAGTCCGTTAGCAATCTGGTGAAACCCGGCATCCGGCCCATTTGAGAGCTTACCAGTTTCGTCGTAGCGGTAGGGTGCATGGTCAGATGAGACGACTTGCAGATCACCCGCCGCAAGGGCTGCCCAAAGGGCCATTTGATCGTCCGTTGTGCGCTGAGGCGGGGAGCACATCCATTTACCGCCCTCGGGCGCACCTTGCTCAATCACGTCGCCGGTCATGAACAAATAATGCGGACAGGTTTCAGCCCAAACCGGCACGCCGCGCCCGCGGGCGCGCGCAATCGCATCTACCGCCTCTGTGGTAGAGATGTGGAACAGCATGACCGGTTGATCCAAAAACTCAGCATAGCGGATCATCCGCTCAACACTATCGATCTCAGCCATGCGTGGGTGTGAAACAGGATGGTAATGAGGCGCAGTCAAGCCCGCTGCGATCAACCCATCGCGGGTCCAGCCAATCAAATCGTCGTTTTCGGCATGCACACAGACCAATGCGCCTGATCTTCGGGCCTGAACCATCAGATCCAAAATGGCGCGATCAGACAGTTTAATATTATAGGTCGTAAATACCTTGATAGAGCGGTGCCCAGCACAGATCAAATCGGCCAGATCTCGGTCAAATTCAGGCACCGCAACATCCGTGACCGTAATGTGGAAGGCGTGATCAATCATCGCGCCACGGGCGGCCCGCGCGGCGTAGTTGGCGATGGTTTGGCGCAGCGGTTCGCCCTGTTGCTGGGCCGCAAATGAGATAACGCTGGTTGTTCCACCCATCGCCGCAGATTTCGTCGCTGTCTCGAAGGTATCAGCGTTCCATACCCCCATGCCGGACATCTGTTCGATGTGACAATGCGGATCGACGCCACCCGGCATTACATAGCGCCCCGCGGCATCAATCTCTTGCACGGCGGTTCCCGCGAATTGCCCGATAGCCGCAATCTGGCCATGCAAGGTTGCAAGATCACCCACCACCACGCCCGACGGGGTCACGATGCGCGCATTGCGGATGATCAGATCAAAGGATTCGGTCATGCTGCCCCACCACTACAGATACTCGCAGATATTGGTCTGAGGCCAAATCAGATTGCAAGGCGCAGACACGCGCCCTGCCAGAGGATCCAACACCTGACGCGCGACGTGATCCGCCCATTCCGCAAGCGTTTGAAATCATCCGGCTGATATTGTGGCATCCGTACAGATATGTCGCATCATTTTTATGCATGTGACGATTTCCCCCCTGACCACACGCTCGAAGCATTTCGCGACCGCCCGCATGTATCTCAGGGTGTGAGGGTCAGGTAATGAGGTTGCTCTTCCTCCCTTCCTTAGTCGCCTTTGACCTGACGTGAATAGCTTGCTGGCGGCCCGTTTCTTGACTCTCTTCCAAAGGGCAGGGTCGCCAGTCTTTTCCTCTTAGACATTCGAGATAAACGCTGGCGTAGATCATCATCCGCGGCTAAATCCAACGTAGATTGGCCGCAGACCGCCAGGTGCCAAAGACCCGGCAAGAACACCCGATCATGACTTTACAACAGCACGCCACATTTCGGTCATAGTTTAGTCTCTGCCAAGACAGATTTTGACAAGATACTTTACGCGGGCACAATAAAAATAAATCTTGGAGCAGTCCAATGCCACAACCAATCCCGACGCCGAACCCGGCGAAAGAACAATCGACCCCACCGAAGCGAGTAACATTTTCGGACTGGGCAAGCATCTGATGGGATGTTGTGCACCTGTTTGAGGTTCCTATGCCAACGCCTGTCACGACGATTAAAAATATTGGCCCGGCACAACAAGCCGCATTGGCGCGTGCCGGGATCCATGATGCAGAAACGCTGCGTAAGCTGGGCGCTGACGCCGCCTATGCTCGGCTGCTAGATGCCGGATCCAGTCCCCATTTCATCATGTACTATGTTTTGCACATGGCCCTGCAGGGTCGACGTTGGAACGACTGCAAAGGCGCCGAAAAAGACGCCCTGCGCGTTAGTTTCGACGCCATCAAAGCCGAACGCGCAGGGCACGGGTTGAGTGAGTTGGAGCGAGAACTGAACCGCATCGGCGTTGGTTTGCGCCGCTGATTAGGCTGCAGGCTCTTTCAAGATCTCTTTAATCTGATCGACTAGCTCAACTTCCCAAGTGTCCGCCATCTCCCGGACCTTCGCTGCGTAGATCTCATTCTCATAGGAAGGAATATCGGGGTCATAATGCTCGGCCAATGCCAACATCGATTTGCGATCCATCGCATCAAAGGCCAGCTTCATCCGTTCAGCCTGTTTTGGACCAGCGCCCATCGCCTCAAAGGCTGATCGGCCCATGCGGATGGAACTGTCATAGGTTTCGCGAATGATGTCACGGCAACCAGCCGCATAGAGGTCGTAGACGTGGTTGCGATCTACGGCGCGCGCGATGACATGCAGTTTTGGGTAGGTATGGATGGCATAACGCACCAGCTCTGTAATCTGCTCCTTGTCGTCGATCGCAATCACAAACAACTTGGCCTCTGCGATCCCGGCTGAATGCAACAAATCTGGCCGTGTGGCATCGCCAAAATACGCGCGGAAGCCAAATTTTCTAAGCATTTCCAATTGCTTTGAGCTGAAATCGATCACCGTTGCGGTAATGCCTGCGCCGCGCAGCATCCGATTGACTATGCCACCAACTCGGCCATTGCCCGCGATTATAACATGGTTATTTTCGGTAATATCATCGGCCTCACGCTCTACTCCGCTAATGTAGCGCGGTAGAATTACCCGGTCATAAAAGATGAATAGCACCGGTGTCAGCAGCATCGATAATGCCACCACCAGCAACAGCTGATCCGCAATCGCCGTAGGGATCACCGCGTTTGCGACCGTGAAAGATAGCAGTACAAACCCAAACTCACCCGCTTGCGCCAGTCCAAGTGCGAACAGCCATTTGTCAGAGCCCTGCAATTTGAAAACCCACGCCAAAACCAGCAAGACCGCTACCTTCAGCGCGATCAATCCAAGGGTCAGCGCAAGGATCGACGCAATATTGTCAGACAGCAGCGCAAAGTTGATGCCTGCGCCAACGGTCATGAAAAACAAGCCCAACAACAATCCCTTGAACGGATCGATGTCAGACTCAAGTTCATGCCGGTAAGCGCTATTGGCCAGAACGACACCCGCCAAAAATGTACCCAACGCAGGCGACAGGCCGACCAGTGACATCAACAATGCAATGCCAATGACCATCATCAGCGCCGTAGCCGTAAACAGCTCGCGCAATTGCGCGGACGCGATGAACCGAAAGATCGGACCGGTCAGATAGCTGCCGCCCAACACAACGACACCAATTGCCCCAATCGTCACTATCGCGGTTTGCCAACTGTTCAGACCATCAACCAAGCTTATTCCACTGGAATGATCACCACCATCAGCGCCAACCGCACCCGCGACATTCATCAATTCTGGCAGCGCCAATAATGGTATCAACGCAAGCATCGGGATTACAGCGATGTCTTGGAACAGCAAAACCGAAAAGCTTGACTGCCCACCATCGCTTTTCATCAGGCCCTTTTCATTTAGGGTTTGCAGCACGATCGCGGTCGACGACAACCCAAACACCAAACCAATCGCTAGTGAGATGGTCCAAGGCTGCCCCAACACCATCGCCACCGCCATCACAGCACCGGTGGTCAGGACTACTTGGCCCCCACCCAGCCCCAAAAGACGGGCTCGCATGGACCACAGCAACTTTGGCTCCAACTCTAGGCCAACCAAAAACAGCATCATAACCACACCGAATTCTGCGAAGTGCTGAATAGAAACGACATCAACATGCAGCAGGGCCAGAACTGGACTGATTACGATACCCGCAATCAGGTATCCAAGAACCGATCCAAGACCAAGACGAGAGGCAATTGGCACCAAAATCACACCAGCGATCAGGAAAATAAAAGCGAGAAGTAGAAAATCGGTCATCAGCCAAGTCCTATTGCAGAGTCAAAAAAAGTCTATTGTCAAAATCAGGGCGCGGAAAGACCACAAAACAGGCAAAACCCTACACCTATCTGTGGTAAGTTCAGATTGCAGGAAGTTGCAAGGTCGCGACGCGATCACCGCCAAATCGCTGGGAGGTAAAGCAGTGTCGCCTTCGGTTGGTCTGATCGCAGTCCTGCACGCCTACATCGCCGGGTTTGAAAAATTCTCTTTAAAGGCCCACTATCCTTGGATCTGTTCGCGGAAACCAAAGAAATGGTGGCCAATCAGGGGCTCTATAATGGATTTCTGAGTGCCGGTATGATCCGACCGCTGATCATTTAGGACGCCACTGGCAGGTCAATGTCGCCACCCGCTTTTTGTTATTTGCCAAAATTGCGGTCCGTTACAGCGCAGCGACAGCTTCACGTCGCATCTTGGTGATGCACACTATGCCAGCCACAATTGCACTGTTCGTGATCTACAGTGGTCAAGCCCCGCATGCGCCCACCCATAAAAAAAGGCCGTGCTTCGCAGCACGACCTTTCTAAATCTGAATGCAGGGCGATTTAGCCGACCAGTTCAAGACCCGAGAAGAAGAATGCGATTTCTTCGGCTGCGGTCTCTGGCGCGTCTGAGCCGTGGACTGAATTCTCACCGATCGACAGCGCGAACTCTTTGCGAATTGTGCCCTCAGCTGCGTCAGCTGGGTTTGTCGCGCCCATGACTTCGCGGTTTTTCGCGATGGCGTCTTCGCCTTCAAGAACCTGAACCACAATTGGCTCAGAGATCATGAACTCACACAATTCACCAAAAAACGGGCGCTCGGAATGCACGCCGTAAAACAGCTGCGCTTGGGCCAAAGTCATTTGGATCCGCTTGGACGCAACGATTCGCAGGCCAGCGGCCTCAAACTTCGCGGCGATAGCGCCGGTCAGATTACGTTTGGTTGCATCAGGTTTGATTATGGAAAAAGTGCGTTGCAGAGTCATAGAGCTATCCTGAGTATAAGATGAATTTGGGGCGCGATAGCATGGGCTGCTCGCAGGGGAAAGCGGCCAATTGACACCGGCGGTGGCCTCCGGCACACCGCGCGCATGTTACGCATCAATGATATCTCATATTCGGTCGCCGGCCGCTCCTTACTTACCGAAGCGAGCGCCTCCATTCCCAACGGCCATAAGGTCGGTATTGTCGGTCGCAATGGCACCGGCAAGACGACGTTATTTCGCCTGATCCGCGGTGAGCTTGGCCTTGACGGCGGATCAATCAGTCTGCCGACGCGTGCGCGCATTGGCGGGGTGGCCCAAGAGGTTCCGTCAAACGAGGTGTCGCTGCTCAACACGGTGCTTGCCGCTGATACTGAGCGTGCCGATCTGTTGGCCGAAGCTGAAACCGCGACGGATCCGACACGGATCTCCGAAGTGCAAACTCGTCTGACGGATATCGATGCCTGGTCTGCTGAGGCCCGCGCCGCCACCATTCTGCGTGGTCTAGGGTTCAATTCAACGGAGCAGGCGATGCCCTGCTCCGCGTTTTCTGGCGGCTGGCGCATGCGTGTCGCATTGGCGGCTGTCTTGTTCTCGGCACCTGATGTCTTATTGCTGGATGAGCCGACAAACTACCTCGACCTCGAAGGGGCGCTATGGCTGGAAGCCTATTTGGCGAAATACCCCCATACTGTTCTGGTCATTTCGCACGACCGCGGTCTTTTGAACCGTGCAGTCGGCGCGATCCTGCATCTAGAGAACCGCAAACTGACGCTTTATCAGGGCCCCTATGATCAGTTCGCCCGTCAAAAGGCCGAACGTGCGATGGTGCTGGCCGCTGAGGCCAAAAAACAAGATCTACGGCGCGCACATTTGCAAAGCTTCGTTGATCGCTTCAAAGCCAAAGCCAGTAAGGCAAAGCAGGCACAATCACGTGTAAAGATGCTGGAAAAGATGACCACCATCGTCACACCAGAGGAACAGCGCACGCGGGTCTTTACCTTTCCATCACCTGAGGATCTGCCGCCGCCGATTGTGCAGCTGGATGCAGCGTCAGTCGGATATAACGGAACACCGGTTCTGCGCCGGCTGAACCTGCGCATTGACCAAGATGACCGGATTGCCCTTCTGGGCCGCAATGGTGAGGGAAAGTCGACAATTTCCAAACTGTTGGCGCGTAAACTTATAACGATAGAGGGGCGGCTCATCGCCTCAAACAAATTGCGCGTTGGTTATTTTGCGCAGCATCAGGTTGATGAGTTGTTCATCGATGAGACGCCTTTGCAGCATTTGCAGCGCGTTCGAACCGGCGAAATTCAATCAAAACTGCGGGCCCGTCTTGCAGGTTTTGGCCTGGGTCCCGATCAGGCCGATACCGAAGTGCAACGTCTGTCGGGTGGCCAAAAGGCGCGCTTGTCTTTGCTGCTGGCAACAATTGACGCGCCGCACATGTTGATCCTCGATGAGCCGACGAACCACTTGGACATCGAAAGCCGTGAGGCGCTGGTTGAGGCACTGACCACCTATACCGGCGCGGTCATCCTCGTCTCACACGATATGCATTTGCTAAGTATGGTTGCGGACCGGTTGTGGTTGGTCAAAGACGGCGCCGTTGAGCCTTATGACGACGATCTGGAAGCGTATCGAAAGATGCTGTTGTCAGGCGAGAGTGGCCCGACAAAGTCAAAGCCCGCACCGCCGCCCAAACGCGCCACACGCGAACAGGTGCAAGAACTTCGCGCTGATGTCCGCCGCAACGAAGCGCGCGTCACGAAAATCAATGAGATGCGTGATAGACTAGCCAAAAAGCTGGCTGACCCGACGCTCTACGAAGACACCCGTCTGGGCGAACTAGAAACTTGGCAAAAGAAGTATGCTGAGGTGATGGGCGGACTGGATCGGGCCGAAGCGATGTGGATGGGGTCATTAGAAAAGCTTGAAAAGGCTGATAAATAGTGGAAATGACAGCTGCAATAACGGCATTTGTCGCGTTGTTCGTGATCATTGATCCGATCGGCATGGCACCGCTGTTTGTGGCACTTACCCAAGGCATGACAACTCGCGCGCGCCGCGCAATTGCGTTTCGCGCCTGTCTGGTCGCCTTTGGGCTTTTGACGGTATTTGGGCTGGCCGGAGAGGCGTTGCTGAATTTTCTGGGCGTTTCGATGGCCGCATTTCGCATAGCCGGGGGCATCTTGTTGTTCCTGACGGCACTGGACATGTTGTTTGAGCGTCGAGGCCCCCGCCGGCAGGGACAGGCAGATACAGTTCACTCGGACGCAGATCGGGCAGATGACCCATCGGTCTTCCCACTGGCAATCCCACTGATCGCGGGGCCAGGATCGATTGCGACGATGATCTTGCTGGCCGGCGCGCCCGGTGCTGATGCGGTGTATCTGTTGGCGATCCACGGCGTCATGTTGACAGTAATTTTGTGTGTTCTGACATTATTCCTGCTTTCCGGCCCGCTAGAAAAATTTCTGGGACCAACTGGTATCAACGTAGTGACACGTTTGCTTGGCATGTTGTTGGCCGCTCTCTCTGTCCAGTTTGTGATCGACGGATTGCGCGATTTGCAGGTGATATAAGCGACCAGACTGCCTATATCCTGATCAGGAGGAACGCCCGATGGACGCTGAAAGCTATGGAAACCTTGCCTATTTGGGCCTGCTTGGCGCTGTTATTGCCGGGTATTTCATCGTCGCTAATCGCCATCAACTGGGCAAGTTGCTGCAACAAGGCGCGATTTGGACGTTTATCTTTATTGGTGCAATTATCGCTGTCGGCCTCTGGAGCGACATCCGCTCTACGGTCATGCCACAGCAATCGGTCGCCATGGCAGGCACGCAGGTCTCTGTGCCCCGGTCACCTGATGGACATTATTATCTGAACCTTGAGATTAACGGCACGCCGACCCGCTTTATGGTCGATACGGGGGCTACCGATATGGTGTTGAGCCGCAGGGATGCGTCACGCGCGGGCCTAAAATTGGATAGTCTAAGCTACACAACGCAGGCAATGACGGCAAACGGCATGGTGCAGACCGCACGCATTCGGCTGGATCAAGTGACACTCGCCGGCATTGTTGATTTATCGGTCTCCGCCGTGGTGAACGCGGGCGATATGGGCAACAGTCTGCTTGGCATGTCCTATCTGCAGCGTTTCAATAGCATTGAGATTTCCGGAAATACCTTACTTTTGACCCGTTAAATCAGCCAGTTTCGGCTTGCTTGGTCCATTGGCCACTTTCCTCAGACCAGTATTGCGCAGCACATCCCGCAGATGTCAGGGTTTTCCATTGCTCGCGCGCTTGCTGAACTGAGCTTGTGTCATGCCCATCAAACAAGATGCAAACCCGTTCAAGCTTAACCACTTCTGCGGCCAGAACCTCCGCCCCTTCTACTGAAATCACGCATTGGGCGTCGTTTGGACGGTCCATCGATGTGCTTAATAAGATCGGTTGGGCGGCATCATGATCCCCACCTGCCCGACCGTGGGGCAAAAACCCGTCCACAGATACGGTCCATAAGTGATCATCCAGAGATTTTAGCAGCAGGTCAGTGCGGCCCCGCACCACGACCTGCCATCCCGCCTGCCGCGCCTTGCCCAACAATGTGTGCAAGGTTTGGTTCAACGGACGACGGGTCAGGTGATAGAAATAGGCCGCGCCCAACTTTGACTACTCCTCAACCTCATAGCCATTCTGGATGAACCGGTTCAGCGCCATAACGCCCCAGCCGGTTGCCCCTTTTGGTGCCAGATCACTTTCAGACTTCAGACTGGCAACACCGGCGATATCCAGATGGATCCAAGGCATATCGTCCTTGACGAACCGCTTTAGAAATTGCGCTGCGGTGATTGAGCCTGCGGGCCTACCACCGATATTCTTCATATCCGCGATGCGTGATTTCAGCATGTCATCATAGGCCTTGCCCATTGGCATGCGCCACGCGCCTTCCTTTTCTTGGCCAGCGGCCTTCAGGAATGCATTTGCGAACACTTCGTTATTTGAAAATACACCAGCATTTTCATGACCAAGGCCAACGATTATTGCCCCAGTTAAGGTCGCCAGATCGATGACGCCTGCAGGCTGAAACCGCTCTTGGGCGTACCACAGCACATCGGCCAAAACCAAACGCCCCTCGGCATCGGTATTGATTACTTCGACCGTGTCGCCCTTCATTGAGGTGACCACATCACCGGGGCGCATCGCCTTGCCGTCGGGCATATTTTCAACCAATCCGACCAGACCCACGACATTGGCCTTGGCCTTGCGCAGGGCCAAGGTGCGCATCACACCACACACAACACCGGCACCGCCCATATCCATGGTCATGTCTTCCATGCCACCGGCGGGCTTGATGCTGATCCCACCGGTATCAAACACGACGCCTTTGCCAACCAGTGCCAATGGCGGCTCTTGGCCACCGCCCTTCCATTGCATCACGACGACCTTGGTCGGACTTTCACTGCCCTGCCCGACGGCCAGCAAGGTGCGCATGCCCAGCTTTTCCAGCTCCGGCTCGTCCAGCACCTCTATTTCAAGACCAAGGTCCTGCATCGCCACCAGACGATTGGCAAACTCTTCAGTCGTCAGAATATTCGCAGGTTCATTGACAAGATCACGGGTGAAATAGATCCCCTCGGCCAGCGCTATCAGCGGCTCTGCTGCGGCCATGATGTCATCAGGCTTGTTGACCATCATTGTTGTGGGCGAAACATCCGCCGCCTCGGCCGATTTATGCGCGTTGAATGCGTAGGATTTAAGCGTCAGGCCAAGGGCAATCTGGGCCGCCATAGGCGCGCTGCCTGCCAGGATCAGCAGTGGGTCATTCCCTTTAAACTTCGCCAAACTGGCCCCAGCCTTGCGAGCGTCCTCGCGCGTCGCGCGCCGTGCAAGCTTAACGACCATCACAGCCTCAGCCGCCATTCCCGATGGAAACGCCAGAACATGACCGGTCGTCATCTTTAGGTTTTCCCAAACTTCGCTGGCCACAAGGCGCGCTAAGGCCCCTTTGGTCAGTCGGTTAATCCGGCGGCCAGCAGCATCCAGCCGCCCCTCAGCATTCGCAAAAACCGCAACTTTTCCGGCAGCCGCCGCAACGGCGTTAAGGTCGGATTCGGTATAATCAATTGCAACTGGCGTGGTCATAGGCTTCCTTTCGCATTCGGTTTAAAGCCACCTTAGGCGGCGCATCTCGAGAAGACCAGATGGCCCTGTCCCCATCCGAACATATAGGCTAAAACGACAAAAATGCATTAGGCTTAACAGGCAAAAGAAAGGGCGATGGGTTGGGGCGCTACGACAGATATTTCCTGTCCCAGCTGCTGGTCTTATTCAGCTTCTTCAGCCTTGTTCTGGTCTCAGTCTACTGGGTGAACCGCGCGGTTGGTTTGTTTGATCGGCTGGTCGCAGATGGGCAGAACATGTCAGTCTTTCTGGAATT
Source organism: Paracoccaceae bacterium (assembly GCA_047623825.1). Classification (GTDB taxonomy): domain Bacteria; phylum Pseudomonadota; class Alphaproteobacteria; order Rhodobacterales; family Rhodobacteraceae; genus JBLHOS01. The sequence goes on along the minus strand of JBLHOS010000080.1, from coordinate 3,225 downwards.
CACCGCCCTGAGCCTGCCCTACATCATCTTGCTGGTTTTGCCGGTGTCTGGATTTGTCGCCGCCCTTTATGCGACAAACCGCATGATCGCCGAGAGTGAAATGGTCGTGTTGCAAACTGCCGGCCTTAGCGCGCTACGATTGTTGCGCCCTGTTGCTGTCTTTGGTCTGATCATTGCCGCCGTTTTAACAATTCTGGCCCATGTCTTGGTGCCCGCCTCGCGCACACAGTTGGTCGATCGAGGGGCCGAGATCAGCCAAGACCTGACCAGTCAACTTTTGCGCGAGGGCCAATTCCTGCACCCGACCGAGGGGCTGACTGTGTATATCCGCGACATCACCGAGTTGGGCGAATTTCGCGATCTTTTTTTGCAAGACCGCTCAAACTCGATGGTAGAGACGACATATACCGCGCAACGCGCCTTGTTAGTGCGCACCGATGATGGCCCACGACTGGTGATGTTTGACGGGCTGGCGCAATCATTGCGGTTGGACGGACGACGCCTGTCGATCATCGAATTTGACGATTTTTCCTATGATCTGGGCCGTCTAATTGATCTATCGGATACCCGCCGCTACGGCGTGCGCGAAATGTCCACCAGCGTTCTGCTTACGGCAGATCCCGACGTGATCGAGGCACATGGCAGCACACGCGCCGCATTCTTATATGAGGCACATATCCGTATCGCCCGGGCAATTTTTGCAGGGCTCGTGCCGATTATCGGTGCGGTCTGTCTGATGCTGGGGGCGTTCTCTAGATTTGGGTCATGGCCACAGATCTTGCTGGCGGTCAGTCTGATCTTACCGTTGCATATGATGGAAAATGTCGCTGAAAACTTGGCCGTTCAGAATGCCGATCTAGTGTTCATGGCCTATGCACAAAGTGTGTTGGCAGCCATCGTTGCGGTCGTGGTTACGTGGTTTGCGATGCGGCCCAATCTGCGCCCCAGGATCAAAGGGGCAGTCGCATGATCCTACACCTCTATCTGGCCCGGCGATTTTTTCAGTCTTTTCTGGTGGTATTTTCGGTCTTTCTTGGGATCTTGCTGCCCATAGATTTGTCCGAACAATTGCGGGCTGTCAGCGGATCTGACGCAGGCTTTCAGGCAGCTTTTTATCTGACGATGCTGAATTTACCAGCCACGCTTTATGTGATGTTGCCACTTTTTGTGATCTTGGCCACCCTTTTGCTGTTCTTGTCGCTGGCACGCACATCCGAATTAGTCGTCGTGCGCGCCTCTGGAAGATCGGCCCTAAAAGGGGCGATGTCACCGGTTCTGGTCGCTTTTATGATGGGGCTGTTCGGTCTGGCCGTGATGAACCCACTGGTAGCGGCAACCCAGCAACAATATGATCTTCGGATCGCTGAATTCACAACGGGTGAGGCCCGCGCCTTTTCTGTCAGCAGTGCGGGGTTGTGGTTGCGTCAGGGCAATGCTTTTGGTCAAACCGTCATCCGGGCCGAGCGTGCGAATTCTGATGGCACGATCCTATTCTCAGCCAGTTTCTTTGCCTTTGACGCGGACGGCCAAATCGAGGGCCGCGTCGATGCCGCCCGCGCGGAACTTGTTGACGCTAATTGGGAATTGGCCGACGTCAAGATATGGCCTTTGGATAGAGCCGCAAACCCCGAGGCCGCAGCCATTGAGCGCGATGTATTTGAACTTCCGTCAAATCTGACTCGCGAGCAGATCCGTGACAGTTTTGGGCGTCCATCAACCGTTCCAATCTACGAACTACCCGGTTTTATTGCCCAATTGAACGCTGCCGGCTTTGCGGCACTTCAACATCGGGTCTGGCTGCAAACCGAATTGGCGATGCCTTTGATGCTGGCCGCGATGGTTTTGATTGGCGCTGGCTTCACAATGCGCCATACCAGATTTGGGAAAACGGGGTTAATGGTGCTATTCGCATTGCTACTAGGATTTGGGGTCTTCTTCTTACGCAATTTCGCTCAGGTTCTGGGTGAGAGTGGGCAATTGCCTGTTATTGTAGCGGCGTGGACACCGCCTCTGGCCGCTATTTGCATGGCGCTGGGCTTTTTATTGCATACGGAGGATGGCTGATGCGGTGGCGCGCCGTGATTTTGGGGCTTTTGCTGGGGTTTGGGGCCCCAAGCACACCATTATTCGCTCAAGAAACGACGATGCCTGCAACACTTATTGCCGATCAGATCGACTTTGAGAGTTCCAGCGAAGAAATAAGCGCCGTAGGCAATGTCGAGATTTTCGTGCAAGACGTCCGCTTGCGTGCGCAATCTGTCACCTACAACGCACAGACCGACCAAGTCACGCTGCAAGGCCCTATCACCATGATAGACGGCGATGGCAGCAGCGTTCTGTTTGCCGAGTTCGCTGAATTGTCTGGCGATCTTCAGTATGGCATCTTGCAATCAGCCCGCCTTGTGCTGGGTCGTCAGTTGCAGATCGCCGCAACCCAGATCAACCGATCTGGTGGGCGCTACACGCAGTTATACCAGACGGTCGCGTCTTCATGTGAGGTCTGCGCCGGATACCCGGTTCCGCTATGGCAAATCCGGGCGCGCCGCATCGTCCATGACCAAATTGAACAGCAGCTCTATTTTGAGCAGGCCCAGTTCCGCGCACTTGGCATTCCGATCGCGTATTTTCCGATGCTCCGTCTGCCAGATCCGACTTTGGAACGCTCAAGCGGGTTTTTGGCACCAGAACTACAGTCAAATGATCTGGTCGGAACCGGTTTGCGCATCCCATATTTCTTTACTCTAGGCGATCACGCAGATCTGACAATCACGCCCTATTTGACCTTTGGGGACAGCCAAACATTAGAAGCCCGTTACCGTCAGGCGTTTCGCAATGGCTATATCGAGGCCGAAGGCGCCATCAGTGATGATGCGCTGACCGACGAAAGCACTCGTAGCTACCTGTTTATGAATGGCATGTTTGAACTGCGTCGCGATTTTCGGTTTGATTTTGATACAGAATACAGTTCGGACAATTCTTATCTGCAAACCTATGGATATTCCGACCTTGACCGGTTGGATAGTGCAGCCACCATTAGTCGCGCGCGGCGGGATGAGTTCATCTCATTTGGGGTGACCTACTACGAGTCGCTGCGCGATACCGAGGACAACCGCACCCTGCCGACCACCTTGCTTGATGCCGAGTTCACCCGCCGATATGTCCCGCCTGTGATCGGCGGAATTGCGACGTTCAGCTTGATCAGCCAAGGTCATGACCGGCGCGATG
>JBLHOS010000079.1:0-13921 GCA_047623825.1 Paracoccaceae bacterium | reverse complement strand
CCCGAAGCACAACCAGATCAAAGCGATGTTCTCGTGCTCCAACAGGAATCAATACGCTTGTCCGAAGCGTTGACCAAACTTCCCGAAAAACAGCGGTATCTAATAGAACGCGCTTATTTTGCGGATCTAACACATAATGAAATTGCAGCTGAAACAGGCTTGCCCCTTGGCACGATCAAATCGCGCATTAGGTTGGCACTTGGACGGTTGCGGCATACGATGAAGTGAATAAATGACCCCTATTAAACACCAAATCAGCGATAAATTCTTGATGGGCTTTGCTGCAGGCACTTTGCCTCAGGCCTTTGACTTGGTTATCGCAACCCATGTTTCATTGAGTGATGATGTGCGAGCGCGGCTTGAAAGTTTTGAAGCTGTCGGTGGTGCCGTAATCGATGGTATCGAGCCGTCGGAATTGGCTGACGGCAGTCTCGAAGCAACGCTGGCACGGATCAAGGCAATGCCTGAGATTGAACCTGCGGCTGCGCGTCGCTCAACCGGTGTATTTCCAACACCGCTTCAAGATGCTGTCGGCGGTGATCTGGACGCCGTTAAATGGCGCTCCGCCGGTATGGGTGTAAAGCAATGCGTCCTTCAATCGTCCAAGCAGGCAAGCGCGCGGTTGCTGTTTATCCCCGCAGGTCAGGCCATGCCCAAGCACAGCCATAAAGGATCAGAACTAACTTTGGTTTTGCAGGGCGCCTTTCGAGACGAAGACGCTAGGTTTGCCCGCGGTGACATCGAAGTGGCGGATCAAGCGATGAACCACACCCCAATTGCCGAAGATTGGGCGGATTGTATTTGTTTGGTTGCAACGGACGCCCGACTGAAATTCGAAGCGTTACTACCGCGGATTGCGCAGCCCTTCCTCGGGATCTAATCCGCCAAAATTCTGTTTCCGAAAACTGCTCTGTCCTGTGCGTTGCCCATCGTGCATCATGTCCTTGATCACCGGTCATTGATCGAGATTAGGAGGGCGAACATGTCAGATACGTTTCTAGATCGCATCACGGACGAACTGGAAGAGATCCGCCAAGCGGGCTTGTTCAAAACTGAACGCCCGATCACCTCGCCTCAAGGTGGGCGGATTACAGTTGATACCAGCGGTCGGATCGCCGAAAATGTCCTGAACCTTTGTGCCAACAACTACTTGGGACTAGCAGATCACCCTGCCTTGATCGCCGCGTCCAAAGCAGCATTGGATGATTACGGCTACGGGATGGCCAGCGTCCGCTTTATCTGCGGGACGCAAGATCTTCACCGCCAGTTGGAAGGTCGCCTGGCGCAGTTTCTGGGCAAGGATGACAGCATCCTGTTCGCCGCTTGCTTTGACGCGAATGGTGGGTTGTTTGAACCGTTGCTGGGGCCCGAAGACGCCATTATTTCCGATGCGTTGAACCACGCCTCGATCATTGATGGCATCCGGCTGTGTAAGGCTAAACGCTATCGCTACGCGAATGCCGATATGGTTCATCTGGAGACTCAGTTGCAGGTTGCCCAAGCGGCAGGCGCACGAACCATCATGATCGCCACAGACGGCGTCTTTTCAATGGACGGATATCTGGCACCCTTGCCTGCAATTGCCGCGTTGGCACAGAAATATGATGCTGTTGTGATGGTCGACGATTGTCACGCAACCGGCTTTATGGGGCCGCAAGGTCGCGGGACGCCTGCGCATTTCGGCGTGTCTGATCAAATCGACATCCTAACAGGAACACTTGGAAAGGCACTGGGCGGCGCAATCGGCGGTTATATCGCTGGCCCCCAACCCGTGATTGACCTGCTGCGACAGCGCGCACGACCCTATTTGTTTTCAAACGCCCTGCCGCCCTCTGTCTGTGCGGCCTCGCTTGCGGCGCTTGATATCGTCGAGGCGGGCGATGATTTACGCCAACAGCTGCATCGGAACGCCGCATATTGGCGAGATGGGCTGACGAGCCTTGGCTTTTCGCTGCTTGAGGGCGAACATCCGATCATTCCAGTAATGCTGGGCGATGCACAATTGGCGCAAGACATGGCCGCCGCGCTGTTTGACCGTGGTGTTTATGTAGCCGGCTTTTTCTTTCCAGTGGTCCCGCAAGGCTCGGCCCGTATTCGCACCCAGATGAATGCCGCCCTGAGCTTGGATGATCTTGACGCCGGGCTGAATGCCTTTGCCGCCGCTGGCGCAAAAGTGGGCGCGATTTGATGACCAATGAAATGCGCGCCCTGATCAAACCCGCCCCACAGCCCGGACTGGCGATGACACATGTCCCAGTGCCCCAGATAAAACCGGATGAGGTGCTGATACGGATCAAAAAAACCGGGATCTGTGGCACTGACATTCACATCTGGAATTGGGATGAATGGGCCGCCAAAACAGTTCCCACGCCCTTAGTAACCGGCCACGAATTTGCCGGTGAGATTGTTGAGCTGGGTCGTGACGTCCATGACTTGACGCTTGGCCAAAGGGTCAGCGGTGAGGGACATTTGATTGGCAAGACATCGCGCCAATCCCGGGCTGGCAAGTTCCATTTAGATCCACAAACGCGCGGTATTGGGGTGAACGAACAGGGCGCATTTGCAGAGTATCTGGCGTTGCCCGCCTTTAATGTCGTACCCCTGCCCGATGAGATTGACGATGATATTGGCGCTATCCTAGACCCGCTTGGTAATGCCGTTCACACCGCTCTCAGCTTTGATTTGTTGGGTGAGGATGTCTTGGTTACAGGCGCCGGGCCGATCGGGATTATGGCCGCCGCCGTTGCGCGTCATGCCGGCGCACGAAATGTAGTGATCACAGATATCGTGCCCGAGCGGTTGGCGCTTGCCGGTCGCGTTGCGGATGTGACGCCCGTCAATGTTGCACAAGAAGAATTGGCCGATGTCGTTGCCCGCCTTGGGATGAAAGAGGGGTTCGATATCGGGCTGGAGATGTCCGGAAGTCAGATCGCATTGGATCAGATGATCGAGACATTGGTGATGGGCGGCCGGATTGCCCTTTTGGGCATCCCACCCGGCAAAAGCCCAGTTGATTGGTCGCGCATCGTCTTTAAGGCCATCACGATCAAAGGTGTCTATGGCCGTGAAATTTTTGAGACGTGGTACAAGATGATCGCCATGTTGCAAAACGGTCTGGATGTTAGCAAAGTTATCACCCACCGCTTTGCGGCCAGCGAATATGAGGCCGGGTTTGCGGCAATGCGCGGCGGGACCAGCGGTAAGGTCGTGCTTGATTGGTCAAGCTGAGACCCACTCTACCAGCTTGACCTCGTTGCAAATGCAACGATATCATCAAAATCGAGGGCTTCGGTCGCTTGCAGGAGGATCTTTGATGAAAACGCGGACAGACTTTGGTGGCATGACTGTTGCTACGTCGGTCAATGGGCTAGACGCGCGATATATGCCAGGTTTCGGTAATGATTTTGAGACTGAGGCCCTGCCAGGTGCTTTGCCAAGGGGGCAAAACAGCCCCCAAAAATGTGCTTACGGCCTTTACGCCGAACAACTGTCTGGAACACCGTTCACTGCGCCGCGCGGCCAGAATGAGCGGAGCTGGTGCTACCGCATTCAACCATCGGTCAAACATACGCATCGGTTTAATAAAATCGATATCCCCTACTGGAAATCCGCGCCCAATATCGACCCTGATATAATTTCGCTTGGCCAGTACCGTTGGGATCCGATCAGCCCGGGCGATGCGCCGCTGACCTTTTTGACGGGGATGCGAACAATGACGACTGCGGGTGATGTAAACACGCAGGTCGGGATGGCCGCCCATGTCTATCTGATCAATGCCTCAATGACCGATGAATACTTTTATTCCGCCGATAGTGAGCTGCTGATCGTGCCGCAACAGGGCCGTCTAAGGTTCGCGACCGAGTTAGGCGTGATTGATGTTGAACCGCAGGAAATCGCAGTTTTGCCACGGGGTATGGTGTTTCGGGTTGAGGTTCTGGCGGGGCCGGCGCGTGGCTTTGTCTGTGAGAATTACGGCGCCAAGTTCGATCTGCCGGGGCGAGGTCCAATTGGGGCCAACTGCCTGGCCAATCCGCGAGATTTCAAGACGCCGGTCGCCGCGTTTGAGGACCGGCTGGCCGATAGTCGCGTCGTCGTGAAATGGTGCGGGCAATTCCATGAGACATTTATCGATCATTCACCTTTGGATGTGGTCGCGTGGCACGGAAATTACGCACCCTGCAAATACGATCTGCGGACATTCAGCCCCGTGGGTGCCATTCTGTTTGATCATCCAGACCCGTCGATCTTTACGGTCTTGACTGCGCCTTCGGGCGTGGAGGGCACTGCAAATATTGACTTTGTTTTGTTTCGTGACCGCTGGAATGTCGCCGAGCATACCTTCCGTCCACCGTGGTATCACAAAAACATTATGTCTGAGCTGATGGGCAATATTCACGGGATTTATGACGCCAAGCCAAAGGGTTTTGTACCCGGCGGCATGTCACTTCACAATATGATGTTGCCGCACGGGCCCGATCTGGCAGCGTTTGAAGGTGCCGCAAATGGCGAGCTGAAGCCCCATAAGCTGGAGAACACCATGTCGTTCATGATCGAGACGCGGTTCCCGCAACATCTGACAGAGTTTGCCGCGAAAGAGGCCCCTTTGCAGGACGATTACATCGACTGCTGGACCTCACTGATCAAGAAATTTGACGGCACGCCGGGGCCAAAATGAATAGAAACACTAGCGGTAAACCCCATGCACATCTGATGCATACGATTTGCAGATTCGCATGAAACTGGCGACTTACAAATCTGGCAAAAATGGCGAATTGCGGATCGTTTCAGATGATCTGACAACTTGCCGACGCATGGGGCGATCAACGTTTCAAGATGCACTCGATCATGGAGTAGCGCCTGCTGAGGGGCCCGAAGACTCCTTTGATATGGGGCGCTGCCATGCCCCCCTGCCGCGTGCCTATCAGTTCCTGGATGGGTCAGCGTATGTGAACCATGTTGAGTTAGTGCGGCAGGCGCGCGGTGCGAAAATGCCTACCAGCTTTTGGACCAATCCATTGATGTATCAGGGTGGGTCAGACAGTTTTCTAGGCCCCACCGATCCCATTGTCGGAGACCCTGATTGGGGTATCGATTTTGAGGCCGAAGTTGCCGTGATCATTGGGGGCGTGCCAATGGGCGCTTCTGCGGATCAGGCAGCGACAGCGATCCAATGGCTGATGCTGTGCAATGACATCTCGTTGCGCAATCTGATACCAGGTGAATTAGATAAGGGGTTTGGCTTTGTCCAATCCAAACCTGCCTGCTCGTTTTCCCCGGTTGCCGTCAGTGTCGACGCAGTGCCCGGTTGGGACGGCCGCAAACTGCATGGCGCGATGAAGGTCGATCTGAACGGGCAGCCGTTTGGGCGTGCAGATGCTGGGATCGACATGACCTTTGATTTCCCAACATTGATCGCGCATGCCGCCAAAACCCGAAATTTGGCCGCCGGTACGATTATCGGATCCGGCACAGTCTCAAACAAGTTGGACGGCGGGCCGGGCAAATCAGTGGCCGAGGGCGGCGTGGGCTATTCATGTTTGGCCGAGCTGCGGATGATCGAGACAATTTTAAGCGGCACAGCAACGACACCGTTTCTGAAGGCGGGTGACAACGTAAGGATCTGGATGGAGGATGCGACGGGCGCCTCAATCTTTGGAGATATCAGGCAGACCGTCGCACCATGGGAGAGATAAATGACTAAAGCATTCGCAAGCGCAGGTGATCTGGGCGAAAAGACCACCAGCTTTGTTGAGGTTGGCGACGGACTTTGGGCATTCACGGCTGAAGGCGATCCAAACTCTGGCGTAATCATCGGGGATGACAGCGTCATGGTGATTGAGGCGCAAGCAACGCCCCGATTGGCCAACAAGGTGATCGAAGAAATCCGTAAAGTGACGGACAAACCGATCAGCCATCTGGTCCTGACGCATTATCACGCTGTTCGGGTGTTGGGCGCGTCAGCCTATGGAGCTGATCAAATCATCATGTCAGATACCGCGCGCGCCATGGTGGCAGAGCGTGGGCAAGAAGATTGGGATAGTGAATTCGAACGCTTTCCCCGTTTGTTTGAGGGCTATGAGAGTATTCCCGGCCTGACCTGGCCGACCACAACGTTCAATGATGCGATGACGGTTTATCTGGGCAAACGCCGGGTCGATATCATGCATCTGGGCCGGGCCCATACGGCTGGCGATGCTGTGATCTGGGTGCCCGATCAAGAGGTCATGTTTACCGGCGATATCGTCGAATATCATTCAGCCTGTTATTGCGGGGACGGCCATCTGACCGAATGGGGCCATACGCTGGATAACATCGCCGCGTTTGAGCCGCAGGCGATTGCGCCCGGCCGTGGCAACGCACTGATGGGGGCTGACATGGTCGAGGCCGCGATTGAAAGCACGCGTGATTTTGTGCAAAGCACCTACCGACCAGCGGCCAAGGTCGCAGCAAAAGGCGGGTCCCTAAAGGACGCGTGGGATGCCGTGCGAGAGGTCTGCGATCCAAAATTCAGCGATTATGCAATCTATGAGCATTGCCTGCCGTTCAACGTCGCGCGTGCCTATGACGAGGCGCAAGGTATGGACACGCCACGGATCTGGACCGCGCAACGCGACAAGGACATGTGGGAGGCGTTGCAGGGGTGAACCGGTTTGGCCTAACCCGAATGGATCTATGGCTGCGTCTGAGTATCAGTGTTGGCAGCCTGATCTTGATCACTTCGGCAGCTACGCAGCGCGGCGTCATGGGGGTTTTGGGGATTGAGATCATTGCCATCGGTGTGGTGTTTTTATGCGGCACAGCCGTTTGGAAGCTGTTTAAGCGAAGCCATGATTAATGACCTATGAGTACCAACCCTTTGCTTATGTGACCCCGCCCGGCCTGAATGCGCCGGAACCAAAACATCCGGTGGTAATAGTAGGCGCCGGGCCGATCGGGTTGGGAATGGCGCTGGAGCTGGCCAATCACGGCGTGCGATCAGTTGTGCTCGACGACAATAATGTCGTGTCGATCGGGTCGCGCGCGATCTGCTGGTCCAAACGTAGTCTTGAGATCCTGGATCGGTTGGGCGTTGGGCAGCGCGCACTGGATAAGGGCGTGACGTGGCGGGTCGGTCGGACATTCCACGGTGAAGTTGAGGTTTTAAATTTTAATCTGCTGCCCGAGGATGGCCACAAGATGCCAGCCTTTGTGAACCTGCAGCAATACTATGTTGAACAGTTCTTGGTCGAAAAGTGCAGCGACAATCCATTGGTGGATGTACGGTTCAAGAACACCGTTGTTGGCCTGACCCAAGGTGCTGCGTCGTCGGTTCAGATCGACACCCCCGACGGGCGCTACACCTTGCAAGCCGACTATATCCTGGCGTGTGATGGCGCGAAATCCCCGATCCGGCAGATGATGGGCCTAGATTTCGACGGGGAATTATTTGAGGAACGGTTCCTGATCGCTGATATCGAAATGGTCGCAGATTTTCCGGCTGAGCGGAGGTTCTGGTTTGAGCCGACATTTCACCCCGGCCAATCCGCATTGCTGCACAAACAACCCGACAATATTTACCGAATTGATCTGCAACTGGGCTGGGACGCGGACCCAGAGGTTGAGAGACAACCCGAAGTAGTGATGCCACGGATTGCAAAAGTGGTCGGGCACTCGGACTTTCGGCTCAATTGGGTCAGTGTCTATACATTCCAGTGCAGGCGGCTGGCCAAGTTCGTGCATGACCAAGTGATCTTTGTTGGGGACAGCGCACATGTCGTGTCACCGTTCGGTGCGCGAGGCGGCAATGGCGGCTTACAGGACGTCGATAACCTCGGTTGGAAATTGGCCGCCGTTTTGCGCGGTGATGCAGGGAACGGTTTGCTGGACAGCTATGACCGAGAGCGGACATTTGGTGCGGATGAGAATATCACTAATTCGACGCGCGCCACCAAGTTCATGACCCCCAGCGACGGGGTTGAGCGGTTGTTTCGCGATCAGATCCTGCGACTGGCAGGCAAAGCCGCATTTGCCCGCCCGATGGTAAATTCAGGCCGTCTGTCACACCCCTGCGTCTACCCCTGTCCTGCGGCCCCAGATGATCAGCGTCTTCCAAAGATCAGCATGCCGGGATCGGTCGCGCCTGATGCGCCGTTGGAAAATGGCTGGCTGATCGACGCCTTGGGCCAAGCGGTCATAATTATGGCCGTTGGGACGGTGGCGCCCGCTGTCGCTGGAACAAAAACCCTGACACTTGCCGTCACCGATAAGTTGCAGGCGCGCTATCTGGGTCAGGTCGATCAGGCAGTCTATCTGATCCGTCCTGACCAAGTGGTCGCCGCGCGTTGGGTCGATCCAAGCGAAGATGATATCACCGCCGCAATCAGACAAATCTGGAATGGTGAGCTATGAGCCTGAAGACAGATCCCAATCTGGAAAACCCGGATGCTTTTTATGCCGACCTGCTGGCCGCGCATAATGGATTGAGCGATGCGGACAGCCACGCACTGAATGCGCAACTGGTGCTGATCCTAGCCAATCACATTGGGGATGGCGATACATTGCGCGCCGCCTTGACGCTGGCGCGTGAGGGCTTTTCCTAAACCCAAAAGAGGCTTAGGAGCAGGCACATGTCTGACTTTGTCTATTCCCCCCCCGATATCCCACTTGCGATTGTGCATTGTGACCATGAGTTGTTGATCCTGGACAAACCCGCGGGGTTGCTAAGTGTTCCGGGTAAAGGCGATCACATGGCCGATTGTCTGATTACACGCGCCCAAGCCGTGTTTCCCGAATGCCTGCTGGTGCACCGTTTGGATATGGACACTTCGGGCATCATGGTCTTTGCGATGACCCATCATGCGCAACGCCATTTGGGGCTGCAGTTTGAGAAACGGTACACAAAGAAAACCTATATCGCGCGGGTCCATGGCCATCTGGCCGAAAAAGAAGGCACGATCGATCTGCCGCTAATCGTGGATTGGCCAAACCGGCCGCTGCAAAAGGTCGATCACGAAACTGGAAAATCAGCTCTCACGGAGTGGCGTCTTTTGCGTCATGAGGATGGTACCTCGCTGGTCAGGCTGTACCCGCAAACCGGGCGGACCCACCAGTTACGAGTGCATATGCTCGCCATCGGGCATCCGATCATAGGTGATCCGTTTTATGCGACCGGTGCTGCGCGTGACGCGCCCCGGATGATGCTGCATGCCGAGGAGTTGCGTCTGCGTCATCCAGATGGCGGAAAAGGTGTCAGGTTCCGCGCAAAAGCCCCATTCTAGGGGAGGGCACTTCTAGTTCGCGACTCTGTGCTATTCGATCGGGAGCCAGCTGGCAGGCAATATGTCACTATTTTTGAGCTTGGAATCAGCAAACCATTGCGACGGCGCGGCGACCAGCTTGGACGGGTTCGCGTTGAGCCATGCCCCCCACCAAGAGAATGAAGAGTTTGCCGTAATGTTGTGCTCACAAAGCGACATCAGGCGCATATCCTCAAAATCTGCGCCTGCGCCGTTAAAGTCAACGACGACCTTCTCAAACTCCATCGGCAGGTTCTGACGCGCCCAATCTGGGTCATCCGAAAACACAAAAACGGTTGGCGGTGATGGCAACGCCGCTGCAATCCGGGCCAACGCGGTATCGTAGTAAGCTTGATCACAAACCCCATGTGCCCCACCGGTCAGATAATCACCACGCCGGACATGCAGCGAAATCGACGTTGCCGCAGTGATCCGTGCGGCCATTTCGGCATTAGCGGCTGACATTTTGGGCGGAAAGGTGAAATCCTTGCGGACCCGGTTAGCAGCATGGGAAAAATAGCGTTCCGATTGCCAGTAGCCATGGAGATAGGTGTCGTCCGCCCAATGCTCAAATGCATTGTTGTAGCTCAACCCGCGCTCACGTTGGAATTTTGGCGATCGGCCCGATAGACGCCAAACCATGTAGGCCAAAAGTGCGTCATGCCGGACGGGTGGAAGGTGGTCTGATATTTCTACGGGCAGATCAAACACCCGGGTCAGCGCACCCTCATTCTTGTGAAGCGCGACGCGCAGATCCAGCGCGACAGGCGCGCCCAAACGATCCGCCAGCCCTACAGCCGCTGCATATTGGAACATCTGATTTCCCAGACGTCCGTGGAGTCGCGTAAAAATCAAGAGCTCTCTATCCATTCTTGGTTGCTTATTCCTACTTACGCAAAAGCCTAATTCGTGGCCACACCGAAATTCGAGGCGCAAAATGACAGTTAAGAGTGAATTGTGGAAAATGTGGCGCCTTGCGACCGATGGAGATTTCCGCGAGCGGCGTAAGGTCTACCGCGCCTTTCGCGCAGATCACGGACGGAATGCGAGCGCCACCTTCACACATTTGAAACGTGGCGACGTTGTTTTGGATATGGGCGGGTTTGAAGGCGACTGGGCCGAAGAGATGTCACGTCAATACGGCGTCACGGTCCATGTGTTTGAGCCACATCCAAGGTTTGCGGCGTTGTTGTCCGAAAGGTTTGCGGACCGTGCGGATGTATTGATACACGCCTATGCCGTTGGGTCCCAAGACGGCATGTTGGAATTGTCGGACCAAGGGAACGCTTCCTCTGTGTTCGAGACGGACAGCGTTACCGTTCGCGGCGTCGTGCGCCCAGTCAGTAGTGTCTTTGCAGAACTGGACCTGACAGAGGTTGCTGCGATGAAGATCAATATCGAAGGCGGCGAGTACGAGTTGCTGCCTGCGCTGCAAGATGCCGGATTAATGACGCGCATCAAACAATTAACGGTGCAGTTTCACAGATACTCCGAGGACCAAGTCAGCCAACGGGATGCCATTTTAAATCGTCTGGAAGAGACCCATATCTGTGAATGGAGCTACCCGTTCATCTGGGAAAAATGGGTCGAAAAAGCCTGAGCCCGGGCAGCTTTTCTGCAACCCGGACCCAAAATTGATCACCTATAAGATCAGGCGACGTCCCAACCGCTGACGGCTTTGATCTCGGTAAACTCTTCGAGACCGAACACGCCACCTTCGCGACCATTGCCCGATTGTTTGTAGCCTCCAAACGGGGAGCCTTGGCCAAATCCGATACCGTTAGTCTCAACCATGCCAGACCGGAGGCGGCGCGCAACGCGGCGACGTTTTTCGAGGTCTTCGGTCTGCACATAATTGGTTAGGCCGTAGGCGGTATCATTGGCAATCTCGATGGCATGAGCTTCGTCCTTGAAGGGTAGCATCGACAGAACCGGGCCAAAGATTTCCTCACGGTAGATGCTCATCTCAGGTGTGACATCTGCAAAGACAGTAGGACGGATATAATAGCCACGGTTCATGTTCTCAGGCCGGCCAACGCCACCTGCAACCAGACGCGCGCCTTCGTCGATACCCTTTTGGATCAGGGCCTGGATCTTGTTGAACTGAAGCTCAGAGACGACGGGCCCAATATGGCGGCCCTCCTCATCTGTTGGACCGACAGTTGTGGCTTTGGCCGCAGCGGCGGCAATCTCAACTGCTTCATCATAGCGCGACGCCTCAACCAACATCCGGGTCGGCGCGTTGCACGACTGACCGGTATTACGAAAACACCGCATAACGCCACTTTTGACGGCTTTCTCATCGGCATCAGCAAAGATGATGTTTGCACCTTTGCCACCAAGCTCAAGCGAAACGCGTTTGAGGGTGTCAGCGGCGGCCTTGGAAATCGCGGTGCCGGCACGGGTCGAGCCTGTGAAGCTGACCATATCGACATCAGGATGCACGGACAGCTGGGTGCCAACGCCAACACCGTCACCATTGACCAGATTGAAGACGCCCGGAGGCAGATCAGCCTCATGCATCATCTCAGCAAACAGCAGCGCCGAAAGTGGTGCAATCTCAGATGGTTTCAGAACCATAGTGCAACCAGTGACCAAGGCCGGGGCGCATTTAAGTGCAATTTGGTTCATCGGCCAATTCCAAGGCGTGATCATCGCGCAAACGCCAATCGGTTCGCGAAAGATCCGCTCGCGTGGGGCTTGTGGACCAAGGGGTCGGTCATATTGAAAATCACGGGCAGCTTTGATGAAGCCCTCAAGGTGCCATGTGCCGGACGTTGCCTGCGTTTGTTTGGACAGCGTAATCGGCGCGCCCATCTCAAGACTGATCGCCTCAGCCATATCGTCAGAGCGTTTCTTGTAGATCGCGTTCAGACGCTCAAGTGCGGCAAGACGATCAAGCGCAGGTGTCTCGGCCCAGCCGTTAAACGCGGCGCGGGCGGCAGCAACTGCCGCATCCGTGTCAGCCTGCGAACCCAAAGAGATCGTCGCGCAGACCTCCTCAGTCGCCGGATTGATCACCGGAAAATCATTTGGGATTGCGGGGTCGACCCATTGGCCATTGATATAGAATTGTGTCTGTTTGGGCATTATGTCTCTCCGTCATTCAGCGCGTACCCTGTCACCGCGCGTTATGCGCTGCAAGAGCGTGTTGCGTCCGGGTAAACCAGTAGATCCTAAGCCGAACGTTCACAAAAATGCGATCTATCGCGAACGCCTGTGCTTTTTTCACCGTCAGTGGGTCAGGGCGGTGCAAAGGTCGATGTTTGCAGTTATGTTTGGTCTGCTACTCAAAACCCGAAGGAGAACGATATGGCCCTGCGCATTAATGATACCGTGCCCAATCTGACCGTTGAAACTGACCAAGGAAGCTTTGCGCTTCATGACTGGATTGGTGACAGCTGGGCGATTCTATTTTCTCATCCCAAAGATTTTACCCCCGTTTGCACAACCGAATTTGGGGCCGTCGCGCAGTTGGCCGATGAATGGGCAGCGCGCGATACCAAAGTGATCGGCGTTTCTGTGGACGGCGTTGAGGATCACAAGAAGTGGAAAGGTGACATTGAGACAGCCAGCGGCGCGGTCCCAACATTTCCGATCATTGCCGATACTGGGCTAGAGGTCTCAAAAGCCTTCGACATGCTGCCCGCCGAGGCGTATCTGCCCGATGGCCGCACACCTGCCGACAGTGCAACCGTTCGGGCGGTCTTTATCATCGGACCTGACAAAAAGCTGAAACTGTCGATGACCTATCCAATGACAGTTGGTCGGAACTTTGCAGAAATCTTGCGTGCGCTGGACGCGTTGAAAACATCTACCAGTCAGGGTGTGGCAACGCCGGCCAACTGGACCGTAGGTCAAGATGTCATCATTCCAGCGACCGTCAGCAACGAAGACGCAAAGGCAAAATTTGGGGAGTTCACAACCGTGCTGCCCTATTTGCGGACAGCTCAACTACCGGGCTGAGCCAAGAATTTATTATAACAAAAAACCCCCGCAGCGACGGGGGTTTTTTCATTAGGCGGCATGCAGGGTTACCTGTGTTCCGGTTGGGACCCGTTCAAACAGGTCTATGATATGATTGTTGACCAATCGCACACATCCCGATGAGGCAGAGGTGCCTATGCTCCACGGTTGCGTGGTGCCATGGATCCGCAGATACGTATCGCGATCCCCTACATAAAGGTACAGGGCGCGGGCGCCGAGTGGGTTTTCAGGACCACCGGGAACACCATCTGCGTATTGCGCATAGATTTCTGGCTCACGCTCAATCATCGCATCGGTTGGGCGCCAGCTGGGCCATTCCACCTTGCGACGGATCACATAGCTGCCGGGTGATTGCAGACCTTGGCGACCTACGGCCACACCATACCGGCGCGCTATTCCATCTTCTTGGATCAGATAAAGATAGCGTGCAATGGGATCGACATGGATATCGCCCACGATAAGATTTGGGTTGGCTTCAACCTCTTGCGGCATGAAGCGCTGATGCAGACCCCAGGGGTTTCTGCCTTTGGGTTCAGGGCGACCAATATCGCCGTCCAGCGTAACGCTGTCTTGTGCAAAGGCTGGCGTGGCGAACATGGCCGCGCTGGTGATGACAAAATGGCGTCGGGTCAGCATGGAATGCTCCAGTAAAATAATTG
>JBLHOS010000078.1:0-14032 GCA_047623825.1 Paracoccaceae bacterium | reverse complement strand
TCCGCGTTAATCTCGCGTGCGACTGCGGTGATCCGCAGACCGGGTTTGCCAGTTTCGACCATACAATCAATATCAGCCGCCTCGCCCGCCACACCCTTGAGCTTCTTCATGATCTTGTCCGTCAGATGGTTTTCGGATTTCACAGTCACAAATTCGGCTGCAAATCCGGGGATCTGTTCGAGGACCGTCAAAAGCGTAATCCGACCACCTGGTTCAAGCAATTTCCGGGCAGTCTGAATCTTTTGGGCAACCAGCGGCTCATGGTCGATGGCGACAGGAATAAGGATGGAGGATGGCATAATCAGGTCTCCTTCTAGAGCTTTAATTTGGTGTAATGGGCAGTAGCGTCAAGGCTAAGGCGACGACCACGGCCAGGAAAAGCGTTTCGGACACCAGCAAGGCTGCGGCAGGTTTTCCGACCTTCAAAATCTCTACCGGGCGTGTCTTGAGGCCAACAGCTGCGATTGCCGTCAACAGCAGCCAGCCCGATCCATCAACCGCAACCGTCAGCAGTGGGGCGGGCAAATTCACCAAGGAATTCAGCGTCGCGAGCGCAATAAAGGCCAGAACAAACCCTGGGATCAGGGGGGGACGGGCACCAGCGGCATCTCCTGTCGAGACGCTGCGCATCAGCAGCGATGCAAGGACCACCACGGGCGCCAGCATCGCCACACGCAGTAGCTTAACCAGCGTCGCGGTCTCACCCGCCTGCTCTGAAATCGAAAACCCAGCGCCAACCACTTGCGCCACATCATGGATTGTTGCGCCCAGATAGATGCCCGCCGTCACATCATCAAAGCCAAGTAAGCGGCTCAGGATCGGATAAAGGATCATCGCAATGGTCGACAGGATAGTCACACCAACAACGGTAAACACCAATCTGTCATCGGATTTTTCATCCTTTGGCAGGATCGCGGCGATTGCGAGCGCCGCGGACGCACCGCAGATCGCTACAGCGCCCGCTGACAGAAAAGCGAACCGGTACTGGAAGCCAAAAAGAGACGAGGCGGCCAAGCCAAAAGCGATTGTTGCGGGCACCATCAGCACCACAAGTGCCACGATCGGCCAGCCTAGCATGCCAATCATATCAAAACTGATCCGAAGACCCAAAAGCGCCACACCAAGGCGCAGCAACGTCCGGGCGCTTAAGGCAATACCAGGCCCGCAGCGCGGGTCGTCAGCCAGAAAATTCAGACTGATCCCAAACAAAAGCGCCAGCAACATCGAAGGCGCGCCATAGTGTTCTGAAACAAATTGGCTCGCCAAGGCGATAATGATCGCCACAAGTACGCCGGGCAGAAACGCACGGCTGCGAGTCCCCCAGTCGGAAAAATTCAACGCACCAATCACAGACAGACGCGTCCGGATGGCCTGAAATAATTTGGCTTAGTTTTCATGTGCAATACTCTCTGCAAGCCTGAGATAGGGCGTTGCCACCCATAGCCCTTCGGCATTGGCGGTTCGGATCTCAGCCAGTCGGCGAGCACCGGGCAAACGCACTCCGTCCATGGCTTGGATGGTGTCGAGAAGGCCGCTTACGCGGTCCAAAAACCCCGATGTCTCATCTGGGCGAATAGCGATCAGCGTTTGACCAACGCGCGGCGCTGGCCCATCAGCATCAAAGAACGATCCTGCCTGATGGCTCAACGCGCTGCCCGTGAAGGCGGCGGCAAGGATCTCAACCATAAGCGCTAGCGCCGTGCCCTTTGCTTCACCGATCGGCAGCATTGTACCTTCCAGTGCCGCTTTGGCGTCAGTTGTCGGCACACCTTGCGCGTCAAGCGCCCATCCAAGCGGGATCGCTTGGTTCGACTTATGGGCATTCATAACCTTGCCACGGGCAACCCGCGAAAGGGACAAGTCGATCACCAATGGCTCCCCGGAAGCCTGCGGCGTGGCGAAGGCAATCGGGTTCGTGCCAAATAGCGGCTTATGCCCGCCCCATGGCGCCATCGCCTTGGGCGCATTCGCGACCATGATGCCGATTTGACCGGCACGGGCGATCTTTTCGACTTGAACCGAAAGTGCGCCGCAGTGATGCGAATTTGCGACCGCCATGATCGCAATCCCCATCTTGTCAGCCAGTGGGATACCTGCGGCTAGGGCCGCATCCAACGCGGGAAAAGCAAACCCCTGATCCGCATTTATGAGCAACGATGCGGGCCCTCGGTTCTGTATGGTAATCTGCGCATCCAGATTGATCTTTCCAGACCGAACCTGCGCTACATAATCGCCAAGGCGAGAGAACCCATGACCAACTTGGCCCTCGGCCTCTGCGGCAACCAGTGCCTCGGCCACGCTAACGCAAACATCGGGCGAAACACCCGCCGCTGCTAAGGCCGCATGGATCAGATCTTTTGCATCCACGATGGATATCTGGGTTTTGTCAGTCACTGGGAAATTCCGTTCTCAGATTGGCAACGGGCGGCACACAAACGCGTGCCGCCCGTCCCTTGATTACGCGCTGCGATAGAGCTTGGTCATCGAGAATTCCCGATGTCCAAGGGCTTCGGCTGCGGTGTTGCGACCGTTAGCGGTGCGACGGATCATCTCGATCAGCGCATCACCGGCCTCATCGATGGTCTGCTCGCGGCGCAGGATGCCTGAAACATCCACGTCCACATGCTCGCTCATCGTGCGCACGGTGCGCGGGTTCGCAGTAATCTTGATCACTGGCACAATAGGATTGCCGACGACATTGCCTTGGCCCGTTGGGAAGGTGTGGATGACAGCGCCACCGGCAGCCATCAACGTAACACATTCCGCGGCAGCAGATGAGCTGTCCATGAAATACAGGCCCTTGCCTTTGCCGGGGGCCTCAGCAGGTTCAAGAATATCGATGTAGCGTGACGTACGGCCAATCTTCTCAAGGTTACCAAGTGCTTTTTCCTCGATGGTGGTCAGACCGCCCTCGATATTACCCTTTGTGGGTTGGCTGTCGGACAGATCATCAGTCTGGTGCGCAAAAATCACATCATCCTGATAGGCCTTCCACATCGCGTACCAACGCTCACCGACTTCGGCGTTAATGGCGCGCTCTTTACAAATATGCTCAGCCCCAGTGATCTCAGAGGTTTCCCCGAAAAAGCCGGTGATGCCTTCTGGCAGCAGCTTGTCATACATGTTGCCCACAGTCGGGCACGAACCGAGGCCAGTGGTGGTGTCACTCTCACCGCATTTGGTCGAGACCCAAAGCTCATTGATCGAGCATTCTTCGCGCTGCATTTCCGTGGCATGGTGGACAAAGTCCTTCGCAGCCCAGGAAGCCGCGCGGATTGTCTCAAAATCGCCCTTCTGCTCGATAGAAAACTCCGCAACGGGTTTGCCAGTCAGGCGAATGCCATCAGCGATCCGCTTGGTCCAGCCGGGCTCAATTCCGATGACGACAACTGCCGCGACATTGGGGTTTGCGCCGGTGCCGATGATCGTGCGGAAATGCACGTCAAGGTCTTCGCCGAACTGCAAGCGGCCATAGGCATGTGGGATCGCCATAGTGCCTTTGACGTTGTTTGCGACCGCTTCACAAGCCGCATTGGAGATGTCGTCCACAGGCAGGATGATAACGTGGTTTCGCACGCCAATCCGGCCGTTTTCGCGCCGGTAGCCATGGACGGTCATGTTGGAGTAATTCATTGCCATTTTCAGGTGTCCTTACCAGCGCTTGGTTTTGCAATTTTGGGTGTGGACGTGCTCGCCCATAGCTATGTCGGCGGTGATCTTACCGATATCCTCACCGTATTTGGTAGCGGTGTCGCCGGCCTTCAGATCTTTCAAGGCAATCTTGTGGCCGATGGGAACATCGTGTTTCGCCGTCAGATGAAAGGTAGAGTTGTCGTGGGTGATGCAGCACAGCATATCAGTGCCAGCGGTCAGCCCTTCGACCACAACGACGCCGACATTGTCGGCCTTTTCATGGACGAGCAATTGCGGGATCTCGTTCGGGATGGGTTTTGTATTGGGCATAGACGTCTCCGGTTATGCAGGTTTGAGAATGATTTTGGGCGCAGCAATCTGGCCATTGTAGATTTCGCCGAAGGCACGGGCCCCCTCGCTTAGGGGGCGGGTTTCGGTCCAGTTTAGCGGGCCAAGCCGCCCGTCGAACATCGCAGCACAGGTGTCGCGAAAATCCTGCGCGGTATAGGTGTAGGTTCCGATAAAGGTGATCTCTTGCAAAGTCATCCGGCGGATGTCCAGACCGGCCGTTCCGCCCCCTAACCCCACATGCAAGATAACTCCTCCGGGGCGGGTCACAGCACTCGCTGTGGCGCGCGTGGCGTCATAGCCAACGCAATCGACCGTTAGATCAAACAGTTGTCCCGCAATCTGGTCGGGCGACAGAACCGTGATGTCGCCAAGCAGCTTTAGGTAATCACGGCGCAGCACGTTGGGCTCAACTATAGTGACGTCCGTCACGCCCTGCGCAATCATGCTGATTGCGGCCGCAACGCCAATCGCGCCACCACCTATTACCAAGGCAGTTTTCACACTGTCCGCGGACAAAGCTTCGAGCCCAAGGCGGATCGCGTGCCAGCCGACTGCCACCGGTTCGGCCAAAGCAGCCTTTTCCAACGTCATCGCGATCGGGACCGGGACGAGATTGCGCTCAGGCATCGTAACAAACTGGGCAAATGCCCCTTCGCGCGGCGCCATCGAGATTATTTGCCGGGTACTGCACAGGTTATCACGGCCAGCCAGACAGGCCGGGCACGTGCCACACGTGACCAGCGGGTTGATCGTGACACGCGTCCCGTCCAAAGGCCCGTCAACAACAGTCCCTGCCCCTTCATGGCCAAGGATCAGCGGCGCAGGGCGACGATCATCGTGACCAAGATAGGCATGCATGTCCGATCCACAAATCCCGACACTGTCGATCCGGATCAAGTGGTGATCTTCCGATGGAACAGGGTCCGCCACATCGCGGAACTCCAACGTTTTGACACCAGTATAAACAAGTGCTTTCATTTGGCCGTGAACCCCCCGTCCACCATAAGAACTTGCCCTGTCACGTAACTGGAGGCATTCGAGCAAAAGAACAACAGTGGGCCATCCAGATCCTCGGGTTCGCCATTGCGCCCGATGCAGGTCTGCGCGGCGTTGCGCGCAGCACGCTCAGGGTCATTGAAAACCAACGCCGTCAACTCGGTGCGAAAGAAACCGGGACCGATCGCGTTGACCGTGATCCCATCGCACGACCAAGCTTGGGCCATAGCCCGGGTCATCTGCGCTATCCCCCCTTTTGAGGCCCCATAGCTGAGACTGTCTGGAAACGCCCGAGAGGATTGCAATGAGGCGAAATTAACGATCCGGCCCCAGCCTTTTGCCCGCATGCCCGGCACCAAATGCTGTGACAGAAAAAACGGTGCCGCAAGGTTTAGGTTAAGTGTGACATCCCATCCGGCAGACGTCAGGGCGTCCGCAGGCTCACGGGTGTTGATGCCCGCCGCGTGCACTACGATATCTGGTGCGCCAAAGGGCTCGGCGGCGCGGGTGGCCAATTCAGCCAACCCTGATCGGTCGCTCAGATCATAGGGTAAAATTGCCACCTCGCCTGGGGCCTCTGCTTGCAAGGACAACAGCGCATCTGTGCGCCGCGCGATAGCAACCACCTTGGCCCCCGCCTGCGACAACACCAATGCCGCGCGCCGACCAAGGCCAGCACTGGCCCCGGTCACGCAGGCGACATGGCCGCTAAGATCAGGATGATCGCCTTTGTCCAAGGGCTAGTCCTCCGCCGTCAGATCAAAGATCTCTTCGGGGAAGAACTTGGCCAACCGCACATCAGCGGTACGGGCGTGACCCTCCATCCCTTCCAAACGCGCAATCCGCGCGGTGGCGATTGCAATCGGCTTTGCCCCTTCGCGTGTGGAGCGCTGCCAGGTCACGATCTTTAAGTATTTGTGGACCGAAAGTCCGCCGGTATAGGTGGCCGCTCGGCCGGTGGGCAGAACATGGTTGGTACCAGACGCCTTATCGCCGAATGCCACGGTGGTTTCCTCACCCAAAAACAGCGAGCCATAGCAGCCCAACCGCTCCAGCCACCAATCAAGGTCTGCGGCCTGTACCGTAAGATGCTCGGGCGCATATTCATCAGATGTTGCGGCCATCTCTTCGCGATCAGCACATAACATGACTTCGGCATAGTCGCGCCAAGCGGCCGACGCGTTCTCGCGGTTCACCTCTGGCAGCGCATCGATCAACGTGGGCACCAGACGCATCACCTCTTCGGCAATAGCCCGATCATCCGTGACAAGCCAGACTGGCGAATTGTAGCCGTGCTCCGCCTGCCCCACCAGATCCGTTGCCACGACCAGCGGATCAGCCGTTTTATCTGCAAGGATCAAGCTGTCAGTTGGACCCGCGATCATGTCGATACCAACGCGACCAAAAAGGATCCGCTTGGCTTCAGCTACAAACTGGTTGCCCGGGCCAACAAGAATATTTGCCTTAGGCAGTCCGAACAGACCAAAGGTCATCGCCGCCAAGCCCTGCACACCGCCCATCGCCATGATCTTGTCCGCACCGCAGATATGCGCGGCATAAATGATCGCCGGGGCGATACCGACGCCAGGACGCGGCGGCGAACACGCCACAATATGCTTGCAGCCCGCGACCTTGGCGGTGGTCACGGTCATGATCGCAGATGCGATATGCGAATACCGCCCACCGGGCACATAGCAGCCCGCCGCATCGACCGGGATCGTCTTTTGACCCGCAATCATGCCCGGCACGATCTCAACCTCAATATCAGTCAGAGTCGCTTTTTGGGCTTCCGCAAAACGGCGGACATTGTTGTGGCTGAAACGGATGTCTGCCTTGATCTTCTCGGGAACAAGGGCAACTGCGGCCTCGATCTCCGCCTCAGACAACACGATGCTGCCCTCGTATTTGTCGAACTTGGTGGCGTATTCCAGCGCTTTTGCGTCACCGCCCACCTCAATATCATTGAGGATGCCCTGAACAAGCTCATGCACGCTCGCAGCGCCGCTGCTTGCCGTAAGGGTGGCTTTCTTAAGATACTCTCTGGTCATCGGAATGTGCGTCCTATCGATAAACGTCTGGAAGAAGGATTGTAGAAATCGCAGGGATGTAGGCGATCAAAAGGGTCACAAACAGCATGAAGCCCACGAACGGGACGGCCTGCACCGCAATCTTCAGTATTGATTCCCCGGTGATCCCCGACACCACAAACAGGTTGAGGCCCAGTGGCGGTGTAATGAAGCCAACCCCCAGGGCCGTGATCATCATGATGCAGAACTGGATCTCGTTCATCTCGATGCTCTGGGCGAGCGGGAAGAGGATCGGGGCCAAGATCACGATATTGGGCGTAGTCTCCATGACGCAGCCTGCCGCGATCAAGATCAGGATCATCATCAGGATCAGAACCCAAGGCTCATTGCTGACGCTGGTGGCCGCTGCGACAAAGCCTTGCGGAACCCCCAGAATGGCCAGCGCTTGCGCTAAAGGCAGTGAGAAGGCGATGATCGGCAAGATCACCCCGTTTACCTTGGCCGAGCTGACCAGCATCGCCGGAAAGTCAGAAAAACGTAACGTGCCGATGATAAAGCCAATGGCAATAGTGACCACAACCGCGATCGCACCCGCTTCTGTCGGTGTCAGCCGCCCTGAAAAAATGCCGTAAAAGATAATTCCTGGCACAAGAAACGCGTACCAGCCGGACTTCAACGACTTCCAAAGGTTGGCGGCCCATTCGCCAAACGTCATCAGCCCGCCACCCTCATAAGCGTGGCGGCGATTAACCAGCGTGTTGGTGATCAAGATCGCCAGCAATACCAGCAAGCCGGGAACAACAGCGGCAAGAAACAGGATGGAGACGTTCACACCCAGCACAAGGCCGATGATGATATATGCAATCGATGGTGGGATTAGGATGCCAGTACAGGCCCCTGCCGCGACCAACGCACAGGCGTATGGACGTGGATAGCCGCTCTCAACAAGCCGGTCGATTGTCATACGCCCGACAGCCGCAGCCCCCGCAGCGTCCGACCCGGAGATCGCGGCGAACATACCACACACCAGCACGGTGGCTGAGCCGAAGCCACCTTTTGCCCAACAGGTAATAGCCTCCGCCACGTCGAGGAATTTTTTTGAAAGCCCCGTTCGTACAAGGACATCCCCGGTTAAGATGAACAGCGGTACGGCTGTAAGCGCAAAATGGTCGATGCCGTGAAATAGACTTTCGCCCAAGAGGCTGAGGGGCAGCGCGCCCGAGATCATCAGCATCAAGATTGCAGCAGAGCCGATTGCAGCCCAGACCGGGACGGCCAAAGCGATGAGGAGAACGAAGACTAAGATCGGAATATAAAAATCCGCGCCCAAGATGACTGGTTGGTTCTGAATTTGTTGCCAAAGCATGTTTTATGTCCCTCAGTCGAATAGCTTGTCGCCTTCGTAGACGGGACGCCCGTTACGAAGATCGGAGAGATCCCGGAGGAAAGACTGGATCAGCCGAAGCATGACCAGCGCGAAGCCAAAGGGCACTGCAAAGAGGAACCACACTTGCGAGATACGCAAACCATGGGTGACTGAGCCGAATTTCCAAGAGACGTGGACAGCTTCCCACGACCAATAAAGTGCAATTACTGCGACCACGAACATCACCAAGTCTCCAAAGATGTAGAACATGGTTTTGACCGATGGAGAGACGTAGTTAAGGATCACGTCGATCCGGATATGTCCGCGTTCTTTGACCGCCGCCGATGCACCGATCCAAGCGAGATAAATGAATGAATACCTCACCATCTCTTCGCCCCAGATCGACGAGTACGAAAACACCTCACGCCTGATGACCTCGATAAACATCGTGCCGACCAGCATCACGTAGAAAAGAAGCAGCAGCCAACGCTCGCCGTTTTTATCCAAGTTTTTGTAGATTTGTGACATGAAGTCCTCCGCCCAGATGCGCGTCGCGCGACCCGGTGCCTGAAATGCACGCTGTCGACCAGTTCAAATTGGACCGGCACCGCATGGCGCCGGTCCAAAGTCGATTAGGCGTCGTGGACGTAGTAGCGGCCCATGGTGCCTGCAGCCTCTTCAAGCCGCGCAAAGGTGTCCATGTCACCGGCCAGATCAATCTTGAACTGATCCCAGTCGCTGTTCTGGTAGCCACCAACGGACTTCCATTCGGCTAGCTGGTCTTCGGTGAGCGTGTGGAACTCAACACCGTTCGCGGTCAACTCAGACATGGCATAGCCACGTGCAGCAGGCACTTTGGCAAGGTTCTGCGCTTGGGTGATCTCACCGGCAAACTCGATACCCTCCTGCACATCCGCTGGCAGGCTGTTGAACCACTCAAGGTTGACCGAGTACACTTGGCTGTCTGGAACGGCCTGCGTAAAGGTCACATGACTAAGGATCTCACCAAAGCCAAAGACGTGCAACGCACCTACCGAAGGATCAAGCGCATCGGCAACACCCTGACGGATGGCCGAAGGCGTCTCGCCCCACGCGACCGGCGTCGGGTTGGCACCTACCATCCGGTAATATTGCTGCAACATCGCAGAGCCGGGAACGCGGAATTTCACACCGGCCATGTCGGCAGGCGTGATGATGGCATTTCCACCCTGACGCACGGCAACAACGCGCGGGTCGATGACGATATAGAAAAGCGACTTGAAGCCAGAAGCGGCGATCTTCGGATCAACTTCAGTTTTCCACGCATCCGAGCTTGTCAGGTTGGTGAAGCGTTGGTTCGAACCGCAGAAATACGGCAAGTTAATCAGGTCTACGACCGACGCAAAGGGCGCAAAGTTCGATAGCGAATGTTGGGCACATTGGATGGTGCCAGACTGTACAGCCTGTGCAAGCGCACCGCCCGCACCGAGCTGACCACCGGGAGCCAAACGGACATAAACTTTGCCGTTTGTCATGTTCTGGATGTTCTCTTTGAGGTCCAGCTGCATGATCGGATAGCTGCGCGATGCACCAAGCACATAGGCTGTGGCCAGCGTCATGATGTGGTCAGCGGCCGCTTCGCGATCGCGCTCTTCACCGGCAGTCTGTGCGACAGCCGCATCCGACCAAAGCATCCCACCTGCACCAGCAACCATGGCAGCGGTAAAGCTGCCGGTTCCAGCCAGTTTTAGAAAATTCCGACGATTTGCCGAAACGACGTCCTTGTTGAGTTTATCCATTAGGTTTCCTCCCTTTAAGATGCGCTTTTATTTAGATTTCTTGGTGTTCTTTTCGCGCGCTTCACTTTGCAAGATGCCCACAACGAAGGCCCCAGCAGCCATGAGAAGCACAATCATCTCAGCGACATTTCCCAACATCGGGCCATCCCCAATGGCCCCAATTGCCACATTCGCAGTGAACGCAACCAGCAAAAGCAACGCTATTATGAACGCCATGTAATCTCCTCCCGTCGCCCATTTATGTGGCGATTCGTGAAAAATGTAAGCGCTTACATAAAATGATGCAACCGCTTACATTTTCTGGTGTAAGACTTTGCGTTACGGGTCAAAGCCTGTGATCTTAAAGACAACGCCTGGTTTAAAGAGCGGTTTGGGCCAAAGCGGCCGGACAAATGGAGACGGAACAGCAAATGGATCGACTTCCTAATCAAAAGCCTGTCCCGAAACTCGAGGATGTGGCGAGACACGCAAATGTTTCTACAGCAACAGTTTCGCGCTGCTTGAATTCGCCAAATCAGGTGGTGGGTGAGACCCGTGAACGAGTCTTGAAGGCCATTTCAGAGCTTGGGTATGCGCCAAACTTTGGCGCCCGCGCTCTGGCCGCAAGGCAGACCAATACATTCGGCGTCATCATTCCAACCATGGAAAATGCCGTTTTTGCGAGAGGCATCCAAGCGTTTCAGGAAGAACTGGGCCGCCACGGTAAGACGCTCCTGATCGCATCCTCTGCATATCAAGAGGCTTTGGAAGGTGAACAGATAAGGGCCCTTGTCGCTCGCGGGGCGGATGCTTTGCTCTTGATCGGGTATCACCGTGATAAGACGCTTTACGACTTTCTTGAGAGCCGGTCAGTCCCGTCCCTGGTTGCCTGGTCATACGATGCCACGGAGGCGCAGCCAGCCATCGGGTTTGACAATATCAGTGCGATGTCGGCCCTTGCAGAGCTGGTAATACAGCAAGGACATCGAAATATCGCGTGCATCTCAGCACCAATCGCATCGAATGATCGGGCTCGCGGACGAGCCAATGGCATCCGTCTTGCGATGACCAAGGCTGGCCTTTCAGCGGACGACCTAGTGCTTACGCAGACACCCTACGGGATCGAAAGTGGTGAGGCCGCTTTTCGCCATACGCTTGCCGCAGCGCCGGAGACAACCGTGGTGATGTGCGGCAACGACGTGTTGGCCATCGGGGCCTTGCGTGCGGCGAAAGAGATGGGGCTAAAGGTGCCCCAAGACATCTCTATTACCGGGTTTGACGATATCGAGATCGCGCGACTGGCTGATCCAGACTTGACCACAGTTCACGTACCACACCGAGAGATGGGCCGTCGCGCCGCCAGCATGCTGATTCAAATGGTAAAACAAAGAGAGGTCACCGCAAGCGTCGAGCTTCCGACCGACATCCGGCTACGGCGCTCGCTGGGACCCGCCCCCTAGGGATGCGGGTGGCGATCTGCTTGGCCCACCTTGCCCCCAACACCTAATAGTTGTTGCCAGCGCAAAAGGGCGGGTAAGGCAGATATTGAACGGAGCGCAGCCTCGACAACGACATTCACATTATGGTTGGTATCGATCAGATAATTTGTAGGTTATGCAAAGAAATCAGATCTTTATCATGCTGCCGCCTATTGGCTGGATGGGCGCAATAGGATGTGAACTTCGGCTTCCCGTCAGAGGCTGCACCAAGAGCCATATCATCAAGAATATCCAGATATTCTTTTATGGCACATCGAGCTTCAACGGATTTCCGACCTCCTTCCCAGCAACCAAAGGCTGACTTTTATTGATCCTGCGGCAACCAGAAAAATTCAGCCCATACTTGTAACGTCAAATCGAACCATCGTCACGTTCTGCCTCTGCGTTTTCGACAGCCCATTCGCCCGCAGCCTCCACCGCGACAGTGGTCGCAGTGGGTAGGATATTTAGGTAGCTATCAGTTTCGTTCACTGGGACCATTGCGCGCTGCGTCATGCGGTAGAGTGCATAAAGCCCGATAGCGCAAAAAGTTATCCCAAGAACCAACCAAAAAGCAAAGGGGTCAAGCCGTTGCATTGCCCAGCCAGTGACAAGCGGGCCGGCGATAGCGCCCAACCCAAAGGTAAAAACCAGCCCCCCAGATGCAGCAGGCATATCAGCGGCAGAAAGAGAATCGTTCGTGTAGGCCACAAGAAGAGCATATAGCGGCGTTGTCACCCCACCGGCAAAGAAGGCCGCTGCCATCAATGGCCATAACGTATCACCGATTGACCAGCCCAGCAGGCACGATGAAGCGCCCAGAACGGCCAATCCAAAAATCAAAATGCGTCTATCCATCCTATCCGACAGCCATCCGATCGGGTATTGCAGCACCAGTGCGCCGGCGAATAACATTGCTACAAACAGCGCGATCTGGGTCACGCTCATCCCTATCTGGGAGCCAAAGACCGCCCCCATGCCTGATTGCGTCGCGTAGACGCTGCCGAGTAAGAAAATGCCCACGGTTCCCAACGGCGAGCCTGCGAAAAGGCTACGCAACGGCATAGGACGCGCGACTTGAACCACTGGGATCGGTGAGACGGACAGCAAAATTGGTGCAAATGAGATCGACACAAGAATTGAGGCCCCAATAAAGAGCACCGAAGTCGCCGCATCGCCCAACGTCAAAAGCCCCTGCGCCCCGATGATGCCCAGTGTCTGCGCGATCATGTAGGCAGATAGCACCTTGCCGCGTGTCTCATTCGTGGCGGCGGCGTTCAGCCAGCTTTCCGCAGCGACATAGATCCCCGACATGCAAAACCCAACCAACACCCGCAGCACTGTCCAAGCCCAAGGTTCGGTCAACAGCGGCAGAGCGATCAGTCCTGCTGACATGAAGCTGCCGAGCGCCGCAAAAACGCGCACATGACCGACCCGCTGTATCATCAAAGGGGTAAGGCGCGCACCGGATAGGAAGCCCAAGAAATAGCCAGATG
The DNA here is from genome assembly GCA_047623825.1 of Paracoccaceae bacterium. Taxonomy (GTDB): domain Bacteria; phylum Pseudomonadota; class Alphaproteobacteria; order Rhodobacterales; family Rhodobacteraceae; genus JBLHOS01. The sequence continues at coordinate 928 of JBLHOS010000078.1, read as the reverse complement.
TGACAATAGCCAATTCCGTGGACGAAAAACCCTCTATGCCACCACGCAAACCAATCAAGGTAAAATGCATCCCGTTACCGAGCATTATAAGGACAATACCAAGTAGAAGGGCCCAAACCCCAGACAACACATTAATCATGAAAACACCTTTCGCGCTCTGCGGTATTCCGGGCGCTGATTTGGGGTGACATGGGCAAGTCATCGATGCTTTCGCTGCAGCGCCGCATGAGTTTTCGTTTGCGACATTGCCTCAAACTGGGCGTTATTTGTCTGCTGATTTTTTGGGCGTTCACAGGTGAGGTAAAGGCCGATGCGCGCGCAACGAACAGCAGAGAAATTCCGTATTGCAGACCTCGGCGGATCTCACAGAAAATAGCTGCGTTCCGCGCTTACCAGACGTTGACTGACGGCAGCCGCAATGAACGGCTTGGAACAAGATCTGAATTTTTAGATTTAAAAATAGACAGTTGCGGTGCAACGCGAATGGCACATGCAGCTTAGTCAACCAAACTTCGGGTTCGAAAAATCAGTGGGGACGCTGTGTCCGGTCACTCAAACAAAAGCTCTATGACAGATTGCGCCTGTCCTAGAGCTTTTGGTCTGTTTAGCAGCCCACAAATTGTCATGCGGGCTGCTGAAGTCTTCAAAAGCGCCAGGTATAGGCACCGGTCAGGCTGACTTCATTGTTGTTGTCAAAAGCCACCTCAAACGCGCCATTGGCAAAGTCCATACCTGCAAACACGCGGCCATAGGCCTCATCGCCGGGCGTACTGGCCGACAGGCTTTGACCTGCTAGCGTCAGGCCGATCTCGTCACCACTTTGGTAGCCCAGATCCAGACCATAGCGAACGGTGCCAGCCTCGATCATGCGCGCCCATGCAACTCGCGCTTCAAGCTGATGGGTGAACCGGCTGTCGATCGCCAGATC
>JBLHOS010000077.1:0-14597 GCA_047623825.1 Paracoccaceae bacterium | reverse complement strand
TTAATCTAACCAAAGCTTGTCAGATGGCCCGAGATTGCGCAGAACACCACGACTGGCCCCGTAGCTCAGCAGGATAGAGCGACCGCCTCCTAAGCGGTAGGCCGGTGGTTCGAATCCACCCGGGGTCACCAAAAGCGAAAATGCATAACCTACGCACAACTGTGGTCCACTCATTGAATTGCCTAACAATGACTGGATCCAGGACTTTATGTTTTATACCGAAGTTTTTGGAGACAGGCCGTATTGCTCACTTATTCAGTGGGGCGAAGACGTTTGGAACCTTGTCAAAGGTCATCCTCGCTGTGTCTGTTATGGCGCTGCAGTCTCACTGAGCGATCCCAGCGAGAACACCGGTAAGATCAAGGGCTAACCTTCATGGCCTTGATTAAGGCGACTGTTGAGTTGACCCAGAGTTGTGGTGTCACGCTGATGCCCGGAGAGGCATGCGTGGGATAAATATAGTTGCAACAGACTCCAGTGGTATGCCTGTCGCTTCGGTTCTGTGCCGCCATTCGCCGGGAATTGAGCGACGCCTGTTATTCACACCCTTTGTTGTCTGCCATTGGCCCGTGCGATCATCAGGGCCAACAACCAAGCCGACAAACGCCGCAGGCCGATGCCGGTCCGGATCTCAAGCTCCTCAAAATGGAAGCGGCGGGTTGAGACGCCCAGCGTGATCAGACCGTCGCGCATGGATTTGCGCATCAACGTTGGCCCACAGAAATAGACCTTGGATTTTGCCAGATCTACACCGGTGATCTGCTGGATCGCGGCGGGCGTCAGGCGCGGCTGGTCGGGGGGATTGATCAGATGGTAATGCGCATTTGGTACAGCGGCGAAAGCTGCTGTAGTCTTGGGGTGGTGGTTGGCCAGATCAGGGCTTGGCACACAATGGAACAGGTGGATGTCAGGGCCAGAGGCTGGCAGCGCTTGGGCCCAGGCCGCAAACCGCGTGATGCCGCTGCCGCCGGTAATCCAGATCTTTGGCGCTGCGGTCGGTTTGCGCAAAAAGTGTCCGAACGGACCTTGGATCTGGGCCGTTGCGCCGACATCTAAAGCCGATTGTAGTCGGTGCGTGTGATCACCCAGAGCTATGGCGGTGATCCGCAGAGATTTTTCATCGTTGGCTGCTGAGCTGATGGTGAAGGATGCGGCTCCCCAAGTCCCCGTGCATCAAAACTGATGAAGGCAAACTGTCCCGGCTGATGGGCCAGACCACGACCGGTTGGGGCAAAGGTCAATTCCGTCGCACCTGCGTTGGGCTGAACTTGCGTCAAGACGTAGGCACACGCGCGGCGCTGGCAGAATGTGCCGACATAAAGACCGATCTGATCAGTCATCGAGAATGGCTTCTGGATGAAGATGAGGTGAAATACCGCCGCCGCGTCTATTTCCAAAGATGGTAAGGGATGAAGGTCGCGATTGTGACCACAACAAGGATCAGCAAGCCATAAAGGCTCAACTCTCCCAGGTTTCGGCTAGCTCGCTGAGGATAGTTTCGGCACCATGCACGTTCATTTCAGCGTCGACCGTGTCATGCAAAAGGATCGCTGTCATCGCACCGATACCCAGCCATTTGTGCAGGATGTAACTACGGTCCAGCGGGCCAAAAAGCGGCTCTATTCAGGCTAAACGGATCGCAATCATCTCGGTAATCGCCATGGCGATCAGTGCACATACGCCAAGATATTGACTGAACAGGGCGACCGTATCGCGCCCCGGCGCAAGGCCTACAAATTCGACAGCGGGCAGTAGCAACGCAGCTAAGATCAGCAAAAGCCCGAGAAGCCGCATGATGTCAGATTTTCATTCTAGGGAAGATCCTAAAGCTGGGGTGACAAGGCCTTCAGTTATGAGATCCTCGATAAAGAGGCTAAGTAGTTGAAGGCGACCGGTGACGCCCGCCTTGCGATAAACGGCGGAGCATTGGGCCTTATCGCATCCTCTTTGGTTTGGCGTAGCGCAGCCATCTTGGCCTGCGAAAAGCCCTTGATCGACAGGATTGCAATGTCGCGCTCGGCTTGGGTCAGTGACCACTCTTCGAACTGACGCTGCAACAGATCGGCAAACGCGCTAGAGGCGACTTGCAGTTGCTGGGTCAGGCGACGATTTCGCAGGGTCATATGTCGAAGTTTCGCACCGGTGAAAACTAAGCCTAGGACCAAGGCGGCCGACACTAGATACTCGATGGTGTCACTGTCGGGGCCGACTTGCGGAGCGTCCAATCCCATCAGACCAAGCACAGTATCGCTAGCAAAGAAGACTGCGCAAAAGGCCTGAAGTCCGAACAGACCCCATAAGATCAAATGGCGACGATCGGTCATTGGGAATGGCCCAGATCAAAAAAGGTGACCCGGCATTGGCGAGTTGTCATCATGCGGTTCGGTTCGCGCAAACGACATGTCCAAAGCGGGGCCATTGCAATGATCAGTCGTCCAGTCCGATCTCTGCGACTGTGCCATTTGCGGCCAGCTCGAACTCGATCTCCTGGCCTTCATACATGGTGGCAACCTCGAGCAAACTGTCCTCTTGTTCAACTTCTGAAACAGTACAACCAGCTGCTTCAAGCATTGAACGAATTTCCGCCTCGGTGGTGCCGACGGAGTTGCCCGCGTTAATCTGGGCAAAGGCCATTTCTGGCACCAATGCGAGGGCGCAGACGACACCTATTTTGGTTTTCAAAGATGGCATGTCTTGGGTCCTTTCAGGGTAAGGCCACTGCGATGGTGGCGTTGTCTAGATCTGTGCAGACCCTACTGAGGATGAAATTGGACTTTAGTATAAGGCCTGAGTTCATTGGACCTAAGTTTATGCCGTCGTGCTGCTGGCCCATAAAAATAGGCAGCGGACCATAGGGGGCCGCTGCCTATTTGTATTAAAAGGTCAGATCAGTCGGTGATAAGCATCAGTCCTTCGCGGACCATGCGGCGGATCAGAACCAATTTCCCATCATCATCCAAATCACCCGGCATATCTGAAATCGTGAATGGCCCGTTGCTAAGGGCAAATTCCATCGCCTCCAATGCAAAGATCGGCAATGTGATCTCTGAGTTATGGCATTGGACGATTACGCTGGCATCTTCACCTTCGGTGGTCGTGATGTTGTAGACCAGATGAGGACGGGCGCTGACGGTATCGGCAACGCTTAGACCGGACAGCTTGGCGACATTGGCCATCTGGCCCTCTACCCGCGGAACGCGACCTGAGATGAAGTTGTCCTTGAAGTTGGCCAGAAGTGGCATCATTTCAGACGCTTCAGACAGCTTTTTCAGCAGGGTGCGAAAATGAGCCTCAGATCCGGAATTGTCAAATCCGGCATTGGCATAACCTGGAGTGATCGCACCCCGAAACGCAGGATCGTTGTGGGCGATGGTGCTGACGGCCTCAGCGATGACGTCGGCCCAAGTGGCGACCATCAGTCCGGTTGTGATGTGCAATGAGGTTTGATCGGTCGCAACCGCATCATGGGTCATACCACGCGGAACATACAGCATATCTCCCGGTTCTAGGACAACACGAGCAGTCTCTTCGCCGATTGCAACATCATGCGGGTTGAAGCCCTGTGTGTTCAGGGGCAGTGCCACTGGTGTGTCGTAGAACCGCCATTCCTTGGTCCCCTCAACCTGCAGAACGACAACGCAGTGATTGTCGTAATGGGCCTTGAAGCCTTGGCTGTTGGCGGGGGTCAAGTAGATGTTAGTCTGAACACGCGAGCTGAAAACGCTTTCGAGCGCACGGCAGTAGCGGGCGAGACGGGGGTGGCGCTCTTGCAGGCCCGACGCGATGATCGTGGCGCCGTCAGCGAAGAGCTGGTTCGTACGAATTGGGTCGATATGGCCGGTCCCATACGAGTAGTCGTCAGCGGTGATGCCGGCGTTTGCCTTGGTGACCGTGATCTCTGGCACCGACATTCCCATGTTAGTCACGGCATCGTCGATATCGGCAATTGTCAGGAGGTTGGCATAATAGTCGCTTTGGTTCCTTTTTACGACTAAGTGCTTCTTTTCAAATATATTCTCAAAGAATTCACTGCGGGTAACTGGTGCAATTGCCCAATCAAAATCAAATTCGCTTTTTAACATAATGCCTTCCCTATTCGTCTCTCGGACCGCTCTTCGCGCCCGCTGTGGCGTGGTTTTACGTCACCTTTGCCCAACATAGTGTTTCAGATACTCTATTTAATCGACAGATTAAGCAACAAAGCAATAGTCTTACGGGACTTTTGCAGCAACTTATTTTCGTATGGTGGGAACCTTCGCTGAGGGAGAAACCTAGGACCCTTGCTGAGAAAAGCCGGACTGTGACAGTGACTGGGCGCCGCCCCTTACTGTTGATCCAACTTGGTTCAGGAGGTGTCTTTGATTGCGGCCACTGGGCCGCATTTCTGTCCAGCAAATATACCACACGTGGTGTCCCAGATACTCTATTTATTTGACAGATTATGCACTGAACAATAATCTTTTATTACTTTAAAAATTTCTTATTTTCATAAGGCGGGAACCTTAGATGGCTGAAACACCAAAAAACGGACCTAAGACCCTTTCAGACAATGATATCAAGACTGAGACTGTGACCGGGCGTCGCGCTTTTATGGGGCTGGTTGCAACAGGCAGTATAGCTGCTGCAGTGGTACCTGGGCAGACTGAAGCCCAGACGGCTGATGCCGACGATGGAAGTTGGGCTGACGCCGGATCGTGCCCACGTGGCTCTGGTGACGATTATACAAATATCACCGATAGCGACGATGGCAGCTGGACTGATAGCGCAGGTTACGGTCGCGGTGCGCCTTACTGTTGATCCAACCAATCTGGGTCCACGTCTTTGAATGCGGCCTTAGGGCCGCATTCCTATTTGTGTGTGTGCGGTGCCATGTAATCTAGTAATGCGCCCATGTGTTTTTGGGAGACCGGAGCGCATGTCTTTTGCAAGTCTGGATCAATCTCATACTCGTCAAGACAGGCTTGCAGGCTTGTGCGAGTTGCTGAGTTTAGCGTTGTCATGGCCACCTTTCCCGGTAGCAGGCTTTCAGCCTTGATCCCGTTTGCAATGACTGAGTCGTGTATTGGCAACAAAAAGTGGGTGTAGGTGATTGGCGTGTCACTATAGTCACTCAGGATTGTCTGATCATTTACGAGATCGCGTGCGCGCACGAGGACCGACGCCGCACCATAGAGTACCTCTGCGCGCCAATCGTCGATCAAAACCATATGCAACGGTGATAGCAGTAGGTCACGAAAGGGCTGACTGGGGCCTAAACTGCCACGCATGAAACGGATGGGTCTGAGATCTGGACGAATATCGAGCAAATCGGGCTGCACTGCGTGATGAGAGATCCACAGGATCGGCTGCAACTTTCCGCTGGCACAATAAACCAGATCGCCGACAGCAAGATGTTCGACAGGCACGTCGCCATCGGGCGTTTTTATCAAAGTGCCGGGCCCAAAACATGGGTACATCTGAACAGTGATCCGCCCACTACCGTTACCAGAAATCGGAAAGAAGGTTAGAGTATGAGGCTGACCGTCTGAGCCAGTATAGTTAATGGTGTAGTAGGTGTCATCACCTTCAGCGCTACCATTATCAGTGGCTGTAAAGGTATCATGGCCCAATATTGTGAACACATCAAATGAGTTGAAGCTTTTGACTGTCAGGGTGAAATCATCATTGAAATCTGCTAGATCCAGTATGAATTTGTCATCACCACCATCGCCCTGATTTTTACCATTACCAAAATGGCTTATCTCTACCGAACTGAGGTCGCCTCCATCTTCGAGGATCGCAATCTGGTCATTATCGACATTGGCAACTTGTGCCGTCGGCAGCTCTTTACCCTTTAGATTACCGGTCAGAGAAACTGTAAATTGCTCGAGCGGCAAACCTAAATACCTCCACTAATGCTGCACTTGTATTTGGTAAGCCTGTGCAGAGTGGCCTTAAGTTGTCCCTAATAAATTAATTCTCAGACTTAATTATGGCGCGACCGGTGTACTGTTGGCCATGGCAAGCCCGACCGAGGCAATTACAGACGCAAATTCGCGGGGTAATTTGCTATCTGGCTGGGTCATCCGGTAGCCGCGATACAGCGTCTCAGCCATCTCATAGATGTTGCCCAAGGAAAGGTCTGCAAGGGCGCAGGCCATCAACAATAGTCCCCAACCCTCAGGTTTTTGTCTGATTTCTTCGAAGTCAATGCCGTAAAGCCGATCATCATTTCCAATAATAAAATTGGACAATGCGGCATCACTCTGAGTGAGAATAGAGACATTCAGCGGCAGATCGTCCAGATCGGCGGCGATGGAGGCAAAAATATTCAAGTCAATCTTTGTGCCGTATTCTTTTAGATAAAGACCCCAGGTCCCTACCAGTGGTTCGCGCGGCGCAGCTGAGGCGAGGGCGCCAATCCATTGGCCTAAATGCTCAATCTGATGCTCACGATCTAGCCCGTTCAAGAATTTGCGAACGGGCTGTCCGACGATGGCTGCTGTTACAACAACCCCATCGGCTTCTTCTGCCAACAATAAATCGGGTCCTAGGCGTCCGTCCAGATGAGTAAGGATTGCAACCTCACGGGCATACCGGGCGCGCCCATCCTCGTCGCGTGCAAAGATTTTTGCGAAACTGCGCTTATTTTCTGCAAAGATCTCATAGACAGCGTTGTTGCGCGCCGTCTCTACTCGTCTGAATGTAAGTGCCTTTTGTGTTTCTGGAAGTTGCATCGCAAACGCGATTTCGTCGACCAAATCTGTCAATATCGTTTGAGGATTATTATGTCTCATGTCGAATTACATCATACGGATAACATCTTTGTCGATAGACAACATATAACCGCGGCGGGCGATATTTTTGATTAATAATTCGCTAACCATCTGGTTGCCCAGAGTGTCGCGCAATCGCTTGATCCGAGTTGCGCCAGCTGCCTCGTCGCAATCGGCCGCGTTCTTGCCAGAAACCATCGCCTCCAGTTCTGCGCCAGACAGTACATCATCGTCCATTCGCGCCTCGGCTAGGACCGAAAGCGTTTCCATCGCGGCATCTGTAAGTTTGAATTCCATGTTATTTAGATAGACCACGCGTTCCTCGCGGCTGAGAATAAGCGAGGAGACCTGAATACCCGAGCGCTCAATTTCACCCATCCGGCGGTTCAGCGCGACGATGGTAACGAGAAAGACGAGGCAAGCGATCAAAAGGGCAGTCGCGAAAATCAACAAAACGAAGATAATTGTTCGGTAACTGACCAGAACATCAGAGAAGGCGGTGCCAGATTGCGCCAGAACCTCTAGCAGCTTGATCGCTTCACCCGACCTGATCGCGTCATTCTCAATAAAGATCCGCTCAACCCGCGCATTGAAGGCATTGGCATCCGGCAGGTTGAGAAACAGCAAGATCGCAGTGCCCAGCAGGATGGCGACAATCGCCAGGATCCCAAATTGCACAATGCGCGTGCCGGTCGCTCTGGTGTCAGAAACGGAGGTAATATTGCCCGGCATCATTTCTCCTGGCGGCAAGACCGGATTCGTCGAAAATCGACATCAATTCTAGAAACTGCCAGCCACCACTTAAGACGCGCTGGGCGATGGCGGCTGATGCGGCAGGGCGCAAACACGCACTGTCAGGCAATCGTATAACACCGTAATGCAGACGCAACGGGTTATCCATCTTTGCTTTGTAATCGGCATAGCAGTCCGCGTAGAGCGGGCTGGACAGTGCGATGAAGGTTAGGGTGAGGGCAATTTGTTTCATGTCCAGACATTGCGCCATGCACAACGGTTATTCAATAACGACAGGCGTTTGGCCACGCTGTTATCAGATAACGGTGGCCTGATATTGAGTGACGATCTGGGGTTCGGCCATGGTTGGTACATCCCGCACTGCTTTTGGTGCGACGCCCAACCCAACTGGAGGATCCCATGTTTGGATTTGTCACAAAGACCCTAACCGCCAGCGCATTATCGTTGACGATTGCCTTGACCGGGCTGACCGTGACTTCAACGCCAGCTGCCGCTGACGCAGAAGCCGTCGCCGGTGTTATTGCTGGGCTTGCCGCCCTTTATGCGATCAGTCGCGCCGTCGATAATCGCAACGACCGGGACGACCGCAACAACGCCACCGTGACGCGCCAATACAACACGCAGCCCCAGCGCAACGCCAATGGGAACGGACATAGGCCGCACCGCAACACCCATGGCAACGGACATCGCCCCCATCGCAACGCGCTGATTGCCCCTGCAAATTGTTTTCGCTCTGTGAATACGCCACACGGTCAGGCTCGGGGATATGCGGCGCGCTGCATGCGCACCAGTGTCGCCCGCCCAAACCAGCTGCCCGAGAATTGCGTTCGTCAGGTCAACTCCTTCCAGGGCACCCGTTACTTTTATCAGGGGCGCTGCCTAGAGCGGAACGGCTGGGTTTTGGGGTAATTTAAAAATACGGGCCAAGGTCAAGAAAATCAGAGCAGGCCTAAGGGGCGGCGGGGGAAATTCTGCCGCCTTTTACTTGTCAGCCCAAGAGACACATGGTTTGAAGCCGATCATGAAAAGCGGACCTAGCTATGAATATGAGATTGCAATCGGTGGCGTGGTTGCAGGGGTGGATGAAGTTGGTCGTGGTCCCTTGGCTGGGCCAGTGACTGCCGCTGCTCTGATCTTGGATCCGGGCGCCATCCCCGATGGGTTGAACGATTCGAAAGTTCTTAGCGCGCGGCAGCGCGATGTGCTGCACGACGCGCTGTCGGGTGTCGCTATCTACGCGATAGGCTGGGCCAGTGTTGAGGAGATCGATGCGATCAATATTCGCAACGCCACCTTCCTTGCGATGCGGCGCGCGGTTGAGGGGCTGGCGAGGACGCCAAATCATGCGCTGATCGATGGCAATGCAATCCCGCCTGGGCTGGCCTGTCCGGCAACCGCATTGGTCAAAGGCGACGCGCGAAGTCTGTCAATTTCAGCTGCATCAATCATGGCCAAGGTGGTGCGTGATCGACACATGAGTGCGCTGGCGGAACAATTTCCGGGCTATGGCTGGGAGCAGAACGCCGGATACCCGACAAAATTACATCTGTCCGCCCTCCGGGATTTAGGGGTGACCCCACATCATAGGCGTTCCTTCAAGCCAGTACACAACATCTTGTATCAAGATAATTCTATAACCTACTGATTTAAAAAAGAAATTGACTGCGAATCACCTTTGACTCATCTTCGTCCTTAGAAAACGACGCCCAAAAGAGGCGCAATTCAGAGGCAGTGATGACGATTAAAACACCTACGCGGGTTGCGGCGACGCTCCCCCTCAATACAATTTTGGACGGCGACTGCATCGAAGTGATGAACAGTCTGCCGGAGGCATCCGTCGATCTGATCTTTGCCGATCCGCCCTATAATTTGCAGCTAAAGAACAGTTTGCATCGTCCCGATAATTCCAAAGTGGATGCGGTTGATGACGCTTGGGACCAGTTCGATAGCTTTGCGCTTTATGACAAGTTCACCAAGGCATGGCTAAAAGCCGCCAAACGTCTGCTAAAGCCCAACGGCGCATTGTGGGTGATCGGCAGCTATCACAACATCTTTCGGGTTGGTGCTGCCTTGCAGGACCAAGGCTATTGGATCTTGAACGATGTGGTCTGGCGCAAATCCAACCCGATGCCGAACTTTCGTGGGATGCGACTGACCAACGCTCATGAGACGCTGATCTGGGCCTCTAAGAACGAAGGCTCAAAATACACCTTCAACTATGAGGCGCTGAAGTCGCTGAATGAGGGCGTTCAGATGCGCAGTGACTGGGTTTTGCCGATCTGCACTGGCCATGAGCGGTTGAAGAACGAAATGGGTGATAAGGCGCATCCGACGCAAAAACCTGAAAGCTTGCTGCACCGTATTCTGGTGGCAACGACAAATCCGGGCGACGTGGTTCTGGATCCATTCTTTGGCACCGGTACAACCGGCGCAGTTGCCAAGAAACTAGGCCGTGAATACATCGGGATCGAACGCGAAGAAGCGTATCGCGCCGTCGCGGAAAAGCGCCTGTCGAAGGTGCGTAAATATGACCGCTCCTCGCTGGAAGTGACCGGATCAAAACGGGCTGAGCCGCGAGTGCCGTTTGGCCAGTTAGTCGAACGAGGCATGTTGCAGCCGGGCGAAGAGTTGATGAGCATGAATGGTCGCCATACGGCCAAGGTGCGTGTTGATGGGACCTTGATTTCGTCTGAGACCAAAGGCTCTATCCATCAGGTGGGGGCCGCACTAGAAGGCGCGCCCAGCTGTAATGGTTGGACATATTGGTGCTTTAAGCGCGAAGGTAAATCCGTTCCGATTGATTTGCTGCGTCAGCAGATCCGAGCGGAAAAAACCTGATATAATTCAGAACTGCCCGTGCCTGAGGCCTTTGTGCCTGGCATGACCTCACCCCGCCGTTCCCAAGACTGGCGGGGTCTTTTCGTTGCTGAGATCATGGTTATCTGAAAATATGCGCCAAACGCGTATTGCCACCTAACGGAGACTTCAGATGCGGATCAATGCAGATTTTTCAAAGCGCGTTGTTGTGCGTCCGTCAGATTACAATTGGGTCCATTCACCTGCCGGTGGGGTGGATCGCATAATGCTGGACAGGATCGGCGATGAAGTGGCGCGCGCGACGACACTTGTTCGCTTTGCCCCAAATTCATATTTCGACGCCCACCGCCATGACGGTGGTGAGGAGTATCTGGTTCTGGACGGCGTCTTTTCAGATGAAAGTGGCGATTATCCAGCCGGCTCATATGTGCGCAATCCAATTGGGACTGCCCATAAGCCCCATACTGCAGGGGGGTGTACTATTCTGGTCAAGCTGCATCAGTTTGAAGCACAGGATCAGGATCAAAAGGTCATCGATACCGCAACAGTGGCATTCCGCCCGGGTCAGATCGAGGGGCTGAGTGTTCTGCCGCTGCACGACCAACCCCAAGAGCATGTGGCACTGGTGCGCTGGGCGCCGGGAACCCAATTGGGCCGGCATGCGCACTGGGGCGGCGAAGAGGTTTACGTGATCGAAGGCGTCTTTCAGGATGAGTATGGTGATTATCCGGCGGGCACCTGGATCCGGTCACCACATCTGTCGGAGCATCGCTCCCAATCCGATGAGGGCTGCCTGATCTATGTAAAGACCGGGCACCTGCTGCCAGTGGCGGCCTAATGCGGCGGTGGGTTCAGCGCCTTGTTATAGGGGTGCCAATCGGTGATTTCAGGGTAATACATCTGGCGCCAGCGTTTGACGCGCGGGTTCATTATTTTTTGGAACACCGGCGGCACCATCGCCAACGCAGTCATCACCGGATAGCCAAACGGCAGCTGTGGAGCCTCGGCCTCGGTATAATTCTGTAACAGCGGATAGCGGCGATCAGGTTTGTAATGATGATCGGAATGGCGCTGCAGATTGATCAATAACATGTTTGAGGCTTTGTGCGCTGCGTTCCACGAATGGCGCGGCTGGACATGTTCGTATTTACTGTCACCCAAGTATTTGCGCGTCAGGCCGTAATGCTCGACATAATTTGTCAGCTCTAACTGCCATAGGGCCACGAAGGCCTGCACCAAAAATAAGATTACCCCGCCCAGCCCGCCGATTAAAAAGGCCAGCACTAGAAAGCTGGCTTGAAGCGCCCAGTATTTCCAGAACGGATTGGAGCTGTCAGTCCAGGGTAGGCCCTTGCGCGCCAGCATAGCCTTTTCGGCTTTGAAGGCAGAAACCCAGCACTGGACCAAAACCCTCGGGAAAAAGCGGTGAAAACCCTCATTGTATCGTGCGGTGACCGGATCACGGCTGGTTCCGACATAGCGGTGATGAACCAACAAATGCTCAGACCGGAAATGCGAATAGAGGACGGAGGCCAGCAGAATGTCGGACATCCACCGCTCTTGCTTACTTTTCTGATGCATAAGTTCGTGGCTGTAATTGATCCCGACAGTGCCTGACAGGATCCCAACGCCAAAGAAAAGGCCCACTTTTTCTACGGTGCCAAGATGGTCGGCAGCTTGCGTATACCAGATCATTCCAAAGATTACACACAACTGAAGCGCCGGCCAGATCAGCGTCACTAGTTTGTACCAAAACAGCTGGTCTTCGCTGGTCTCAGGATCTTTGTTTTCCAACTCCAACCCAACAAATGCGTCAAGCAGTGAAAACAGGCCCCAAGACGACAACGGAACCAGCAGGATCCACCACCCACCTTGAAGAGCTGCGATTACAATCACAGGCAACATCGCCAGCGATAGCCAAAAAGGCAACGCGTTCTGAAATTTGGCGACTTGGGCTGTGGGGATCATGATCGGCCTTTGAAAATATTGTTCTGGGTCAAGCTTATCCCAAAAACGGACCAAGGCTCAATCAGAAGATCCGAAACCTCGCGTTAGATCGAAGGCCTTGCGCATCAGGGTCGGCAACGCTGTCGGTGAGAAGCTGGAATTGGGATAAAACGAGCCTCTGTCAGGGATTGTGGACATAGTTGCCTTTGCCATCAGGACCCGCAGCCGCAAGTGAAAATGCGTGAAGGTGTGGCGAACCTCAAGGTCCGGGTCGTGCCAAATAGCCTCAAACGGCGGTGCAGGTGTCGGATCATCGGACCAATCGGTGCTGGGAAAGGCCAGCATTCCGCCTAGAAGCCCTTTGTTGGGTCGCGTTTCCAGCAACCATGCACCATCTGCGCGCTGCGCCACATAGGCGATTCCGTGCCTGACAGGCTTGGCTTTCTTTGGCAGCTTTCGGGGCAGTTGTGCGGAAATTCCAAGAGTGCGTGCGTGGCACGGATCGCGCCAAGGGCAAATGCCACACGCCGGATTGCGCGGCGTGCAAATGGTCGCCCCAAGATCCATCACCGCCTGGGCGTGATCACCGGGACGATCGGGCGGCGTCAAGGCCGCGGCTAGCGCCATCAGCTCTGGCTTGGCTGTTGGTAGTGGGGTTTCAATTGCATAAAGGCGGGCCATCACACGCTCAACATTTCCGTCCAGAACCGTGGCCTGCTGATTAAAGGCAATCGCTGCAATGGCTGCCGCCGTATAAGGCCCTATTCCAGGAAGTTTGAGCAGTTCATCAAGCTGATCAGGAAAAGTTCCATCCAAATCCTGCGCAACCACGCGGGCGCATTTCAACAAATTGCGGGCGCGGGCATAGTAACCAAGGCCTGCCCACGCAGCCATCACATCAGCATCAACCGCATTTGCCAAATCATGCACGGTTGGCCAAAGTCGGGTGAACTTGGCAAAATACTCTTTCACTGCCGCAACAGTGGTTTGTTGCAGCATCACTTCGGATAGCCAGATGCGATAAGGGTCTGGGCGGATACCTGATTTACTGTCATGCGGTGCTATCCGCCACGGTAGATCTCTTGCGTGCTGGTCATACCAGATCAGAATTTCTGGGCTTTGGGGGCGTTCACGCATAGTTTATACAGTACCGTCTGGTTGGCATTGGTTCCTGTGTCCAGCACAGCTAGAATACATCGAACATCAGGAAAGAGACATGGCTGCTCAAAGAGGTTTCAGCAAGACCGAACCGCCGCGCCGTAGGCGAGGATTTGAACCCGCGTCCAAGCTGGCGCTGGGGCAAATGCGTAAGCCATTGGAAAAACGCGGGTTCAGTGATACCAAGCTGATCACCCATTGGGTTGAGTTTGTAGGTCAAGAGACTGCCGTAATGGCCGCACCGGTCAAGGTTCGGTTCAGTCCAAATGGGTTGGGCGCGACATTGGTTTTGTTGACCACTGGATCGCACGCCCCAATTCTTGAGATGCAGAAAGAACAGATCCGCCAGCGGGTAAACGCGTGTTACGGCTATAACGCGATTAGCAAGATTGTCCTGACCCAGACCGCCCCATCCGGGTTTGCCGAAGGTCAGGCGCAGTTCTATGCTGCGCCAAAGCCAAAGAAGTTACCTGACGCCAAGATCGTTCAGGCCGCTCAACAAGCCGCATCAAAGGTCGCAGACCCCGATCTGAAATCAGCGCTTGAGCGTCTGGCCGAGAATATTTTAACCAAGAATATGAGCTGAATTGAGGACCTCCCCTATGAACCGAACCATTCTAGTCGCCGCGTTGGCCGCGATCGCCGTCACGATCGGTGCTTATGTGTATTTGTCGCCGCCGGATCAGGCCACCTCGTTGTTGCCAGTCAGTGCCGCCAATGCCCAAGACACGGTAGAGGCAACTGACGTCGATACCTCTGCCATTATCGAGATGACTTTGGGCGACCCAGAGGCACCGATTACTGTGATCGAATACGCCTCATTCACGTGCCCCCACTGTCGGAGTTTCCACGAGACAGTTTTCCCGCAGTTGGAGGAAAACTTCATCGATACCGGGCTGGTTCAGTTCATTTACCGTGAAGTTTACTTTGACCGTTACGGCCTGTGGGCTGGTATGATCGCTAGGTGTGCAGGGCCAGTTCGCTATTTCGGCGTTGTCGATTTGCTATACGAAAACCAGTCTGAATGGACCGTCGGTGACCCTGCGACTGTTGCCGAAAATCTAAGTCGTATTGGCCTGACCGTTGGCCTGACGCGTGATCAGGTTGATGCCTGCCTGCAAGATGGCGATACCGCCCAAGCATTGGTTAGCTGGTACGAAGAGAACG
>JBLHOS010000076.1:0-14700 GCA_047623825.1 Paracoccaceae bacterium | reverse complement strand
GATGCAGCGGATCGTGCGTGCATTTGAGGCGCGAGCCAAAGATCTCTACGGCACTTCGGCCAACAGTTGAACCAACCGGTCCAAGGCATGCTCTACAGTTGCGGTGCGAACTTGTGAGCGGCCAAGCGGGCCAAACTCAACGGTTTCGGTCTGGACAGTTTGCCCCAGACTATATCCAAAACAGACCCGGCCCTCGGGCTTATGCTCAGAACCGCCTGGCCCTGCGATCCCAGTGACAGAAACTGCAATTTGCGCACCAGACAGCGTGCGTGCACCCTGAACCATTTCTGCGGCGACCTGTTCAGAAACAGCGCCAAAGGCCTCCAATGTGGCAGGTAAGACGCCCAACATCTCAACCTTGGCGGTGTTGGAATAGGTCACATACCCCCGGTCAAACACGGCAGAACTGCCGGCAATCTGCGTAACAGCGCCCGCAATCAACCCCGCGGTGCAGCTTTCGGCAGTGGTCAGACGCCAGTTCCGCGCCTTTAGTGAAGCCATCAGGCGTTGCGCGGTCATAAGATTAGAGGCAAGTGGGCCAGAACGGCCAGAACTGCCACAACAAGGGCGGCCAGTGCGCCTGCGATCAGATCGTCCAACATCACACCGATCGGCCCAGGTTTGCGATCAGCCCATCCAACAGGACCCGGCTTCCAGATGTCAAAAAGGCGAAATGCCAGAAATGCCGTTAGGAGCCCCGGCCAAAGCGCCAGCACCGAGACATCGGCAAAGGCCGCCCCGTAAGACACCGGCAACAGCGCCACCCATTGGCCCGCGACCTCATCGATCACGATCTCAGACGGGTCATGATCAGCCTTGCCAGCAGTGTCACGCGCGGTCGCCCACCAGCCCAGAATTGTGACCAAAACGATCGCTGCCAGCAACAGTGGCCAACTGCCCAAAAGATGGATCATATAAGCCACCGGAAGAGCCGCCAGACTGCCCCAAGTGCCGGGGGCAGGGCGCAGATGGCCGACATAAAAGACGGTTGCGATCATATGGCTCATGATGCCACCAACGTGACTGTTGCCAGACATGCGATACCTTCCTCGCGACCGGTAAATCCCAAACGTTCAGACGTGGTCGCCTTAACTGAAACGCGGGTGTGATCAATGCGCAAAAGGCGAGCAAGTTCGGCACGCATCACGCTTGCATGGGGGCCGATCATGGGGCGCTCACAAATTAAAGTGCAATCGGCATGAGTTAGGACAAACCCCATATCAGTGGCCATTTCTACCGCGTGGCTTAGAAAAATATGGCTAGCAGCACCTTTCCATTTCGGATCGGTGGGTGGAAAATGCGTGCCTATATCGCCCTGCGCCAACGCGCCATAAATCGCATCCGTCACAGTGTGCAGTCCGACGTCGGCATCAGAATGGCCCTGAAGGCCGCGATCATGCGGGATGGCAATGCCACATAACATCACGTGATCTCCGGGACCAAAACGGTGCACATCAAACCCGTTACCGGTACGAATATCTATCATATCTGTGCCCATCAACCGGCTGGCACGGGCAAAATCCCCGGGCGTCGTTATCTTCAGATTATCCTCATCGCCGGGCGTAATGGCAACGGCCAATCCGGCGGCGCGCGCGACCTCCACATCGTCGGCGGCGCCACCGGGATGGGCTGCATGCGCTGCGCGAATGGCCACCAGATGGAACCCTTGGGGGGTTTGTGCGCGAAATAATCCCGTGCGATCTTGGGTGCCAATGACTGTCTGGTCGCCTTGCCACAGCGCGTCGGTGACAGGCAGGGCAGGGGCTGCACCAGCTGAGGTTTTCAGCGCCAATAGGACCCCATCAATCACAGCGTGGCTGACAAGCGGCCGCGCGCCGTCATGGATCAACACAACGTCGCTATTGTCGGAAACCGCCACCAAACCGGCCCGGACCGAGGCATCGCGGGTTTGCCCGCCAGGCACACACGTCACCGGCAAAGGCAGGTTCCTAAGGATTGCGGGCAGAAGGTCAGCATCATCCGGATGATGGACCAGAACAACCTGCGAAATATCACGATGTGTTGCGATGGCGCGCAATGTTCGGTGCAAAACCGGTTCGCCGTTGAGCAGTTGAAATTGCTTGGGAATTTCACCGCCTGCCCGAGTGCCACGACCGGCAGCAACCACAATTGCGGTAGCGCGGACGCGAGAGATCAGATTGGGCGTGTTGGTCATAGCGATTTGATAGGGCGAAAGCTGCGCGGGCACAACAATGGTCAGTTGCGCGGCAGTTCGCCTATCTTTTGTGCAAACGCCTTGAAGTGTGCTTTTGTTGCAGTAGTTTCTTTTGATATCCACCAGCGAAGGCGCTACCTCGAAATACAACTGCACAAGGATTAAGCATTTGTCGGTTTCATTGGCGGACCACACGCTAACACCACCTGTTTTCCTCGCACCTTTGGCGGGAATCACAGACTTGCCATTTCGCAATCTGGTTGCAGGTTTCGGGGCAGGATTGGTTGTGTCTGAAATGGTCGCAAGCCAAGAGATGGTCGAGGCGAAGGAGAGCGTCCGTGCGCGGGCTGAGCTGGGCTTTGGCATCGACAAAACTGCTGTTCAACTGGCGGGTCGAGAGTCGTATTGGATGGCAGAGGCCGCCCGGATGGCAGAGGCCAATGGCGCCCGCATTATCGATATAAACATGGGGTGCCCGGCAAAAAAGGTTGTGAACGGCTATTCAGGATCCGCGCTGATGCGCGATCTGGATCATGCTGTAGGCTTGATTGAAGCGGTGGTCGGGGCGGTATCAGTTCCAGTCACGCTCAAGACGCGATTGGGCTGGGACGATGACAGCCTGAACGCTGCAGAACTGGCGCACCGCGCCGAGGCCGCTGGCATCCAGATGATTACCATTCATGGCCGCACGCGCTGCCAATTCTACAAGGGTGCTGCCAATTGGGCCGGGATCCGGACAGTGAAAGAGGCCGTCACCATCCCGGTAATTGCAAATGGCGACATCACCGACAGCGTCAGTGCGCGGGCCGCATTGGCCGCCAGTGGTGCGGACGGCGTGATGATCGGGCGCGGGGCACAGGGTCGTCCGTGGCAATTGGCACAGATCGCCCATGATCTATTCGGTGCGCCGCGCCCCACTATCCCCACGGGTGCGGATCTTGTGGCGATGGTCAGCGGGCATTATCAAGCGATGCTTGCGTTTTATGGCCAGACCCTTGGCGTGCGCGTCGCGCGCAAACATTTGGGTTGGTACATGGAAATGGCGGGCACCCCGGGTGCGCTGCGTCGCCCGATCCTGACCGAGGCTGATCCGACCCGTGTGATCGCACTGCTGCCCGCCGCCCTTTTGGCGACTGAGAGGGTAGCCGCGTGACGAAATTCACCACGTCCCTTTGGGCTTCATTGCCGATCCCTGCTTTGATCCTTGGCCCTGATGATCTGATCCTGGATCTTAACCCCGCCGCAGAAACGTTCTTGAACGCATCAAAGAAAAGCCTGATTGGCCACCCAGTCTGGGACAAAATCTTTATCGACGCCCCCCTAGAGGAGGCATTCGCGCGGGTCCGCGACGGGCAATCGCCCTTGTTTGTAAATACCGTGGATGTTGGCACGGGTAGCAAGAAGCCGGTTAGTTGTGATGTCCAAATCTCGCCGCTGCTGGACCGGCCAGACCATGTGCTGGTCTTGCTTGAAAGCCGAGAGCTTGCAGGCCGTCTGAACCGCGCAATGTCCTCACAATCGGCTGCGAAATCGGCAATCGGCATGGCTGAGATGCTGGCCCATGAGATCAAGAACCCGCTGGCCGGGATCACCGGGGCGGCGCAGTTGATTTCGATGAGCCTGACGGGTGAAGATCTGGAATTGGCCGATTTGATCGTCGAAGAAACACGCCGCATCGTGAAATTACTTAATCAGGTCGAGGAATTCGGCAATGTGCGTCCCCCGGCGCGCAAGGCGGTAAACGTCCATGACGTGCTGGATCGCGCGCGCAAATCGGCGATGGTTGGGTTTGCCGCCCATATGAAGATCGAAGAGCTTTATGATCCGTCATTGCCAGCGACCTATGCCGACCCAGATCAATTGCAGCAGGTCTTTTTGAACCTGTTGAAAAACGCGTCACAAGCCTGCGCCAACGGCGGAACAATCAAGATACGGACGTTCTATGAGATGAGCCTGCGTCTGCGGCGCAAGGATGGCACAGGGGCCGCAGTTCCGTTGCAAATTGAAATCATCGATGACGGGCCCGGCCTGCCATCAGAGATTGCCGCCCAGATCTTTGAACCCTTTGTGTCTGGTCGCGAAAATGGCTCCGGTCTGGGGTTGGCTTTAGTGTCAAAGATCATTTCTGATCACGAAGGCTGGATCGCTGTCGAGAGCGTTCCGGGCATGACTGTGTTTCGGGTTTCACTTCCCATTGCACCCAAGGATGCATTGGAATGAGGCCGCAGACGCAGTGTAAACACATGAAATTGGGAGAGTAGAGCGATGGACGGTACTGTATTGGTAGCCGACGATGATCGGACCATTCGAACAGTTTTGACGCAGGCGCTGACGCGTGCCGGCTGCAAGGTCCATGCGACCTCTAGCCTGATGACCTTGATGCGGTGGATCGAAGAGGGCAAAGGCGATCTGGTCATCTCAGACGTGATGATGCCCGATGGCAACGGACTAGAGACATTGCCCCGGATCACCGCAGAGCGCCCCGGACTGCCCGTGATCATCATCTCGGCGCAAAATACCATCATGACGGCCATTCAGGCGACCGAAGCAAATGCCTACGACTATCTGCCCAAGCCGTTCGATCTACCCGATCTGATGAAGCGAGCCGCGCGTGCGCTAGACATCAAACGCCGCGCGCCAGCCCCTAAATTAAACGACGCCCCCAACGAAGGCAAAGAAGACCTGCCACTGGTTGGTCGCACTCCGTCGATGCAAGCGCTCTACCGGTTGGTGGCGCGGGTTATGAACACAGAGCTGCCGGTTTTGATCACTGGCGAAAGCGGTACTGGCAAAAGCCTTATCGCGCGCGCAATTCATGATTTTTCAGACCGACGCACATTGCCCTTTGTGACCGCATCCTCGGCCGATCTGGAGGGTGTTGACGGGCCATCAACGATCCTTGCCCGGGCGCGTGGCGGCTCAATTTTGTTTGATGAGGTCGGTGACCTTGGCGAAGAGGCACAGGCCAAAATCGTCCGAATGCTTGATAGTATGTCCGACAGCGCGCCACGGATCATGGCCACAAGCCAAAAGAACCTTATGGAGCGGATGGAAAGTGGTGGCTTCCGGCAAGATCTATTTTACCGGCTTGGTGGCGTGACGATTGCGGTGCCTGCACTACGTGAACGGGTCGACGATATTCCACTACTGGCTGCGCATTTCTTGAACCGCGCAGAACGCGACGGCGGCCCAGTTCGCCGCTTTGCCAGCGATGCGCTGGACATGGTGCGTGCCTATTCTTGGCCCGGCAACGTCCGCCAACTGGAAAATACAGTGCGGCGCCTGACGGTCACCAGTCAGGCGGAAGAGATCGGCAAAGCCGAGGTGGAGATCGTTCTGGGCAATCAACCCGCGACTGAACCGCTCATGGGCGGCGGCGAACGTGAGAAATTTTCCGCATCGGTCAGCAAACACCTACGCCGCTATTTCGATTTGCACGGAGGAGTGTTGCCGCCACCAGGCCTTTACACCCGAATTTTGCGCGAAGTTGAGACGCCATTGATCGAGATTGCCCTAGAGGCAACAGGCGGAAATCAGGCTAAATGTGCCGATCTGCTTGGGATCAACCGCAATACCTTGCGCAAGAAGATCACAGACCTCGATATTAACGTGACACGGCGGCGCAAGTTGATGTAAAAGCGCAACAGACAAGTTGCGGATTTGGGACAGGCAATATGCCCCCGCATATCTTGTCGCCTTTGGGGCACTGCTCCGTTTAAAAATATTGGGGATTTTGGGTGCGAACCCCTGAACGTAGCGTCTTAAATTCACCTCTGGCCCGGTTCATTCGGTTTCAGCGGCAAAGACGTGTGCGCAATGCCGGTACGCTTGGCCTCGTGATTTTGGGCCCAGTTCTGGCAGTTTCAAGCTTCCTTATCCTCGGTCCGCTTGATCAAAACAGCTCATCTCCCTCACTACGTCTGATTCTGCTGGCTGATCTGATTTATATTCTGTCGATCGCGGCCCTTGTGTTACACAGGGTGACGCGAATGATTGCAGCCCGGCGCGCCAAATCGGCTGGTTCCCGCCTGCACCTTCGCCTGACCGGTGTCTTTGCGTTGGTGGCCCTATTACCGACTGTTCTGGTAGCGGTCTTTGCGATGATAACAGTGAATATGGGTTTAGAGGGCTGGTTTTCAGACCGGGTGCGTGAGGCGCTTGGCAACTCAGTAGACGCCGCTGTCGCGTACCAGCAAGAGCACCGCGATGATCTGGCTGCTGACGCTGCGGCCCTTGCGGCTTATCTGAACCTGAACCGTCAAAGCACACCGCTTTTGAGTGACGCCGATCTTCGGCAATTTCTGAGCCAAGGACAAATTCGGATCCAACGGGGCCTGCGAGAGGCGTTTGTAATCGACGGCGCGGGTGAATTGCGGGCCCGCGGCGAACGCAGCTATCTGTTTGATTTTGAGCGTCCGAGTGATGCTAATATTCTGCTGGCTGCACAAGGTGAACTAGTGATCATCGAAGACGGTGAGGTGAACGAGTTTCGCGCGCTGTTGCGGCTGGAGGCTTTTGTTGACCGCTACCTCTATGTCAGCCGCGACGTCGATGGGCAGATCATCGCGCTTTTGGATGACACACAAGAAACCGTTCAGCTGTACCGACAGCTTGAGAGTGACCGTGGGCGGCTGCTGTTTGAGTTTGGGCTGCTTTATCTTGGATTTGCATTGATCATGATCTTGGCTGCAATTTGGCTGGGCTTGTGGTTTGCGGAACGTCTAAGCCGCCCGGTTGGCCGGTTGGCGGGGGCAGCACAACGCGTTGGCCAGGGCGATTTGGACGTTCAGGTGGTCGAAGAAGCGGGCGATGACGAGATTGCGATGCTGGGTCGGTTGTTTAACCAGATGACGCGGCAATTGAGGGGACAACGCGAAACATTATTGGCGACCAATACCCGAACCGAGGAGCGACGGCGCCTATTCGATTCCGTCCTGTCGTCAGTCACAGCTGGCGTCATAGGCCTGGATCCAGACGGTCAGGTCGATTTCATGAACCGCTCAGCGGTGCGTTTGCTAGCGCTGAAGGATCAAGATTATCTGGGAATGTCCTTGTCAGAAACTGTGCCTGAATATGCCGCGCAGTGGGATCGATTGCGCCTTCGCGGTGGTGAGGCCTTACAAGAAGAGATCAAACTGACCCGGCGTGGCAAACAAGAGAGCCTGCTGGTCCGGATGGCAACACGGCGTAATACCGATGATGAGCTGGAAGGCTATGTTGTGGCCTTTGATGATGTGACTGATCTGGTCTCAGCCCAGAGAATGGCCGCTTGGGGCGATGTCGCGCGCCGCATCGCGCATGAGATCAAGAATCCGCTGACCCCAATCCAGCTATCGGCCGAACGGGTTCGCCGAAAATTTGGACCGATGCTGGGTGAACATGCCGCAGATCTGGAGCAATACACAGATGTTATTATTCGCCAAACCAATGATTTGCGACGCATTGTTGACGAATTTTCAAAATTTGCACGCATGCCAGAGCCAGAGCGCAAGCCCGAGGATTTGACACGTTTGGTGCGCGATGCCGTTATTTTGCAGCGAACTGGGATGCCGAATATAACCTTCAAATCAGATATTCCGTCTGATCCAATCATGGCAGACGTCGACGCAACAATGATCGGCCAAGCTTTGACAAATCTAATTAAGAATGGCGGAGAAGCTATTGAAACCTTACAAGAAAAAGGTTTATCTGAAGAATATATTCCTGAAATTCGGGTGGCGATAATTGTCGCTGCTGAAACAGCGATAATCACAATATCAGAAAACGGGATCGGCTTGCCCGCAGACCGGGCACGCCTGTTTGAGCCTTATGTGACAACCCGTGACAAAGGGACGGGGCTAGGGTTGCCGATCGTCAAGAAAATCATTGAGGAGCATGGCGGCACACTTGAGCTGCAAGACGCCGAGCCGTTCACGCTGGGGGCCCACTGTGGCGCCATGGCAGTCATCCGGCTACCTCGAACAACAGATCAAAGGGAGAGCCAGTAAGATGAACGAAATTCTTGTGGTCGATGATGAACGCGATATTCGCGAACTGATCTGCGATATTTTACAAGATGAGGGGTTTTCAACTCGGATGGCGGCCAATTCTGACGAGTGCATGGCCCATCTAAGCGCCGATCCACCTGATTTGATGATCCTCGATATTTGGCTCAAAGACAGCAATATGGATGGGATCGACATCCTTAAAACCGTCAAGCGCGATAATCCCGACGTACCAGTGGTGATCATTTCAGGGCATGGCAATATTGAGATCGCCGTGGCTGCAATCAAGCAAGGTGCATATGACTTCATCGAAAAGCCGTTCAATATTGATCAGCTGATGGTGGTGATCTCGCGCGCGATGGAGACGTCTCGCTTGCGGCGCGAAAACGCCAGCTTACGCCGTCAAGACGGCCGTGGCACCGAGATGTTAGGTGCCAGCACGGCATTCAAGTTGATGAAATCGCAGCTTGATAAGGTCACCAAGTCCAATGGCCGGGTCATGCTTACGGGGCCTGCGGGGGCGGGCAAAGACGTGGCGGCGCGATATATTCACCTCGAGTCCAATCGCTCTAGCGCGGCCTTCGTGACGGTAAATTCCGCCTCGATCAGTGCGGACCATATGGAAGAGGTCCTGTTTGGACGCGAAAGTACCGAGCGCGGTGTTGAGCAGGGATTACTGGAACAGGCCCATGGTGGTGTCATCTTTTTTGACGAAGTCGCCGATATGCCGCTTGGCACCCAATCCAAGATCCTGCGCGTTCTGGTTGATCAATCGT
Source organism: Paracoccaceae bacterium (assembly GCA_047623825.1). Classification (GTDB taxonomy): domain Bacteria; phylum Pseudomonadota; class Alphaproteobacteria; order Rhodobacterales; family Rhodobacteraceae; genus JBLHOS01. The sequence goes on along the minus strand of JBLHOS010000076.1, from coordinate 5,764 downwards.
TCACGCGGGTCGGGGGCACATCCAAGGTGCGGGTTGATCTGCGTGTCATCTCATCCACCAACCGTAATCTGTTGGTGGAGATCGCCGAGGGGCGGTTCCGCGAAGAACTGTATCACCGGCTGAACGTGGTTCCGATCGAGGTGCCAAGTCTGCAAGATCGGCGTGAAGATATTCCAATGCTTGCAGGTTATTTTGTTGAGCAATTCAATCAAGAGCAGGGTTTACCGCTGCGCGAACTAGGAAATGATGCCGAGGCACTTTTGCAAACCATGAAGTGGCCGGGTAATATTCGCCAGCTTCGCAACGTGATTGAGAGGGTCCTGATATTGGGCGAAGGCAGCGGTCCCATCGAGGCCAAGGATCTGCCGGGTCGCCAAGATGTCCCCGAAGGCGACGATGAGATTGCATTGTCATCAGGCCTGACAACCTTGCCGCTTCGCGATGCGCGCGAATTGTTTGAACGGCACTACCTGATGGCGCAGATCAACAGATTTGGCGGCAACATCAGCAGGACAGCCAGCTTTGTCGGAATGGAGCGCAGCGCGCTACACCGCAAGCTTAAGTCGCTTGGCGTGGTCACTTCCAACAAATCAGGCGCACGGGTGGCTCAGGTAGAAGATACATAAAATGTATACTTAGTAAAATCTTATGAGGCTAAGTTCATGCTAAAATTTGAGTATCGTCGTGACATCGGCCGATCGCATACATTCTTGCATCAATCTGCACTGCAAAACACCGCGGACTTGACGCCACTGCAGTTTGAATTGCGACATGCGCGCCGATTGACGCGGATGTGTTGCTCTGCCATTCAAGAGTTTGGTTCAGACCGGCAAGGCATAGGCATATGAAGGTCATCATTTGTGGGGCAGGCCAGGTAGGCTGGCAGATCGCACGACATCTTTCTGGTGAGAATAACGACGTGACAGTGGTGGATAACAATCCCGAGCTGGTACGACGCGCCACCGATACGTTGGACGTGCAGGGCATAACGGGCTTTGCTTCGTATCCAGATGTTCTGGAGCGGGCGGGCGCGCGCGATGCAGATATGATCATCGCCGCCACGTTCTCAGATGAAGTCAATATGGTCACCTGTCAGGTGGCACATTCGATTTTCTCGGTCCCGCGCAAGATTGCGCGGCTGCGGGCTCAATCCTACCTCAATGCGATTTATTCCGATCTTTACCGCCGCGATCACCTACCGATTGACGTCCTGATTAGCCCTGAGCGTGAGGTGGCCGAGGCCGCATTGCGCAGGCTTGCGTCACCAACAACGTTCGATACCGAGGCGTTTTTAGATGACAAGGTTGAGATGTTAGGCTTGAAGCTGGACGATGATTGCCCGGTTCTCAACACGCCACTGCGCCAATTGTCGGAGCTTTTCTCAACCCTAAGGGCGATCGTAGCGGGTGTTCGACGTGACGGCACGCTTTTTGCACCTGAACCTGGCGATCAATTATTTGTTGGTGACCAGATCTATGTATTCACCCATGTTAACGACCGAGACAGGACACTCGAGATTTTCGGCAAGAAAAGTCAAAAGCAAGAGCGTATCGTCATCATTGGCGGCGGCAATGTCGGCCTTGCCGTTGCCAAACAACTTGAAAACGGCCCAAACCGGGTTCGCGTCAAGATGATTGAGTTGTCGCGGATGCAGGCTGAACGCGCCGCTGACGCCCTAGAACGTACGATCGTTCTGAACGGTGACGGCTTGGATATGGAGCTGTTGCGGGAGGCTGGGATTGAGCGTGCAGATGCAATCTTATGTGTCACAGACGACGACAAGACCAACTTGCTAGCCTCGGTCCGCGCGAAATCGGCAGGCTGCAGCATGGCGATCGCACTGGTCAATGATCCAACGATGGTCCCCCTGATGGGACCATTGGACATCGACGCGTATATCAATCCACGATCAACAACCGTTAGCTCAATTCTGCGTCATATTCGTCATGGCCGGGTACGCGGAGTGTATTCTATTGGTGACGCGGAGGCCGAAGTGATCGAGGCGCAAGTTCTGTCGACCTCACCCATGGCTGGTCAAATGGTCCGCGACATTGATTTCCCGGAAGGTGTGCTGATTGGGGCTATCCAAAAAGGGGATGGCCATATCGTGCGACCATCAGGGGCTACTCGGATTGATGCTGGCGATGCGGTTGTCATTTTTGCGCTGGCTGCCGATGTTCCACAGGTGGAGGCCTTGATGCAGGTTTCCATCGACTTTTTCTAATCTATGCGCCGTTTCATCAACCGGCTGCCGCTGTTGGTGGTGTTGATGATGGTATCTTCGGCCGCCATGATCCTGCCCGCCGCTGTTGGACTTGCGCTGGACGATCACCGAACCTCACGGATCTTTTTCTATAGTGCGATCCTGTTTGGTATCTTGAGCATGCTAGTGGGATTTGCCATGCAAACAGCCCCCCCGGTGCGCTCAGCGCGGCGCCATCTGGCCGGCCTGTCGATCGCGTACTTGACGCTGCCCATAATGTTAGCCGTGCCGATGTTTGAGGCCGTCGATAACACCAGGTTTCTAAACGTTTATATTGAGATGTTGTCGGCACTGACAACAACTGGCGCACCGATGTTTGATGCAAACCGTTTGGCAGACGCTGTCCATTTATGGCGGGCATTGGTCGGGTGGTTGGGTGGCTTTTTGATCTGGGTGACGGCGGTTGCGGTTCTTGCACCGCTGAACTTGGGTGGGTTCGAGGTAACGTCTGAGGCGCAGAACAGCGTGATGGTGAATTCCAGTACACAGATGCGTTCAGCGGCCCCAGGGGAGCGCTTGCGCCGTCACGCCATACGTCTGGCCCCGATTTATATCGGCCTGACCGGCGTGCTTTGGATGTTGCTGATCATGGCAGGTGAAACGCCATTGATCGCGGTCTGCCATGCGATGTCGACACTGGCCACATCAGGGATCAGCCCGGTCGAAAACTGGGCAGATCGGCCGGGTGGTGTGGCCGCTGAGGCGTTAATTTTTGTCTTTTTCATTTTTGCGGTGACCCGACGCGCCTTTACCATCGCCCCAAATGTTAATGGTCTGATCCGTTTAAGCCGGGACCGCGAATTGCGGTTAGCAGTTTTTGCGGTGGTCGTGTTGCCTGTGTTGCTGTTTGCACGCCATTGGGTGGGCGCGCTGGAAGTGGATGAGTTGGCTAACGCATCGGCAGCACTAAAAGCCCTTTGGGGCAGCGTTTTTACCATATTATCATTTTTGACCACAACTGGGTTTGAGTCTGCCAGTTGGGCCGAGGCCCGCGATTGGTCAGGCTTGCCGACGCCGGGTCTTTTACTGATCGGTCTGGTTTTGATGGGGGGCGGTGTTGCCACAACGGCAGGTGGCATCAAATTGATGCGTGTTTATGCGTTATACAAGCATGGCACCCGTGAGATGTCCAAACTGCTTTACCCCAGTTCAGTGGCCGGGGCTGGGCGTCTTGGTCGCCGCATTCGGCGAGAAGGCGCCTATATCGCTTGGATTTTCTTTATGCTTTTCGTTTTGGCATTAGCAGTTGTGATGGCGGCCCTTGCGCTGACTGGATTGTCGTTTGATCAGTCGATGATATTGGCCATTGCGGCCCTTACAACGACGGGTCCATTGGCCCAAGTAGCCGGAGAAACACCTATTTTCATAGGAACTCTAAGCGATCCAGCCAAATTGATTTTAGGCGCAGCGATGATCGTGGGCCGACTGGAAACACTCGTTTTTATCGCTCTTTTAAACCCTAGTTTCTGGCGAGAGTGATGCGATTGCAGAACTGTACGCTTAAAACCCTGTTTTCGGGGTGGAAATTGCTGTTCCTTCACCCCATAATATAAGTGTTGAATGGAGACTGTCTCGATCAAGGCAGCGTAAAAACAAGGCAAATCTCGTAATGGCCGAAAATAAACAAAATTTGCAGGACGCATTTCTTAATCATGTCCGCAAAACAAAAGTTCCTGTGACGATCTTCCTGATCAATGGTGTAAAACTGCAAGGTGTCATCACATGGTTTGACAATTTCTGTGTGCTGTTGCGTCGAGATGGCCAGTCACAGCTTGTGTATAAGCATGCGATTTCCACAGTGATGCCTTCGCAGCCAATTAGCCTTTATGACGGGGAAGAGTGAGCGACACCCCGCTGTCGAACCTGACAGAAGCAGGTCCGACGCGCGCCTTTGTTCTTCACCCCGACTTAAAATCTGATCGTACGAGACGCCCGGCTGTGGCCGCGCTGGCCGAAGCTGTGGCCCTTGCGGGTGCTTTGCCCGGTCTTGAAGTTGTGTCCGCCGAAATCGTCAATCTGCCCCGTGCGCAACCCGGTCTTTTCTTCGGGAAAGGCAAGGTCGAAGAGCTTCGTTTAAGGATTGAGGCTGAAGAGGCTGAATTGGTGCTGGTCGACGGTGTGATAACGCCGGTCCAGCAACGCAATTTGGAAAAGGCCTGGGGCGTAAAGCTGCTAGACCGAACTGGTCTGATCTTGGAAATTTTCGCAGATCGCGCACGCACCCGCGAGGGCGTGTTGCAAGTTGAATTGGCGGCCCTTTCGTATCAACGGACCCGGCTTGTTCGCGCTTGGACGCATCTTGAGCGTCAGCGCGGCGGTCTTGGCTTTGTTGGCGGCCCCGGTGAAACCCAGATAGAGGCGGATCGGCGCGCGATTGACGATGCGGTGATCCGTATTCGCCGCCAACTTTCCAAGGTTATGAAAACCCGTGCCTTGCACCGCTCAGCCCGCAAGAAGGTGCCGTTTCCGGTTGTGGCGCTTGTTGGCTATACCAATGCCGGCAAATCCACGCTGTTCAACCGAATGACCGGCGCGGATGTGTTTGTGAAAGACATGCTGTTTGCCACCCTTGATCCAACAATGCGTTCTGTTGAATTGCCCGCGGGTGACGAAGTAATTTTTTCTGACACGGTTGGATTTATCTCTGACTTGCCGACGCAACTGGTTGCCGCGTTCCGCGCGACACTCGAGGAAGTTTTGGACGCGGATCTTATCTTGCATGTTCGCGACGTTTCGCACGCCGAGACCGAGGGTCAAGCGGAGCAAGTCATGCGCATCCTATCCGACCTTGGGGTTAGCGATGATGCGCCAATGATCGAAGTCTGGAACAAGACCGATCTGTTGTCGGAGGATGAGCGCAATGAAAAGGTACAAATAGCAGAGCGTCGCGAAGACGTCTTTTCGATCTCGGCCCTGACGGGTGCGGGGATTGAGACAATGTTGAATGCCATCTCTGAAAACTTGACGCCTGCCCGGATAGAGCAAGTTTTAACCCTACCCTATAGTGAGGGCCGCAAGCGCGCATGGTTGTATCAGCAAGGTGTGATCGAAACAGAAGAACAGGCTGAAGGCGGCAGCGCAATTACGGTCTTGTGGACCTTGCGCCAATCAAAAACCTTCCGCGGCCTTTAGGTGGACTTTGGTCATGTCGGGCCATGTTCAGCGCCAGATACACTTGCGACTGCATCTTTTAGGTGGCGTTGCTCGCGACTGATCTAATGCCTGCATCTTCACCTAACATCAGCCCAAGACATGTGATTGATCACGGTCTTGGGGTCAGGACTGTCACACCGATATTTCCGGCACGCGCCAGCTCTGGATCCAGCGACATGGGGATATACTCGCCACGGCGCCACAGCTCCCCCAGATCGTCGTAATGACGGCTAAGCGGATTGCCTGATTGACCCGTGGCAATCACAAAGACTGAGCTATCGGGATCAGCAAAGTCGTAGACCCCGCGATAACCCGCAGCGTGCGTGTTTGCCAAAGGCATGTCGCCGC
>JBLHOS010000075.1:0-14703 GCA_047623825.1 Paracoccaceae bacterium | reverse complement strand
AACAGCGAAACATTGGTGCCATAATATGAGGGTAGAGAATGCAAGATGCGGGCATCACCGCCTGCACTTGTGATTGCGCGCTTTCGTCCAAAAAAGTAGCCCACGGCCCCTAGTATCAGAACAATAATCACGATCCAGAGAATGGGCATGGAAGCAATCTTCTTTTATCGAGAGGAAAAGAATAGATGTCTTAGACATATGCCGGGGGCAGCAACCGCCACCCCCAGCACAGTCGCGTCGGTTACATAGTTTCTTCGGCAGCAATCATCGCCTGAGTTGCAGCCAACTCTGGGTCAGAGACGAGGCCGTAGTTGGCGAGCGGGCCAAACGGACCAGACATGTCATCAGATACGAAGAATTCTGCGAACTCTTTCAGACCAGGGATCACGCCGATATGCGCTGCTTTGATGTAGAAGTAGAGCGGACGCGATACTGGGTATTCACCGGATGAAATCGTTTCAACCGAAGGGAATACGCCGGACATTGTCGCAACTTGAAGGGTATCAGTGTTGTTTTGGTAGAACGCCAAACCAAAGACGCCAAGGCCTTCTGGGTTTGCCGCGATACGCGCCAGTGTTTCGGTGTAGTCGCCGTCGATGTCGACGGAAACGCCGTCACCACGGATCGACATGCAGGCCTCTTCGGCTGCATCTTCGTCGCCGCCATTGATTTCCATGATCGCCGCCATCGAGCCAGAGTCTTCACAGCCCTGCAAGATCACTTTTTCGTCGAACACTTCGCGTGTGCCGTGGCGTGTGCCCGGGATGAACGCAGCAATTTGCTGAGCCGGCAGATCAGCGTTTGCTTCGTTCCACATGGTGTTTGGGTTTGAAACCATCGCGCCATCGATTGGCAGCTCAGCGGCCAGCGCCATGTACCAATCGGACGGTGTGAACTCAAACGAGTTACCGTCGATGTCGGAGGCAAATACGATGCCATCATAGCCGATGCGCACTTCAATGATGTCAGTCACGCCGTTGGCGGCGCAAGTTTCGATCTCAGAAGGGCGGATTGAACGGGCCGAATTTGCGATGTCGGTGGTTGTTTCACCAACGCCTTCGCAAAAGCGACGCAGGCCAGTGGACGAACCACCAGACTCAACAACAGGTGTCGGGAACTCAAAGTTCTCACCAAAAGCTTCGGCAACGATTGTGGCATAAGGCAACACAGTCGATGAACCGGCGATTTGAACGTTGTCGCGGCTTTGCGCTGCGACGCCAGTTGCGGAAACAGCAGCAACTGCCAGCGCGGAAACGGTCAGTTTTACGAGAGACATGTAAGGAAACTCCTCAGTTTCTATCTGAATGGAACGAGCGAGCAGCACTCGTCCTCCTGATCCGCCTAACCTCGATCCACAATGCTTTTGTGACGATAACGTAACGATTATATGACACATCGTATCAACGCGCCGTCTGATTGTCGGCATCTGTCAGATATCGCAACCTTAACCTTTTGGTAAGAATACCGAAAAGGTACTGCCTTGGCCTTTTTCACTAAAAATACGTAATCTGCCACGGTGTCGATTGATGATGTGTTTTACGATCGCAAGGCCCAATCCAGTGCCCCCCATGGCGCGGCTGCGATGTGTGTCGACGCGGTAGAATCGCTCTGTCAGGCGCGGCAGGTGCAATGGATCGATCCCGTCACCATGATCTGTGATGTCGATTCTATACATTGGCCCGCGCAAACTGGCCTTCCCCTCAGCCGACGCTATGGCGATCTCTACCGATTTGCCCGCGCCACCGTATTTCAGTCCGTTCTCGATCAAGTTCAAAAAGACCTGTGTCAGCTGATCCCTGTCCCCCTTCACCAAAAAGGTGCCAGATGGACATGCCACGCTTAAATTCGTGTCTTTATCTTCGGCCACAGGGCGCAATGTGGCGATCACACCTTCGACAACTTGCCGCAAATCAACCATTTCCGACGGGCGCATCCGTTCCTGCCCCTCTACCTGACTGAGCGATAACAGATCTGAGACCATACGGTTCATCCGCCGCGCCTCATCCTCCATGATCGCAAGAAACCGGTGACGCGCCTCGGTATCCTCACGCGCAGGTCCGCGCAGCGTCTCGATGAACCCAAGGATTGCCGTTAGCGGTGTGCGCAACTCATGGCTGACATTGGCCACAAAATCGCGTCGCATCGTCTCCACCTCGCGCAGGTGGGTGATGTCAGTAAAGTGCAGAACAACACCAAAAGGATCTAGTGTTTCGTGATTTATCGCATTAATTACAACGCGGTAGATAGTCTCACCAGCTTGGTCTGTGCGGACGAACCGGGCTTCACCTGCCTCACGCCGTTCTAATGCGGCCTCAATCTTGCTTAACATAGCAGGTTGGCGCAGGACGGTCATATAGCTGCGGCCATCCACCCAATCACCAAGCAGCTCCCGCGCAGCGGGATTAGCTTGCGCCACGTTTCCGTCAGGACTGATCAACAGCATTGGGGTCGGAATGGCCGCAAGCATAGCTTGGAGCAACTTATCTGGCATGTTCGCCGCTTTCTGCACATTGGCAATGTTCGCCGCTAGTTTCGGCAAACATGGTTCGACAACGACCCTTACAGGCGTTGATGTAAAGAAACGATGTCACTGCCCTTTGCGCGGTCAAAAACCAATCACTTTCAGCTCACTTGCAACAGTCATGAATGTCTCAAAGGGCCCGCCCCTTGCCGCAATCATCTCTGTGCAGGACGGTCTACAACCGCCCTGCACAAGTTGTGATCTAAACTGCAGCCAACGCTTGTGCGAAGTCAGATTTCAGCAATTCAATATCCTCTATCCCCACAGAAACACGGAAAAAACCATCATTGATGCCGATGGCCGCACGCCCTTGCGGAGTTAACCCACGATGCGATGACGATGCCGGGTGTGACAAGGTCGTGCCAACATCACCAAGCGTCGGCGCAAAGGCCAATTGCGGAACAGCACGCACCAATGCGTCGGCCTGATCCCATCCCCCATCGATAATAAAGCTGACCATGTTGCCGTATTGCCCATTCAACAGCTCTTGCCCGCGGGCGTAATCTGGGTGGTCGGTACGGCCCGGATAGATAACCTTGGCCATCCCTGGCAGACCCGCCAGATGATCGGCCAATTCAGCGGCATTCTGAGTGGCTTGACGCAGGCGCAGATCAAAGGTGAAAAGACCACGTTCAGCCAACCAGCATTCATTGGGGCTGGGTGTCATGCCAGTAGTGACAGCAAAGCCGACGATCGCTTGCATATGGGCCGGGTCAGCGCATGCGGCATAACCCAACATCACGTCCGAATGACCCGCCAGCAATTTGGTGACCGAATGGATCACGACATCGGCGCCATGTTCAAACGGCTGATAGCCGCGCGGTGTGGTGAATGTGTTGTCGACGACAAGGATCAGCCCGTGACGCCGCGCAATATCCTCAATCGCGCGCATGTCAGCGATCCGCAGGGTCGGGTTTGAAACGACCTCAATCAGGATCAACTTGGTCTGGGGTGTTATCGCCGCCTCAAACGCAGCCCCGTCAGTTGGGTCAGCCAATGAGGTGGTGATGCCAAAGCGCGGCAAATCTTGGGTCAACAGCCGCAGGGACCGGCCATACAGCTGATCGCCACCCAAAACATGGTCGCCAGATTTCAAAAGCCCCATCATGGTGGCCGCAACTGCCGCCATGCCAGATCCAAAGATCCAGCCGCCCGATGCCCCCTCCATCATGTCAATTTTGGTGGCGAGCAATTCCGCGTTCGGATGGCCCTCCCGCGAATAGGTATATCCTTTGCTTTCGCCCTGATATTGGCCTTCCAGCGCATTTACAGACGTTGATGCATAGACCACGGATTGCTGGATCGGTGTGACGATTGCACGACTGCTCGAGCTTGGAAATTCGGTCCGGCGAACCAGTGTGGTTGGGGTGGTATTGCGTGTGTCAGACATCGTGAACTTTCTACTCAAAAAAGGGCTGCCACAGACTGGGCAGGATCAACACAAAAGAACAGGCTGAGGTGTCGGATCAGGCGCGGATCGTCCCGTCCCCGGTCACCAGATACTTGAATGAAGTCAGTTGCTCGGCCCCGACCGGGCCGCGCGCGTGCAACTTACCGGTGGCTATACCGATCTCAGCACCCATCCCAAATTCACCACCATCGGCAAACTGGGTTGAGGCATTGTGCAACAAAATTGCGCTATTGAGCCGGGTGAAAAAGCGCGTGGCGACGGCGTCATCCTCAGTGATCACACAATCCGTATGGTCTGAGCCAAAGGTACGGATGTGATCGATCGCGGCGTCCACACCATCGACGACCTTGGCCGCAATGATCATATCAAGGAACTCCTTACCCCAATCGTCTGGCGTGGCGACAACAGTGCCGTCTATTTGCGCGATGGTCTGATCGCCGCGCACCTCAACACCAGCATCGATCAATGCCCGGATGATCCCCTGCCCGATGGTGTCCATCACAGCACGATCAATCAGCAAACATTCAGCAGCACCACAAATCCCAGTTCGCCGAGTTTTGGCGTTCAGCACAATTTTTAACGCCTTTTCTGGATCTGCGGCGGCGTCAACATAGACGTGGCAGATCCCCTCAAGATGGGCGAAAACCGGTACGCGCGCCTCTCGCTGGACCAATCCGACCAGCCCCTTACCGCCCCGAGGTATGATTACATCAACCGTGTCGGTCATGGTCAATAGTGCTTGAACAGCCGCACGGTCCCGGGTCGGGACAAGTTGAATAGCATCATCTGGTAGGCCCGCCGCCCGCAATCCGTCTTTCAGGCAATCGACCAAAACGGCTGAGGAATGCAGGCTTTCCGACCCACCACGCAAAATGACCGCATTACCGGATTTCAGGCAAAGCGCACCTGCATCAGCGGTCACATTCGGACGGCTTTCGTAGATTACACCGATGACGCCTAATGGGGTGCGGACCCTGCGGATATGTAGCCCGCTGGCCATGTCCCATTCGGTAATCATCTCCCCCACGGGATCACGCTGTGCGGCGACTGCGCGCAAACCATCGGCAATGCCGAGAACGCGTGCCGGATCCAGCATCAGCCGGTCCATCATCGCGTCTGACAACCCCTTGGCGACGCCAAACTCCATGTCCTTGCCGTTAGCCGCGATAATCTCATCGATCCGGGCCAAAACTGCGTCTGCTGCAACGTTCAGGGCCTGCTCCTTGGCCTCTGACGGCGCGAAAGCCAACTCAGCGCTCGCGGCTTTTGCGCGGACGCCCATATCGACCATCAGGCCTGCGATATCTGTGAGGTCTTTCATCAGCACACCCTCGCGAAGTTTCAAATGTCAGAATATGTGGTCTAGAGAAAAGAAGAAAGGGTCAGAGCGCCATATCATCGCGGTGGATCAGATCCGCGCGACCCGCGTAGCCAAGGATCGCCTCAATTTCTTGGCTGCGATGCCCAGCGATGGCGCGGGCCTCTGGCGCAGTATAACGAGCGAGGCCTTTTCCAAGGGGCGTGCCGTCGGGTGCCTCAATCTGGACAGGATCACCGCGTTTGAATTCACCGGTGACATCCGTGATACCAGCAGGCAGCAATGAATTGCCCAATTTCAAGGCGGACACTGCACCCGCATCAACCCGGACGGCACCTTTGGGTTTCATCGCTGAAATCCACCGTTTGCGCGCCGTTTGAGGATCTAGGGCCGCAGGAAACCACGTAACTGGCGCGCCATTGGCCAACGCTCGCAACGGGCGCTGCGCGAAGCCGTCTGTGATTGCCATTGTGCAGCCCGCCGCCGTCGCGGTCCTCGCCGCAATTAACTTGGTCTTCATCCCACCCTTGGACAGGCCAGAGCCTGCATCGCCGGCCATCGCCTCAATCTCAGGCGTGATTTCGACGATAACATCATACCGGGTCGCTGTGGGATCGGTCACCGGATTGCCGGAATAAAACCCATCAACATCTGACAGCAGAACCAGCTGATCGGCGCCCGCCATAGCCGCCACGTTCGCGGCCAGACGATCATTGTCGCCGTAGCGGATTTCATCCGTGGCAATAGTGTCATTCTCATTGACGATCGGCACCGCCCCAAGACTAAGCAGCGTCGCCAAGGTCGCGCGGGTATTGAGATAGCGCCGCCGGTCTAGACTGTCGTCCAACGTCAATAAAACCTGTGCAGTTGTTATGCCATGAGGGCCCAAAACTTCCTCATAGGCGCGGGCCAAGCGGATTTGCCCAACTGCCGCGGCGGCCTGAGCCTGTTCCAGCGCCAATGTGCCGCTCCCCAAACCAAGCGCACCCCGGCCCAACGCGATTGAGCCTGAGGACACCAAGATCACATCTGTGCCCCTGCCCTTTATCTCGGCCACATCTTCGGCCAATGCGTGCAACCAATCGGCACGCAGCAATCCCGTTGAGCGGTCAGCCAAAAGTGCCGAACCTATTTTGACGACCAGTCGCTTGGCATCCCGCAGATCCGCCACGCCGAGCGTTTGGGTCAGGGTTGCCACGGACCTGGTTCCTCTTTGACGGCCATCATCCGCAGACGACCTGCATCGATATTGGCGCGCAACCGGCGCAGCACCTCGACAACACCGTCGCGCGACACGCCCGACATCTGCATGACATCACCCGCCAGACCTTCCAGAATGGTGGTCTTTTCGGCAATTTCCTCTGGGCTGAGCGCGTCGATTTTATTCAACGCAGTCACGCGAGGTTTGTTTGCTAGATCGCCGCCATAAGCCTCCAACTCACCGATGATAGTGTTGTAGGCTTTGGCAATGTCCTCGGCAGTGCCATCAACAAGGTGCAACAAGACGGCACACCGCTCAACATGGCCCAAAAACCGGTCGCCGATGCCGCGCCCCTCATGGGCGCCCTCGATCAGGCCCGGAATATCGGCGATGACAAATTCCACATCATCCACCCCGACAACTCCCAAATTGGGATGCAGCGTCGTAAACGGATAATCTGCGATCTTGGGACGTGCGTTGGATGTTGCGGCCAAAAAGGTCGATTTACCCGCATTGGGCAGACCCAAAAGGCCCACATCTGCAATCAGCTTTAGCCGCAGCCAGATTGTCCGCTCCACACCTGGCTGGCCCGGATTGGCCCGGCGCGGTGCCTGATTGGTTGAGGATTTGAAGTGCAGGTTGCCAAAGCCACCATTGCCACCGCGCGCCAGATAGACGCGTTGGCCCAATTCGGCCAAATCTGCGATGACGGTTTCTTCGTCCTCGTCCAGGATCTCAGTCCCGACGGGCACCTTCAAAATAATATCTTCACCGTTTTTACCGGTGCGCTGCTTGCCCATGCCCGCTTGGCCATTTTTGGCAAAGAAGTGCTGCTGGTAGCGAAAATCGATCAGCGTGTTCAGACCGTCAACAGCCACCACGACCACGTCACCCCCATCGCCGCCGTCGCCACCGTTGGGGCCGCCATATTCGATGTACTTTTCCTTGCGGAACGACACGCAACCGCCGCCGCCGCTGCCTGAGCGGATGTAGACTTTGGCAAGGTCGAGGAATTTCATCGGTCTGCTTTCTTGGTATCAGCGCAAAGGTGCGCGTGTCTGGCGATAAAGGACAATGCGCTCGGGCTCAAGCCGGGGCGCACGTGGATGTATCGGATCTATGGGGTATCTTGGTAAGATCAGGCCAGATAAATCAGATCGGACACGGATTTGTCCTGCAATCAGACCAGTTTTTTCAGATAAGTCCAGGTCGGCACCTTGCTATTGCGCGCGACAGAAAAAGCTTCAGCATCGCCAAGGTAGTCAAAACCCACATTTGTCAGCACCCTGGCAGAGCCCGGATTGTCCTGAAAGACACTGGCAAAGATGGTCTTGTTGTTCAGCGGATTTGCATCGACCAGCGCCTTGACTGCATCCGAGGCAAAGCCGGTGTTCCACATTTGCGGTCCGACCCAATATCCGATCTCAGATTGATCGCGGTCCATCTGTTCCAGTGAAATCATGCCGAGGACCTCAGACAATCCAGTATCAGCACCATCCATGATCCACACATGTTCCGACCGGTCATCCGACATGATGCGCACCAAATAAGCCTCTGTCGCGCCGGGCGGCAACGGATGCGGGATGCTTGTCGTGTTCTCAGCCACGCGTTTGTCAGAGGTATACATCTCACACAGGCCCGCGTCCGATTTGCGCGGCGCGCGCAAAATGAACCGTGGTGCCTGAATGACGGGCTGAGTGATCAGTGTTTCATGGATCATGTCAAAGCTCCTACATTAGCCACATCATCCCCCCTGGAGAACAAGTGACCCTTGTGTCAGGACGCCACAAGGCCCGCATTGGCCTAATAGGAAATCCAAACCATAGATTTTAGCTATTAAAAGAACGAAAAAGGGGACCAGCTAATGCCGATCCCCTTTTCGATTTTATTGGGTTCAGCGTTACTCGGCGGCAACTGCAACCGGAAGGACGGAAATAAAGGTACGACCCTTGAAACCTTTTGCGAAGGTCACTTTGCCTTCGTCGGTTGCAAAGATGGTATGGTCTCGTCCCATGCCAACACCGTTACCTGGCCAAAACTTCGTCCCGCGCTGACGCACAAGGATATTGCCAGGGATGACAGCTTCACCACCAAATTTTTTCACGCCGAGGCGACGACCAGCTGAGTCGCGACCGTTCCGGGATGAACCACCTGCTTTTTTGTGTGCCATGCGATCTTACTCCTGTCCTGCGACCTTGGCTTTCGCCTGGTCGATCCAACCTTCACGGTCGATACGGCCTTTGAACGAAAGCTTTTCGTCCATCGCCGTTACATCCGATGCTGTCCAGCCTGCAATCTGTGCGAAGGACGTAACGCCCGCCGCATGCAGCTTTTTCTCTAAAGCCGGGCCGACACCAGACAATAGCTTCAGATCGTCTGCGCCAGTTGCTGCCTTTGCTTTGGCTACTTTCTTAGGCGCCGCAACAGGGGCTGATTTTACTGACGGTGCCGAGGCCGCGCCGATCGCGGCCATCACACCAGATACATCAGCACCCGACGTCAAGATGTCCGTCACGCGCAAAAGAGTCAGCTTTTGACGATGCCCTTTGGTCCGCTGCGAGCCATGTTTACGGCGACGCTTTACAAAGTGAATGACTTTGTCAGCTTTGATCTGGTCGATCACAGTCGCCTGAACGGCAGCACCTTCGATCATGGGCTTACCCAGCATCGTGGTCTCGCCAACAACCATCAAAATATCATTGAATTGAACGGTGTCACCTGCAGCGGCGGCCAGTTTTTCGACGCGTAGAACGTCACCAGACTGAACCTTATACTGCTTACCACCGGTCTTGAGGACCGCAAACATGCGCTTTTTCCTTTATCTATCGCGCCCTGTGGCCCCCATTTGGGTGTTTTGCGATCAACTGACCGCGCCTCGGGCTGCGTGCCCCTGTTCGGGACATCAATTAAAACAAACAGTGCCGCAAGACGGGTCCTGCGGCGACAGAGCCGGGAGATGCCTCACTCGCCCCCCCAAGTCAAGCACCAACCAATCGCCTGTGGTTTCCTTATTCCCTAAATACCGCCATCGAAGGCACAGGAACGCGCAGTGGTCCTGCCACCCCTGCCCCAAAAGGTCTCAAGCTCACCTCGCCGGGGGGGCTTGAGCTCAGGTCTCTTCGCCAGAAATAAACAATGCAGAAACCGTCCCAAGCTCATAAGATATAGCCTCAAACATCTCATCAAATGCCACAAACACGGCCGCATTGAACATACGTCCCGCTATTGTTTCAGACAGAGCGATATAGGCCTGCAGGTCGCTATCACTTAGCGTATCATAGGCCATCAACTGATAGGAATTGACCCACAGGATTGTTTCTTCGCGGATCTCGGCCTCTTGGTTCCAGACTTCGGCCAGCATTATATCTTGCGGCAATTGCATCGCAAAGGCGCCGCCATCGACCAACCCGCGATAAAACGCAAAGTTTGAGTTAAGCGCGCCTGCCACATTCAGATCAATCAGGCTGTTGGCGTCAGAAAACTCATTTAACAGCTCGATCCGCGGATCATTGGCAGCCAAACGGTCTAGATAGACCTCATTGGCCGCCTCCTCCACGCCGTCGCGGCGAAACTCACGCCGAGCCAAAACCTCAGCGCGGATAATCCGCTGACCAACCTCTGACGTAAAAAACGCAATCAACTCCTCGCCCTGCACCTCGTCCAGAAGATCTCCGGGAAACCCGCCCTCAAATGAGGATTGCATTCGGTCAGGAGAGTAAATCCGCGCCACAGTCGCAGCCCACGCTGCCCCACCTCGTCCCGGAAACATATCCATCTCAAGATCATCAGCATAATCGATCCCTTCCGCTGACATCACCTCAAGAATGTCGTACATCCCGATTGCCTCAAACAGCGCGGCCAATTGCGGCGATTGTACGAATGTGGCCTGCTGTGCCAATCCTTGGATCGGGATCAAGATCGGGCTAAGGCTGAGTGCGAGTGCTAAGACAGTTTTGCGCAGCATACGGCTAGGTCTCCGGTCTGAGGATTGAACCAATACTTGAATGATATGGGGACATCGCACCCGATATACCACCGCCTAAGGCGCTGGTCTCGAAACCGTGACGACAGGACTTGCGCCTTTCCGCCGATCACACTAAACCCTCGCCACGACTCCGATTAAGCGCGGAGAGGTGCCGGAGTGGTCGATCGGGGCGGTCTCGAAAACCGTTGAGCCTGAAAGGGTTCCCAGGGTTCGAATCCCTGTCTCTCCGCCACTAAAAATTTATAAGTTTATGTTTTTATTCACTTATATTGCTTTGGTTAAACTGACAGCCCCCAGAAGGTCCCCCATCGTTACAGAGCTTGTCTCGGTACCAATCGGATCAGGACTGAAAGATCGCGTAACATTATCGTCTTTCCGTGGTCACGGACTGCAATGGCTTGTGCCTAAATTCCCCTATAATTTCTAGGTACGACACCACGCCTTTACTGCGTGAGACAGGCTCTGTTGCACAAACCCGGTGAGGGATTCATGTCGTGGATCCAGCGTGGTAGCTGTGATGCATGAGCAGACCGACACGCCCAACCTACAAGACCAGAAATTGGCCATCCTATAACGAAGCGCTCAAGCGCCGAGGCTCGCTGACGATCCGTTGGCCGATAGGCGATTGCCAGCAATCGCCGTAAGGCTGGTTCGACCCCGAGATGATCTGGCAGGCCGTGCCATCAGGCAGGCGTGGCCGCCAGCAGACCTACAGCGACGCCGCCATCCAGACATGCCTTTCCATGAAAGTGCTGTTCGGCATGGCGTTGAGGCAGACGACGGGGTTCGTCGAGAGCTTACTGCGGCTGGCCGATCTCGACTGGACAGTGCCCGACTTCAGCACACTGAGCCGTCGCCAGAAGACCCTCGCCGTCGATATCCCTTATCGTTGCTCCAAAGGGCCGTTGCACCTGCTGATCCCCTCACGGGCATCACTGCATGATACCCTGCCAGGCAGTGGACAGCACTGGCATCAAGGTTGAGGGCGAAGACGCCCTCTCGGCAGCATGCCTTGCATGCGCCTGCCGGGCAGTGGATGCACTGTATGAAACTGCTGGGGCAGCTCCTCATGGCGCGGCACTTCGACCGACAGGTCGCGGAGCTCCAGATCCGCATCGCCGTCATGAACGGCTACACAGCCCTTGGCATCCCTGTCACAGAGGCCGTGGGATGAATCCCTCTGGGGAAAGGGGAACCTCGGGTATCACGGGCTTTGTGCAACAGAGCCCCGCCCGATACTAAGACTCATTTTCTGAATGCATTCTGTCTCTTCGGGTAGCACAAAATGACCCTACGCATTGGCATAGTTTCCGCCCATCGCCCTCTCTGTAAATTGACTGCTGAATGTCCGCGTTTGCCAATGGTTCGGTTCAGCTTTGCGCCCGCAAAGAAGGTCCAGTTCCCACCCCTTGTGTCGAGCGATACTACCGGCCTTAACCGGACCTTCGTTCCCAACGCAGCGAATGTCTGGTGTGGGGAACCTGGCAATGTAGCCGCGAAATGCGGCTCAAACCGACGATTAACATTCCAAGTAAGATCCACCCCCAGCAGGTCGTTTTACATGGCCTAGGATTACAGGTGCAGACTCTTATAACAACCCGTCCGGCATCTTCTGTTCCGCCGCCGCATTCGCACGCCGGAAGTAGAACGTGACCAGTGTTGATACAATCACGATGAACAATGAGTAAAGCACAGGGACCGCGTTGACCGACTGCTGTTCGACCCCTGAAAAGGTGAACGCGATGATTGCTATGGCCAAAGGCCCGTTCTGGATGCCTGTTTCAAGACCCACGGTGCGGGCGTTGCGCGGATGAAGTTTGAGGGCTTTGGCGAACAGATAACCGACGGTGATGCCAACAATCCCAAGCGCGATAGAGGCCGCGTAAGTCGCCCAACCGGTTTCCATCAGAAAGGTAAAATTACGCGGAATCCACGATACGATCAGAAACGCAATGAAGAAAATCGCAAGCATCGAACCCATGAATTCCGTCACCGCCCCCACATTGGCATTAAGCTTGCGCAGCACCATGCCGATGGCGACAGGCACCAGCAGCAAAACGAGCGTTGCGATGATGTTTTCACGCGGGATATCCACGTCAAGCGCACCGGCATAGACCACCAGAACGATAGGGATCAGCACCACGCCAAACACGGTCGAGGTCACGGTCATCAGCACCGATAGCGCGAGGTTCCCCTTTGAAAAATAGGTGAAAATGTTGGACGTCGTGCCGCCGGGCATACACGACATGATCAGAATACCGATCTTGATCGGATCTGACACCGGCAGGGTGAGCGCCAATATGAACCCGATGAACGGCATGAACCCGTATTGCGACACAATCCCGATCATCAGCCCATATGGCCGCTTGAGCGCCAGTATGAAATCGCGTGGCGTGAGCGACGCGCCCATACCCAGCATGATCACAAAGATCATCAGCGCGAGGATTGCCTGTTCCAGTGGTCCGACCATATTGCGTTTCTACCTGTATTGAGTGACCTCAGGACGCGTCGCGCATCACTGTGTCTTGGGTGCGCAAATTCTTGCGCAGGATTTTTCCAACGTTCGATTTCGGCAAATCATCGCGGAACTCTACCGATTTGGGGACTTTGTACGCGGTCAGATGCTCTCTGCAGTAGCTGCGGATCTCGGCCTCGGTCAGCGTCGCGTCACGCAGCACGACAAAGGCTTTGACCGCCTCGCCCGAAGCACCATCCGGCACCCCGATCACTGCCGTCTCCATGATACCGGGATGACGGGCAAGGCAATCCTCGATTTCGTTGGGGTAGACGTTGAAGCCCGACACCAGCACCATGTCCTTCTTGCGATCAACGATGGAGAAATAGCCGTCGCTGTCCATGACGCCGATGTCGCCCGTCAGCAGCCAATCGCCGCGCATGGTTTTAGCGGTCTCCTCGGGCTTGTTCCAATAGCCCTTCATGATCTGCGGACCGCGCGCGGCCAGTTCTCCGGCCTCGCCCTGCGCCACCTCGTTGCCGTCTTCATCCAGACACCGCAGTTGGGTTGAAGGCACGGGAATGCCGATTGAATTTGGGCGCGTTTTACCAAGTGGGTTGAAAGTGATTACAGGCGAAGACTCTGTCAGCCCATACCCTTCCAGCACAGGCTTGCCTGTCAAGTCTTCCCAACGTTCCGCAACAGAGCTTTGCAGCGCCATACCGCCAGCTGATGCGAATTTCAGCGTTTTCGGCGTGGAATCCTGAAACCACCCCTCGTTGCTCAGCCCGTTGAACAGCGTATTCACGCCGCTCATCCATGTGATCGGATAGTTTTCGAACGCACGTTTTAGGTTGGATAAGGGGCGCGGGTTGGGGATCAACACGTTGCGCGCACCAAGGTAGTAAAATCCGAGCAGGTTCACCGTAAACGCGAAGATATGATAAAGCGGCAGTGCAGTCAGCGCGACCTCGCGACCCTTTTCCACACCGTCACTGATCATCTCCATGGTCTGTTCCATGTTCGTCATCAGGTTGCTGTGGGTCAGCATTGCGCCCTTGGGCGTGCCCGTGGTGCCGCCGGTATATTGCAGGCAGGCGATATCGTCGGGCGACAGAGCGCTGGAATACCCTTGGACAGCGATGCTTTTGCGCGCGCTTTGCTGGTGTCCTGCCTTAATCGCATCGGGCAGCCGGATATGGGGCAAGGTGATCGGGGCCAACGTGCGGTCCCAGTGTTTTTGCACCAGCCGCACGATGCCGCGCGGCATGGCAGGGAAAAACTCGGCCACTTGGGTGACGATAATATTGGGAATGGGATGACCCTTGAGGGCTTGGGTCAACTTATCGGCAAAGATGTCCACGACAATCAAGGCCCGGGGTTTGGCATCCGCAAACTGATGTGCCATTTCCTCGGCCGTATAGAGCGGATTGACGTTCACGACAACGCAGCCCGCCTTCAGGACCGCAAAGGCCGCCACCGGAAAGGACAGACCGTTGGGCATTTGGATCGCAACGCGGTCACCCTGTATGAGACCCGCCGTTTCGCGCAGATAGACTGCGAGGCCATCGGACATTTCGTCAACCTGTTTGAACGTAAGCGAGCCATTCATTCCGTTCGGCAGGCAGGCCGTAAACGCTGTCTTGTCACTATAGAGGTGCGACACAGCGCTCACCATGTCGCCGATGGTTCGGAACTGTGCGGCTTCAATCTCGGCGCGCATAGACGGACTGTAATACGCGGTCCACGGATGAAATGACTGGCTCATAATCCCTCCCAAAATCATAGAGACTGCCTACAGGCTCATCGTGC
>JBLHOS010000074.1:0-14835 GCA_047623825.1 Paracoccaceae bacterium | reverse complement strand
CTAATTCCGCGCTGCGGCATTTGACGCATAAGGAGGTCGTATGGCTTTGGACACTCATTCCCCAACTGTGCAATCTGACACGCCCGTAAAAGATCTGTACGCGATGGGTGAAATTCCCCCGATGGGTCATGTGCCATCTAAAATGTATGCTTGGACCATTCGCCGTGAACGCCACGGCGAGCCGGACAAGGCATTCGAGGTTGAGATTGTGGATACGCCCGTGCTCGATAGCCAAGAGGTTTTGGTTCTCGTGATGGCGGCTGGCGTAAATTATAACGGCGTTTGGGCCGGGCTCGGCGTCCCGATCAGCCCGTTTGATGGCCATGGGCAAGATTACCATATCGCAGGATCTGACGCCGCCGGGATCGTTTGGGCTGTTGGTGACAAGGTCAAACGCTGGAAAGTTGGGGATGAGGTTGTTGTCCACTGCAATCAGGATGACGGCGACGATGAGGAATGTAATGGTGGGGATCCGATGTTCTCCCCCAGCCAGCGGATTTGGGGATATGAGACGCCTGATGGGTCGTTCGCGCAATTTACCAATGTGCAGGCCCAACAGTTGATGCCGCGTCCCAAACATCTGACGTGGGAGGAGTCTGCGTGCTACACTCTGACGCTTGCCACGGCTTACCGCATGCTTTTCGGCCATGAACCGCATGACCTGAAACCGGGCCAGAATGTTCTGGTTTGGGGGGCCTCAGGTGGGCTTGGCTCGTATGCGATCCAGCTGATCAACACGGCGGGTGCAAACGCCATCGGGGTCATCTCGGATGAGGATAAGCGCCAGTTTGTGATGGATCTGGGGGCCAAGGGCGTCATCAACCGCAAGGACTTTAAGTGTTGGGGGCAATTGCCCACGGTCAACACACCTGAATACAAGGAATGGTTTGGCGAGGCGCGTAAATTCGGTAAGGCGATCTGGGATATCACCGGTAAGGGTAACAACGTCGATATCGTGTTTGAGCACCCCGGTGAGGCGACGTTTCCGGTGTCGACGCTGGTGTGCAAAAAGGGCGGCATGGTCGTGATCTGTGCCGGGACCAGCGGGTTCAACTTGACCTTTGATGTGCGGTATATGTGGATGCACCAAAAGCGCCTGCAAGGGTCGCATTTTGCCCATCTCAAGCAAGCGGCGGCCGCCAATCGCCTGATGGTTGAACGTCGGCTTGATCCTTGTATGTCTGAGGTGTTTCCTTGGGATCAGCTGCGGGACGCGCACACCAAAATGCTGCGAAATGAGCATAAACCCGGCAACATGTCTGTTTTGGTGCAGGCACCGCGTACTGGCCTTCGGACGCTAGAGGATGTGCTGGAGGCGGGCCCAACGATTTAGGCCACGCAGTCGTAACCGACCAATAGGGCCGCCGCATGTAAATGTCGGCGGCCTTCGGCATTTTCGCGTGGTGCCGGGGTAGGGCACCGTCTAGGTTCACGCCATGAGTTTACCAGCTGTCAACTTCTCCGAAGACCAAGCCCAAGCCTTTGACCGTGTCACAGAGGCGATGCGGAGCGTCGGCGTTGATCTGGCGAATGAGACGACCCAGCCGATGAGCGAAGGCAAATCGCAAGTTTTGGCAATCATTGGCAAGGCGGGCAGCGGCAAGACCCTGCTTTTGGCGCATCTGGTGGCCGCCCTAGAGGCCGCTGGCGTCGATCTGATCAGTGGTGATTTTGAGGGGCGCCGCCGCAAGGATCGCCGCACCGTTGCGATCCTTGCCCCAACGAACAAGGCGGCCAGCGTGTTGCGGTTGCGTGGCGTGCCCGCAACGACAATCCACCGAATTTTGTACACGCCGGTCTATGACCCTGAATATGAAAGAGTTGCCGAATGGTTGGCCGGGCAGGGCGATCGCCCAGTCATTGAAGGGCTGACCGATGTGGCTTTGGACCGTGCCAAACGGGTATATGACACCCATAAATCAGTCCCGGCTGCACTGGCCTCAGCGGGGTTGCGGGGGTCCGATTTCATCACTGGATGGAAACGGCGTGAGGAGCCGCTGGATATTGGCTTTGTCGACGAAAGTTCGATGCTGGACGCCAAGCAGTTTGAGGACTTGCAAGAAATCTTCTCCATGCTGGTGATTTTTGGAGACCCTGCGCAGCTGGCCCCTGTAGGTCAATCCGGAGAGATGGTTTTTGATGGCCTGCCACCGTCGCGCAAGTTGGAACTGCACCGAGTGCACCGCCAGCAAGAGGATAACCCGATCCTTGATCTGGCCCATGCCTTGGGGGATCCTCAGCTTGAGTTTCATCAGTTCGAGCGGATGATTGAAGAGGCCGCCCGCAAAGATGACCGTGTTGTGGTGGCCTTGCGCGCGGACAGCGATTTGATGGCGCGTAGCCCGGTTTTGGTTTGGCGAAATGTCACGCGCATCCGCTTGATTAATGCGTTTCGCGCCGCGCATAACGCGCCTGATGATGCCCTTTTGCCGGGGGAGCCGCTGATTTGTGACGGTATCGAGTTGCCCCTGAAACACCGTAAAAAGCGGATCGATCTTGAGGCACGCGGCCTGATCAAAGGTGCGCAAGTGGTCTATCTGGGCGACGGTCGCAAACCAGGGTTTTCCAAGCTGCACGTTGTAGGCGCGGAAAGCCCACAAATAAGTGCAGCTTCGATTGTAAAAATCGAGAAACCCGATGAGGAAGAGCCGTTTATTCCGTTTGCAGCCCGCATGGGCGCCACGTTCTTGCATGGTGCTGCAGTCACGATGCACAAGGCCCAAGGCAGTCAGTGGAACACGGTTCAGGTCTTTGCACCTGACATTTTCGCGGCCGCGCGTGCTGGCCGGATGGAGGCAGGCCAAGCCCTGTGGAAGCGTTTGGCCTATGTGGCAATCACCCGAGCAGAGCATCGATTGATGTGGATCACCCGATATATGCTATCCAAACCAACCACATTGTTGGGCGTTGAGGATTTGGAAGTCCCAGTTGTGCCGCTCACTTTGGAAAAGGAAGAAGGCTGATGCCGTCAATCATGGTCACTGGCGCCAGTGCAGGCATCGGACGTGTCACGGCAGAACGGTTCTTGCAAGCAGGGTGGACCGTCGGGTTGATTGCGCGGCGCAAACAGCCATTGGATGAGATTGCCCAAGGTTATGATCGGGCCGTGGTGTTGCCTTGCGATGTCACCCAAGAAGACGATGTCGCACAAGCATTTGGCGCACTGATCAGCAAGGCCGGGCGACTGGACGTCCTTTTTAATAACGCCGGAACATTTGGCCCCTCAGGCTCAATCGATGAGATCAGCCTTGAGGCTTGGCAAAGCGTGGTAGATGTCAATCTGACGGGGATGTTTTTGTGTGCCCGCGCGGCCTTTGGGCAGATGCGTGTGCAAGACCCTCAAGGCGGGCGGATCATCAATAATGGATCGATCTCTGCGCAGACACCGCGTCCGGGATCCATATGCTATGCCACGACCAAGCATGCCATTTCTGGTCTGACCAAGACTGTGTCGCTGGATGGTCGCGCCTATGATATTGCCTGCGGTCAGATTGATATCGGCAATGCCTTGACTGAGATGACACAAGGGATTTCGCGTGGCGCGCGGCAAGCTGACGGGCGCACCGTCGCCGAGGATGTCATGGCAGCCCAAGACGTGGCTGGCGCAGTTTGGACTATGGCCAGCCTGCCGTTATCTTCCAACATCCAGTCGATGACTATCATGGCCACCAAGATGCCGTTCATCGGTCGGGGTTAAGATAGGCGGATATAGCGGAACACGGCCGAGGCCAGCCAACCCGCGATGATCGCAATGGCCAAAGATAAGATCCCGTACATCAGTGGATAGGCCTGGGCGAGGTTGTAGATCCAACGCTCCATGCCAACTTTGCGCACCCTGATATCGGCACTGTATTGGCCGACGACTTCGCGCCCGCGGGTCAGAAAAATTCTGGTCGCGTAGTCCCCTTCAACCAGATTGGCGGGCATCTGGATTGAGGTGTCAAACAGCGTCTCATTGCGCAGCGTCACAGCGCCCTCATTGAGTTGATAGAGGTTCTGCTCGGTTCGAATTCTCATCAACGCTTCGGTGAAGTTTCTTTGATCGGCGACTTCTGTCCCGACAGAGCGGATGGCCCGCGGGATCGAGATTCGGTGGCGCAAATCCTGTGTATCGGTCAGCGAGGCGGCAAGTGTGCTGGTTGTAGAGACGGCATAAAAGGTCGGGGCCGCGTCGATCTCGGCAGCTGTTGAATTGATCCAGATCCCATACCACCAGCCTTTGCGCCGAACCGTTATGGGCATATCTGGACCTTCAATTGTGATGATCACCTGCAAAGGGCCCAATTCGACGGGTGGTGGCGTCTCTCGTTGAACCGCGCCAAATATCAGGATCTCGGAGCCGTTGAAGTTTGCGGTGATTGATATTTCATCGCTGCTGAGGCCTGCAACGACGGCCTCTTGCGCCATTACTGGTGTCAGCATCAGCCACAAGGCCAATAACGCGCGCGCCCAGATCACTGGCTGTTGCCTAGGCTATAAAGCTCGGATGGCTCCAACAGCAGGTCAAGCGCAAGCCGCCCACACACTGCCAAAACGATGATCGCCAGCAGGATACGCAACTGCTCAGCCTTCATCTTGACGCCGATCCGGGTGCCGACCTGCGCGCCAATGACACCGCCGACCAGCAATAGAACGGCCAAAACCATATCGACGGTAAAGTTTGTAGTGGCATGCAGCAGCGTGGTGAACCCAGTGACAAAGATGATCTGGAACAGCGATGTTCCGATCACAACCTTTGTCGGCATACCCAGAATATAGATCATTGCAGGAACCATGATAAAGCCGCCGCCAACACCCATGATTGCGGCCAGGATCCCGACGACAACCCCTACGATAATCGGCGGGATTACAGAGATATAAAGCCCCGATGTGCGAAACCGCATTTTAAAGGGCAGGGCGTCAATCATCCCACGATTGCGGCGGCGTGTCGGAGTGGCACCGGCTGATTGCCTGCTGCGCTGGATCGCGCGCAGACTTTCGAGAAACATTAACCCGCCGATGATCCCCAGGAATACCACGTAAAAAAGCCGAACCAGCAGATCGACCTGACCCATGGCGCGCAAGGTATTGAAGACCTGCACACCTACGGCGGCCCCGATCATCCCGCCAATCAGCAACACGACACCCATCCTCAGGTCGACAGTTTTTCGTTTGAGATGGGCAAGAACGCCGGAAAATGAGGCGCCGGCGATTTGGCACGCCCCGGTTGCAATTGCGACGGCAGGTGGGATGCCGATGAAAAACAACAGCGGTGTCATCAAAAAACCGCCACCAACGCCGAACACGCCTGACAGGATGCCAACCAATCCACCCAGCCCAAGCAACAAGAACGCATTCACGCTGACCTCGGCGATGGGAAGATAGATTTGCATTGGTGGCTAGTGCTCCCAAATTTGGGCAGGTTTAGCGCGCTATAAAAATTAATGCCACCTGCGCAATATGGGCGGCACTGCGACAGATCGGATCAGCGTTCCTTGACGTATGGCTCTCCACCAGCACGTGGTGGGATTGCCCGACCGACAAAACCGGCCAAAATAACGACGGTCAGAATGTAGGGCAGGGCCTGCATGAATTGGACAGGGATCACAAACCCAACAATGTCGATGTTTTGGTAGCGGTTGCCAATGGCATCCAGCAGGCCAAACAATAAACAGGCCGACAGGGCATACCAAGGCCGCCATTTCGCAAATATCAATGCCGCCAACGCGATGAAGCCACGGCCCGCACTCATATCTTTGACAAATCCTGCGGCCAGACCGGTGGACAGATACGCGCCCGCTAAACCGCATAGGACGCCACATATCAGTACTGCTGAAAATCGTGCCCTGATCACCGAAACACCGGCCGTATCTACTGCGGCTGGGTTCTCTCCGACGGCGCGCAGGCGCAGGCCAAATCGGGTACGAAACAAGACCCACCAGGTTAGAGGCACAATTGCAAACGCAACATAGACCAGGATCGAGTGGCCTGAGATCAACTCAGCATAGATCGGACCGATGACCGGCACAGACGCCAATTCATCTGCAAAGGGCAACGTGATCTCTTGGAACCGCGCAGGCCCGGACAGCGAAGGGGTTCGCCCCCCGATCGAAAACCAGGTTTGCCCGATCACAACAGTCATGCCTGCCGCCAGGAAGTTGATCGCGACGCCTGAGATCAGCTGGTTACCCCGAAACGTGATCGAGGCCAGGCCATGGACACCTGCCAATGCAACCGATGCCGATATACCGGCCATCAGGCCGATCCAGACATTACCGGTGACCGAAGCAGTGGCCGCCGAAAAGAATGCAGCGGCCAGCATTTTGCCTTCAAGCCCGATATCAAAGATGCCGGCACGCTCAGAATAAAGGCCAGCAAGGCAAGCCAGTAACAACGGTGTGGCCAAACGAACGGTACTGTCGAGGATCTGAATAACACCCAGAAAATCCATGATCAGGTCTCCTTCCGCAAGCGCAGGAACAGATTTTCAATGGGTATTCGCACCATGTTATCCAGCGCGCCGGTGAACAGGATGACCAAGGCTTGGATCACGACGACCATTTCGCGGCTGACCGATGGCATCTCAAATTCCAGCTCTGCGCCGCCTTGATAGAGCATTCCAAACAAAAGGGCCGCCAGCAAGACACCTACAGGATGCGACCGGCCCATCAAGGCCACGGCGATGCCGACAAATCCGGCACCTTGCACTGGGTCGATGACCAATCGCTCAGCCTCCCCCATTACGGCGTTGATGGCCATCAAGCCCGACAATCCACCAGAGATCAGCATTGTGACCATGATGATCCTTATCGGGCTGATGCCGGCGTAGACCGCCGCATCGCCAGAATGACCAAACGCGCGGATCTCGTAACCTAGCCGTGTCCGCCAGATCAGGACCCAAACACAAACACAGGCAACCAACGCAACCAGGAACGACACGTTCAACGGGGTCGACCGGCTAAAGCCGATAAAACTGGCCACGTCATACCCTGTTGGCAAATGCGTAGGCTCTGCAAATCGCGCGGTTTCTGGCGCCATTGATCCCGGAACCCGGAACACATTGACCAACAAATAGACCAGTAGCGCCGAGGCGATGAAGTTGAACATGATTGTGGTGATCACAATATGACTACCGCGTTTGGCCTGAAGGTAGGCCGGGATTGCGGCCCAAGCGGCACCCAATAACATTGAGCCGATGATTGCCGCCGGCAGCGCATAGGCCCAATGCGACCAAGGGACGTAAAGGCACACAAGTGCGACGCCCAATCCACCCAATGCCGCCTGACCTTCGCCACCAATGTTAAACAGCTTGGCATGGAAGGCGACGGCGACAGCCAGACCGGTGAAGATAAAGTTGGTCGCGTAAAACAGCGTGTAGCCCCACCCGTAGGCCGAGCCGACAGCGCCGCGAACCATGATCGCCATCGCCTCAATCGGGTTCTCACCGATATACAGAACCACCAGCCCAGAGACGAGTAACGCCAGCACCAAATTGATCAGGGGGATCAGAACGATGTCAGCCCATTTCGGCATCTTATCCATATTATGCAGCCCCTTGCGTAACGCCAGCCATCAAAAGCCCCAATTCGGCCTCACTGGTTTCCTCGGGTAGGCGCTCGCCCATGATTACGCCATCAAACATCACGGCGATCCGGTCGCTTAGTGCCAGGATCTCATCCAGCTCAACGCTGACCAGCAAGATTGCTTTGCCTTGGTCACGCAAGGCCACGATCTGTTGGTGAATGAACTCAATTGCGCCAATGTCTACACCGCGTGTCGGTTGCCCGACCAACAGCAGATCGGGATTACGCTCAATCTCTCGGGCTAGAACAATCTTTTGCTGGTTCCCACCAGAAAAGTTCTTGGCCTCAAGTTTGGGATTTGGCGGTCGGACGTCAAACCGCTCCATCTTGCCAACTGTGTCTTCACGAAGGGCCGCGTTGTTCATCAGCCATCTGCCGCGCTGATAGGCCGGGTCGTGGTGATAGCCAAATCCGACGTTTTCCCAAGCTTGATAGGGCATGATCAAGCCTTCGCGCTGGCGGTCTTCAGGAACATGGGCGATGCCACGCGCGCGGCGCGACCGCGCATCTGACTCGTTTCCGGTCAAATCAATTTCTTCGCCGTTCAGCTTGATCTGCCCGGATGTGGCCGGGATCATTCCGGCCAGCACTTCCAAAAGCTCAGATTGACCGTTGCCCGCAACACCTGCGACGCCCAGGATCTCACCTGCGCGCAGTTGTATCGAAATACTTTTGACCCGCTCGACGCCCTTTTCGTCGACAACCCGCAGGTTTTCGACCTCCAGAATAATCTTTCCGGGTTTGGCCGGGGTCTTGTTGACCTCTAACAAAACCTTGCGCCCGACCATCAGCTCAGCCAGTTGCGCGGGGGAAGTTTCAGCGGTTTTTACGGTCGCTGTCATCTCACCACGGCGCATCACGCTGACCGTATCGGTCACGTCCATGATTTCGCGCAGTTTGTGGGTGATCAGGATGATGGTTTTGCCCTCAGCCTTCAGGTTATTGAGGATCCGGAACAGGTGATCGGCCTCAGCTGGGGTCAGAACGCCGGTCGGTTCGTCCAAAATCAGGATGTCGGCCCGACGATAAAGCTGTTTCAGGATCTCAACGCGCTGCTGGTGGCCCACGCTCAGGTTCTCGACGATCGCGTCGGGATCGACGCTTAGTTCATACTCATCCGCAAGCTCTGTCAGCAGCTTGCGCGCCTTGGCGATCGAGGGGCGCAGAAATGCGCCATCCTCTGCGCCCAAGATGACGTTCTCAATTACTGTGAACGTCTCAACCAGTTTAAAGTGTTGGTGGACCATTCCGATACCAGCGCGAATTGCGGCATGGCTGTCAGGGATGGGGGTCAGTTTGCCGTTGATAAAAATCTCACCCGCGTCGGCTTTGTAAAAGCCATACAGGATCGACATCAGCGTTGATTTGCCGGCGCCATTCTCCCCAACAATCCCATGGATTGTTCCGGGGGCGACTCGGATCGAAATATCTTTGTTAGCTTGGACCGGGCCAAAGGACTTTGAGATGCCTTTGAGTTCAATTGCGGGGGGTACGGAACCCATGGCTGTTTGATCGGTCATTGAGTTTGAATTATCCTGCACGGCAAAAACTGACAAGCGATTGGCCATTCTGTGACGTTACCACAGACGACAAAGCTGTCCAGCAACTCGCCACCAGCGCCTGTTGAAAACAAAGATGGGCCGTCTCTGATAGAAACGGCCCATCCTTTTGTTCAGTGCAAAGCACTTACATCACAGGGCAGCTGCCGTCTGTGGTGTAGTTATGCACTTCGATTTCGCCTGCGATGATTGCTGCGCGTGCCGCGTCGACGGCTACCAGCATCTCAGGTGTGATCAGATCAGAGTTGTTGTCATCCAATGCGTAGCCAACACCTTCTTGTGCAAGGCCAAGCCGCATCGCGCCTGTTTCCAATGTGCCGGCGGTGCCGTCGGTAAAGGCATTGTAGACCGCAACATCAACGCGCTTCATCATGGATGTCAGAACCTGGCCTGGGAACAGACCGTTCTGGTTGCTGTCAACGCCGATGGACAAGATGCCCTCATCTGCGGCGGCCTGAAGCACACCAAGACCGGTGCCGCCAGCTGCTGCATAGACCACGTCAGCGCCTTGGCTGATCTGCGAGCGTGTTAGCTCACCACCGCGGACCGGGTCATTCCATGCCGTAAATGTCGTGCCGGTCATGTTTTGAATGATCGTTGCATCGGGGTTTGCTGCGCGAACACCTTGGGCGTAGCCACATCCAAAGCGGGAGATCAGTGGAATATCCATGCCGCCGATAAAGCCGACGGTGCCTGTCTCAGATGCCATGCCAGCCAACATGCCAACAAGGAAGGAGCCTTCGTGCTCTTCGAATTCGATCGACAGTACATTGGGTTGATCCACGGTGCTGTCGATGATCACAAAGTCGGTGTCTGGATAATCAGGTGCGACGACCTCCAGAACGGAACCAAACGCAAAACCAGCCATGACAACAGGGTTGGAGCCGGACTCTGCAAGGCGACGCAGCGCCTGCTCACGCTGTGCATCGGACTGCAACTCGATCTCACGATAGGTGCCGCCAGTTTCATCGGCCCAACGCTGCGCGCCATTAAATGCGGCTTCGTTAAAGGATTTGTCGAATTTGCCGCCAAGATCGAAGATCAGGGCAGGATCTTGGGCCATTGCGGCGGTCGCACTGAGCGCCAGGCCTGCAGCTGCACCAAGAAGTTTATTCACGAGGGTCATTATTTACGTCTCCCAGTTGGTTGGCTCGGGGGTCAATGCAGTAGGGCAACGGCCCCCGCAAGCAGAGATCAGACGATCACTGTGCAAATAAGGGCAAAGCATGGCGGGAGGGTCAACCAGATTCTGCTTGGATTCCGAACGATCAGAGCTTCCGATAGGGCAGAATTCCCACTTTGGCTCGATTTCTACGGAATTAGTGATGCCTTCATCAAAATTGCATCACTTATTTGACCGTCGGCGTGTTTGTAGTAGCCGCTTCGCTTGCCAATCTCGGCAAAGCCCAAGAATTGATATAGCGCGCATGCCGCCTGATTGTCCGACGCGACCTCCAAAAACATTTCGGATGCACCGTGGGACCGGGCAGTGCTAAGTGCTGTTTGCATCAGGCGCGCACCATTGCCTTGGCGGCGCATGTCAGGATCGACCGCGATTGTCAGCAGCTCGGCGTCATCGGTGACAACGCGGATCAGGGCAAACCCAAACGGACTGGCTATCAGATGTATCAGATCTGAGGCCAATAAATCCTTAAATTCGTGGGCGTTCCAAGGCCTTGGAGTGGTAAAAGACGCCGCATGGCGCCGCGCAAGCTCAGCTGGTGTCATGGCAAAAGAGTTGGCGCTGTACCACGCGGTGGGGCGGCGTCTGCGGCCCGAATATATAGCGGGGCAGGGCGAGGTGCGGTTTGCCCGATGCGTAGCACCGCTGATCGTGCTAGCGCCTCAGCTGTGCCAAACCGTGGCGATGCAACCTTGGCGCCAAGTCGAGCCGCGATCCGCTCAGCCTCAAACCCAATACAAGCAAGGCTTGGCTGCCCAAGCTCAGGGCTGATCTCTGTAATTGGTAATTGCATGGGTTCATTGCTGGCTGCATTTGAAATCAGTTGCAAATACACTTGATCTCGCCGCGCATCGATCGTGGCCAGAACTGGCCCGTCATGACCGATTGCCAATGCCTCAAATCCGGATATCCCGAAGGCAGGGATCTTCAGGGCCATCGCCAAACCACGCGCTGCTGCGACCGAAATACGGATTCCGGTGAAATTACCGGGGCCGACCCCAACGGCAATGGCGTCCAGATCCTCTTTGACGACCCCAGCTTTGGCCATCATCGTCTGGATCAGCGGTAGCAGCGCCTCAGCCTGACCTTTGGCCATCGGTTCTGCGAATTGGGCCAGGATCTGATCGCCAGACAGCAAAGCGGCCGCACAATGCGCGGCCGATGTGTCAAAGGCAAGAATGACCGGTGTGTCAGACGGCAACCGGGCGAACCTCGATTACTTCGGGAATGTAGTGGCGCAGCAGGTTCTCAATCCCCATCTTCAGCGTCAGGGTTGACGATGGGCATCCCGCGCAGGCCCCTTGCATATGCAGATAGACAACGCCGCGATCAAAGCCGTGGAACGTAATATCACCACCGTCCTGTGCCACAGCGGGGCGAACCCGTGTGTCGAGCAGTTCTTTGATCTGGCTCACGATGTCGCCATCTTCGCCGTCATGGGCCGCATGACCACCGGAAGGGTCCACATCGCCGTCCATAATGGGCGCGCCAGACTGGTAATGTTCCATGATGGCGCCCAAGATGGCGGGCTTTACATGGTCCCAATCGACTGCCTCAACCTTGGTTACCGTGATGAAATCCAACCCGAAGAACACGCCAGACACACCTTCGACACCAAACACGCGGTTGGCCAACGGTGATTTTGTAGCGGCCTCTGCCGTCGGAAAATCAGCTGTTCCCACCTCGAGAACTGACAGACCTGGCAGAAATTTCAGGGTTGCGGGATTTGGGGTAGATTCGGTTTGAATGAACATCGGGTCGCTCCGGTTTGACTACCTGTACGATATGAGCCTACGGACCTAAGAAGTCAAGATTTGGAACGGTTCTAAAGAGCAATTTAGCCTAAGAAACGGCCTCTAACTGCTCCTTTGACATCTCACCGGGTACAATTGTGATCGGGATCGGCAGGGTGCCTGCAGTCTTCAACATGGCGGTAACCAGCGGCCCGGGCCCCGATTTCCCCGAACTTGCCCCTAAAACCAAAACCCCGATTTCGGGGTTTTCGCGGACCTGTGCCAAGATTTCATCAACGGGCTCACCCTCACGAATGATCAAGGTTGGATCGATATTTTGCCGGTCCCGCATCCATTTTGCAAACACGTTGAAATGCGCCTCTATCCGTTCACGGGTCTCGGCGCGCATGACTTCGCCAACGCCGATCCAATGGTTAAATTCATCGGGTGGAATAACCGCCAAAATCTCAACACCGCCCTGGGTGTGCGCAGCGCGCATCGCTGCAAAGCGCATTGCGTTCAGGCATTCGCGTGTATCGTCCAGCACAACTAGAAACTTACGCATGATTATAGCGCCTCCCGGTGGCTGATCATGACGGAGGACACGGACACTGGCAAGGAAATGTGCGCGGTCAGGCTATGCGGCAGAACGCGCCCATTCCCAGTAAAGTTTCCGGGCCAGATGCGTGATCGGGCCGATCTGATAATGCACCCCATCAAACTCACTAACGGGTGTGACCTTGTTTACATTTCCAGACATAAATACCTCATCGGCTTGCCGGAAATGATCGAACGTCAAAACAACCTCGCGCACCTGCAATCCGGCCGCGGTCAGGTTCTTGATGTGGCGGGCCCTGGTGATGCCGGACAGGAATGTCCCATTGGGAGCGGGAGTGAAAATCACACCATCTTTCGCCATGAAGATATTTGCAGAGGCCGTTTCAGCCACATTACCAATCGCATCTGCGACTAGTGCGTTATCATAACCTTTCGAAACGGCTTCGGCCAACATGCGGGCGTTGTTGGGGTAGAGGCATCCGGCCTTGGCGTTGGTAACATTATCGCTAAGCACGGGGCGGTGAAATTGGGTGGTGGTCAGGCGCACTGCGGCCTCTGGCGGGGCCATTGGTAGTTCTTCTAAACAGACACAAAAGCCGGTTGAATTCGCCTTTGGGATGATCCCCATCGCGCCGCCATCCAGACCCCAATACATTGGCCGAATATAGACGGCAGACTTAGGGTTATAGGATTTCAGCCCTTCCCACACGATATCATAGATTTCCTGTGCCGTCTGGGTTGGCGTGATCATCAGGGCCGTGGCAGAGTTGTTTACACGCTCACAATGGGACATCAGATCGGGGGCGATGCCGTCAAAGAACCGCGCGCCATCAAAGACGGTCGACCCTTGCCAAGATCCATGATCAGCGGCGCGCATGATCGGCACGTTACCGTCATGCCATTTGCCCTCAAAATAGGTCTTGATGTTTGTACCAGTTGCCATCGTTGATCCTCCTGACGCTCAGCATAAGAGAGCATTAGGTCAGAGGTCCAGACGTAAATCGGGCTGTTGATCGGTTCAGCTGGCCTCAGCGACCAGTGCCGCAACATCCAATGGGCTATTGGTCAGGTTCAGGCTGCCGCCCGCGTCCTTGGGCCACAGCGACGGGTCGCGATCCCAATAGAGCTCAATCCCGTTGCCATCGGGATCGTCGAAATAAACGGCCTTACTGACACCATGATCCGCCGCACCCGTGATCGCGACCCCATTATCGATAACATGACCAACGGCCTGCCCAAGGCTGCGGCGATTCGGATAGACAAAGGCCACATGGTACAGACCAGTCGACCCCTTGGCGGGAGCATACCCATTTTTGCTGTCCCAAGTGTTCAGGCCAATATGGTGGTGATACTCACCGACTGCCAAAAACGCGGCCTGTTCGCCGTAGCGCATCCGGACGTCAAAGCCGAGCACGTCGCAATAAAACGCGACTGCGCGGTCAAGATCTGAAACCCTAAGGTGGATATGTCCAACATGGGTGCCAGCCGGGGCTCGGTAGGTCATCGTGAGGCTCCTTTGACCGCAAGCTACCAGATCACCGGTAACACAAAAGCCCTCAAAATCGCGGAGCCTTCGTGCAAAAACATCGGATGTGTCTAGCTGCGGATCATTCCGAGGATCTCATATGTCTTGTCCAAGATGGGAACCGTAATTTCGCGCGCGCGTTCGGCACCACGCGCCAAAATGCGGTCGATCTCAGCGGTATCTTGCATCAGGCGCGCCATCTCAGACGAGATTGGCGCCAGTTTTTCTACGGCCAGATCAGCCAGAATTGGCTTGAACGCCCCAAATTGTAGACCGGTGACCTGATCCAATGCCACCTGCGGCTCTACCTCCTGCAATGCGGCGAAGATGTTGATCAGATTGCGCGCGTCGGGGCGACCCGACAATTCAGCCAAAGTTTCCGGCAGCGGTTCTGGATCGGTCTTTGCCTTGCGGATTTTCTTGGCGATGTCATCGGCACCATCAGTCATGTTGATCCGGCTCATATCCGATGGATCGCTTTTTGACATCTTTTTTGAGCCGTCGCGCAACGACATAATGCGCGTGGCGGCCCCTGTAATAACCGGCTCTGGTATCGGAAAGAAATCAACGCCGAAATCATGATTGAATTTGGTCGCAATGTCGCGCGTCAGCTCAAGATGCTGTTTTTGATCCTCACCCACGGGGACATGGGTCGCGTGGTAAACCAAGATGTCGGCGGCCATCAGCGCAGGGTAGCCAAACAGGCCAAGGGAGG
>JBLHOS010000073.1:0-14889 GCA_047623825.1 Paracoccaceae bacterium | reverse complement strand
TATGACGATAACGCCCGCCAGCATTGGCTTGCCAAACCTCCAGTAGCGCACCGCGAACCGGTCGCCCAGCCTCATCCAGCAGGCGGCCATGCACGATGATCCGCTCACCAATGGCACTGCTGCCGGCCTGCGCATAATTCACGATCAGATCATTATCCAACGGCCCCAAAAGCGCATGCCCGAACATAGGTCCAGCAATTTCAGACAAGGAATTATCAAATGATATTCGCGCCATTTGCGGCGATCTTAAGACGCTTGACTTGTATTCTGGCGTCAACGGCTTGGGATGCAGATCCAGATCGCGCCGAGAAAATGCACCGATTTCGGGTTGGGTCATCAGGGTCCTGTTTCCTCATTCGGGTCCGAACTAGCGTCAATCTCGGCAAAGGTCTGCTTCGCGATCTTTATCGCATGATTGGCCGTCGGGACACCGGTATAGATCGCTAGGTGCAAGATCAGTTCCTGAATGTCTTCCCGCGTCGCCCCGGTATTGGCAGTGGCGCGGATATGCATCTCGACCTCCTCCCAATTGCCTTGGGCACAGAGCAGCGCCAGCGTCACAATCGAGCGTTCGCGCATGCTCCAAGTCTCACGCGACCAGACATGCCCCCACGCGGCCTCTGTAATCAACTGCTGAAACGGCGTGTCAAATTCGGTTTTGTTGGCCTCTGCGCGGTCAACATGTGCATCCCCCAGAACGCGGCGGCGTGTGGTCACGCCTTGATCATATCGCGACGTTGACTTGGATTCTGTCTGCTCACTCACGAGGGTTCATCCTTGATTAGGCCTCCTTTATTGCATGTCTCTATCATGAGGTATAATAAGAAATTACACATTATACATATGGTTTTTGATATGCGTTTCTTGGATCGGCTAAAACTGCGGCACATGGAAGTGTTTGTTGAAACGGCGCGGCGCAAAAGCGTGACGCGTGCGGCTGAGGCGCTGAACTTGACACAACCCGCCGTCAGTCGCACCCTGCGAGAGCTGGAGGCCATCTGCGGCAAACCATTGTTTATCAAGGACGGTCGCGGCATTCGCTTGTCGCCCTTTGGTGCGATCTTTCTGGACTATGCCGGGCGCAGTCTGGCGCTGGCGCGCGACGGACTGA
The DNA here is from genome assembly GCA_047623825.1 of Paracoccaceae bacterium. Taxonomy (GTDB): domain Bacteria; phylum Pseudomonadota; class Alphaproteobacteria; order Rhodobacterales; family Rhodobacteraceae; genus JBLHOS01. The sequence continues at coordinate 13,778 of JBLHOS010000073.1, read as the reverse complement.
TCGCCCTGAACACGGTACAGGCCGCGAGTGGCCCGCCCGTACGCATCGGCGCATTGCCAACGATCGCAGCCTCGGTCCTGCCGCATGCGGTAGCACAGTTTCGCGCCTCTGGCCTCAAGGGGCAATTGCAGATCATCACCGGTGAAAATCAGGTCCTGCTGGATCAGTTGCGGGCGCGGGATCTTGATCTGGTGATGGGCCGCATGCCTGCACCTGAAAACATGCTCGGCCTCAGCTTTGATCCACTATTCAAGGAGCGAGTGGTTGCGGTGGTACAGGCCGATCATCCATTGACCCATGCTGATTTCATCACCTCTGAGGATCTGGCCAGCTATCCGGTCTTGTTGCCCAGTGCCGGCTCAATCATCCACTCCATCGTTGAGCGGCTGTTTGTTGAGCAAGGCTTGGCAATGCCATTGGACGCCATTGAGACGGTCCTTGATACCTTTGGGCGAAGCTTCACCAAGCAATATCAGGCAATCTGGTTTATCTCACAGGGCGTTGTTGCAGCAGAGCTATCTGATGGTACTTTTCGCGAATTATCACTGGATACAGAAACGACGCGCGGCTTTGTGGGCCTGTCCACCCGGCGTGATGACACGTTGTCACCGCCCACCGCCCAGTTTTGCGCAATCTTGCGCCAGATCACCGCTGAGCGATAAACTTCAAACGACGCACCGTTCAGCTTGCCAGCATCCGCCAGATCTGATCGGTTGGAATTGGGAGGAGACGGGGCAGCCACACGCGGCGGCCCTGCAATAGCAATGGGACCTTGGCTAGACGACCTTATCGCAGACCATCCGGCGGATAACGTGGCGCTGATCGATCAGGGCGGCGCGACTTGCACATATGGCGCGCTGCGTGAACGTGTGGCGCAGGCAGCATCGGCGTTGCAAACCCATGGCGTGCGGCCCGGCGATAGGGTCATGCTGGTGTCAGAAAACTGCACCAGTTATGCCATCGCCGTTTTTGCCATCTGCCAAATAAAAGCCTGGATTTGCCCGGTTAATGCGCGCCAATCGGACACCGAGCTGTGCGCAATCCAATCCCATTCCGGTGCAAGGTGCCTATTGTTCACCGCATCAGCATCAGATCAGGCAGCAGCGCATGCAACAACGTTTGATGCAGCGCCGTTGCCGGGCCTGCCCGCAGGCCTGACCATCACCAAATGCGCCACAACGACGCCGGAACCAGTCGATAGTCAGCCTGATCAACAGGTGGCGGCCCTACTGTACACAACTGGCACGACCAGCGCACCCAAGGGTGTTATGTTGACACATTCCAACGTGTGTTGGAATGCGCGCACCTCGGCCAATCTGCGCCACCTCACACCAGCTGATCTTGTGTTGGCGGTATTGCCGGGCAGCCATGTGTTTGGCTTTGCCTCAACGTTTTTGGCGGCCCTTCATGCAGGTGCGCAACTACAGTTCATCGCCCGTTTTACACCCGCAGGCGTGCTGGATGCCTTTGCCGCGGGTGCCACCGCCCTGCCCGCAGTGCCACAAATGTACGCCGTAATCCTTGCGCATTTGCACAGCACGGGCCGGCCGTTTTTCGCGCCAAATCTGCGCTATACCTCAGCCGGTGGCGCACCGCTTGACCCCGACCTAAAGGCCCAGACCGAGGCCTTGACCGGCCTGCCGCTGCACAACGGATACGGGTTAACCGAAACCTCCCCCGGTGTTGCCGCCACCCGGATTGAGACCCCAAGTGCAGACACATCCGTCGGCCCGCCCTTGCCGGGTGTCAAAGTCACCATTGACCAACCTGACGCTGGTGGCGCGGGCGAGCTGATCATCCAAAGCCCCGGCGTGATGAAAGGTTACTACAAAAACCCCAACGCAAGTGCGGCTGCCCTGCCCCAGCCCGGCACCCTGCGCAGTGGCGATCTGGCCCGGTTTGATGCCAATGGCGCACTTCACCTTGTGGGTCGGTTAAAGGAACTGATCATACGCTCAGGCTTCAACGTTTATCCGCCAGAGGTTGAGGCGATGTTGACCCGCCATGATGACGTCTTGCAAGCCGCCGTTATCGGCCGCAAATCCGGCGCCAATGAGGAGATTTTGGCGTTTGTTCTGACCAAGGGCCGCGTGACTGAAACCGGGCTAAAATCTTGGCTGACCGGGCGACTTGTCAGCTACAAACATCCCCAACATATCTTGTTGGTCGACAGTTATCCTACGGCTGCAACCGGCAAAATCCTCAAGCATAAACTGATTACGCATTTTGCCGATCTTTTGGATGCACGTGACCAAACGCTGCAAAAGGACCCATTAGTATGAGTGCACTACAAACAGCCAGAATTGAACGGATCGGGGCGATCGGACTGATTGCATTGAACAATCCGCCAGTCAACGCGACCTCCCATGCGCTACGGGCTGGATTACTGGCTGCATTTCATCAGCTTGCGGCAGATCCCGACATCACAGTCATTGCAATCTACGGTCATGGCAACGCGTTTATCGCGGGTGCAGATATCAAGGAATTTGGCCAAACCCCAAGGGAGCCGATGCTGCCCGCAATTTGCAGCGCGTTGGAGATGTCAGAAAAACCGGTGATCGCCGTGATGCATGGCCCGACATTGGGCGGCGGTTTAGAGGTCGCGATCAGCACCCATTACCGTGTCGCTCTGCCAGGCGCGATCACTGGCTTTCCCGAGGTTACATTGGGCCTCATTCCTGGCGCTGGCGGCACCCAACGCGCCCCACGTCTGATCGGGCTTGCGGCCGGGTTGGACCTGATCACCACCGGCAAACGGATTAACGCGGAACAGGCGCTGGACTTGGGCCTGATTGACCAGATTGCGCACGGCTCACCGCGCGATGTCGCAATTGCCACGGCCCGTGCTGTCGCCTCAGGTCAACTGATCACGCGGCGCACCTCTGATCTGTTGACCGCACCTGATCCCGGCGCTTTGGCGGCTGTATCAGACACGCTGATCCAAACGCAGGCGCATCTTTTCTCACCGCATAAGGCGATTGAAGCACTCGCCCTAAGTACCCGACCGATTGGCCAAGGTCTGACCGCAGAACGGGCTTTGTTCAATGAGTGTCTCGACAGCCCGCAACGTGCCGGGCTGGTTCATGCGTTCTTTGCTGAACGCGCGGTCAACAAGATCCCGGAGGCTGGTGCCACGCCACGACCGCTTGACCAAATTGGCGTAATCGGTGGCGGCACGATGGGATCAGGGATTGCGACGGCACTGTTGTTGGCAGGCTACCGCGTCACATTGGTTGAACAAGGGGCTGATGCTTTGGCGCGCGGGGTGGCGACAATCACCGGCAATCTTGCGGGGGCGGTGGCACGCGGCAAACTAACTGTCGATAAACGCGATACCGCATTGTCCAAGACGCTGACTACCAGCACCGATCTGGGTGATCTGGCACAGTCTGATCTGGTGATTGAGGCCGTGTTTGAGGACATGGCCGTCAAATGCGCGCTGTTTTCCCAACTGGACACGTTGTGCAAACCCGGCGCAATACTGGCAACCAACACCTCATATCTTGATATCAACCAGATCGCGGCGGCGACCGAACGGCCCCGCGATATCGTCGGTCTGCACTTCTTTTCGCCCGCCCATATCATGCGGCTGTTAGAGGTTGTGGTCACCCACCAGACAGCGCCTGAGGTGGTCGCAACCGGCTTTGCACTGGCCAAACGCCTGCGGAAAATAGCCGTCCGTGCCGGGGTTTGTGATGGGTTCATCGGCAACCGGATCCTCGCACATTTTCGCAAATCCGCTGACTATCTGATGATCGACGGCGCCTCACCACAGCAAATCGATCGCGCGCTAGAGGGGTTTGGCTTTGCAATGGGTCCGTTTGCGATGGCCGATCTGGCCGGGCTTGATATCGGTTGGGCCAATCGCAAACGGCTGGCCCCAACGCGCAACCCTGCAGAGCGCTACATCGATGTCGCCGATAAGATGTGTGAGGCTGGTTGGTTCGGCCGCAAAACTGGCACAGGGTTTTATCTTCATGACCAAAAGCCGGCCATCCCCAACCCCGCCGTGGCCGATCTGATCGCAGCAGCACAGAAAAAGGCCGCGATCACCCCGCGCGACTTCACCGACGACCAGATTGTTGCGCGCTACATGACCGCCATGATGACTGAGGCTGTGCGCGTGTTGGCCGACGGCACCGCGCTGCGTCCCATCGACATCGATGCGGTCTTTCTTTTCGGCTACGGCTTTGCACGCCATCACGGCGGCCCGATGCACCATGCCGATACCATTGGCCCCGCAGCCCTGATCGCTCGGATTGAGGAATACGCGACTGAAGATCCGGTTTTCTGGCGCGTGCCCCAATTATTGCGCGACATGGCCAAAACCGGGCAAACGTTTTCCGACCTGAATAAGGACTTTTGAGATGGATCTGAGCTTCTCCCCCGAAGATGACGCGTTTCGCACCGAGGTTCGTGATTTCTTGACCACTGATCTGCCCGTTGAGTTATCGATCAAGGTTCGTGAGGGCCGTGAGTTGGACAAGTCCGATATGGAACGTTGGCACGCGATCCTGAATGCGCGCGGATGGCTGGCGACCACTTGGCCCGTTGCGTTTGGCGGCCCCGGCTGGTCCCCAGTTAAACATCATATCTTTGAGGAGGAATGCGCCGCCGCCTCTGCGCCGCGCATCGTGCCGTTCGGGTTGAATATGCTGGCCCCCGTCCTGATTGCTTTTGGCTCACCCGCGCAGCAACAAACCATTCTGCCGCGCATTCTGGATGGTACGGACTGGTGGTGCCAAGGCTATTCTGAACCCGGCGCGGGATCAGATCTGGCCAGCCTCAAGACGCGAGCTGACCGCGACGGAGACCACTATATTGTCAACGGCCAGAAAACTTGGACCACGCTTGGCCAGCACGCCAATAAGATCTTTTGCCTCGTGCGTACAGCCAAGGACGGTAAGCCACAGGAAGGCATTAGTTTTTTGCTGGTTGATCTGAACACACCCGGCATCGATATGCGCCCAATCCGCCTGATCGAGGGGGGCCATGAGGTCAATGAGGTCTTTTTCACAGATGTCCGTGTCCCGGTTGAGAATCTTGTCGGCCAGGAAAACAAAGGCTGGACGATCGCCAAATTTCTGCTCAGCCATGAGCGGACAAATATCGCCGGCGTCGGTTTTTCGTCACAAGCGTTTGCGCAGCTAAAGGACTTGGGCCATCAAACCCGGCGCGGCGGCAAACGCCTGATTGAGGATCCGCTGTTTGCGGCACGATTGGCGCAGATAGAAATTGATCTTGAGGCCCTGAAAATCACCAACCTGCGCATGCTCAGCAACATGCAAAAGACCGGCACACCGGGCCCCGAGGTCTCCATGATGAAAATCAAAGGCACCGTGATCCGACAAGCGCTAAACGATCTGACCCGCCGCGCCCTTGGTCCGGCTGCAGCCCCTTTTCCGTCTGAGGATCTGGAAGGGAACGCAGCACTTGTACACCCCGACCATGCCCGCGACGCCGCGCGCTATTTCAACAACCGCAAGATCTCGATTTTTGGCGGATCCAATGAGATCCAGCGAAATATCCTGACCAAAGCAATGCTGGGGCTGTGAGATATGGATTTTGATCTGACCGACGACCACCGCATGCTGCGTGACAGCCTGACCCGCTATCTGGCGGAACAATATCCGATCGAGCACCGTAATCGCGTGGCCTATGACGCGCCTTATCATGACCCTGCAAAATGGGCGGATTTGGCGGAATTGGGTGTGCTTTATGCGTTAGTGCCAGAGGATCAGGGCGGATTCGGCGGTACAGGATTTGACATCGCATTGGTTTTTGAAGCGTTGGGTACAGCCCTTTGCCCCGAACCGATCTTGCCCGCCTTAATGGCCGCCCAACTGTTGGCCGCCGCGGGCCGCGATCTTGAGCCGCTGATCTCAGGCGTCACACGCTACGCGCTGGCCGCGACAGAGATCGAAGCGCCTTTTGATCTGGGCGACAGTGCGACGCAGGCCATGCGCACAGGTGACACATGGCAGTTGAGCGGACGCAAAAGCGTGGTCTATGGTGGTGGGGTCGCCGATCTGCTGCTGGTCGCCGCGTGGGCCGAGGACAATATCGGGTTATTTGAGGTCTCGGCCAGTGAGGCCCGGATCACACCTTATGCCATGATCGACGGCGGCGGTGCGGCTGAGGTTTTTCTTGATAATACACCTGCAATGCTGGTTCTGGCCAATGCAAAATCCGCCCTTGAGGACGCCCTAGATGCGGGCCGGCTAGCCCTATGTGCCGAGGCGATTGGGGCGATGACTTGGTGCAACGCGACGCTGTTGGATTACCTTAAGACCAGAACCCAATTTGGTCGCACGATCGGCAGCTTTCAGGTGCTACAGCACCGCATGGTCGATTTGATGATTGAGCTTGAACAGGCCCGTTCCATCACCATTCTAGCCGCCAGTAGGATGGGCAGTTCTGACCAAAGCCGAACCCTTTCGATGGCCAAGAACCTAATTGGGCGGACGGTCAAACTGGTCGCTGAGGAAACGATTCAGATGCATGGCGGCATTGCGATGACATGGGAATATCCGGCCTCACATTATGCAAAACGCCTGACAATGATCGATCATCAATTGGGTGATACCGACGACCATCTGGCCCGTGTCGCGGCGGGTTATACCGCCTGAGCGCGATAGCGAAACGTGCCGGTGCCGGTGGCGATCAGGGTGCCGGTGTCGTCGATCACCCGGCCTTCGGCAAAGAATGTCTGGCGTCCGCCACCGATCCGGGTGCCCTCGGCAATCAAGATCGAGCCTTTGGGTTGGCCCACAAAATTGGTCGTCATCGATAGGGTCATCGCCAGTTGGATTACATCCTTGTCGCCAGTATAACACCCTGAAAAGCCCATAACCGTATCCAGCAGCACCGCGTATATCCCGCCATGTGGAATGCCATATCGGTTCATAAGATGCGCATGCATTGGCAATTGGAACTGCGACCAATCCTTGGCCCAGCCGGTCATCTCATGTCCGATATGGGCCTGAATGGCAGATAGGTCTTCGCGCAAATCGGCCCGCAACATCGTTCGTTCCCCATGATCCGTCATATTGCGGTCAATCCTCCATCAAGTGCGATCGCCTGCCCGGTTAGAAAACTGTTCTCAGGGGCTGCTACCCACAAGATCGCCTGCACAATTTCCGCCGCTTCTGCTACCCGGCGCATTGGCACACGGTGGGCGATTTTGGCATAAGCCTCTGCCTTCGACAGATCACCGGGGGCTGACACCTGATCCGCCATCTCGTCAAAAAGCGGCGTCGCTGCAAAAGACGGGCACAGCGCATTGACGCGAACGCCGTGGCGCGCCACCTCATCTGCTGCGGATTTTGTCAGGCCGACGACTGCATGTTTAGACGCGGAATATGCAGCCAGATACCCCGCCCCAACCAACCCCGCCGCTGATGAGATGTTCACAATTGAGCCACGCTTGGCCGCAATCATCGGCGGCAATTGGTGCTTCATCCCCAAAAAGACGCCCCGAGTATTAACACGCATGACCTGATCAAACTGCGCAGTCTCAGTTGCCTGCAAAGGGACCAGATCCTGACCAATACCTGCGTTGTTTACCGCGACATCTAAGCGTCCATTGCTGTCCAAGATCTGTGCCACAAACGCAGCGATCTGAGCCTCCTCGGTCACATCAACGTGGGCCTGAACGACCTGCGTGCCTTGACGTTTCAAGAGATCACAGATTGCGGTCAGCCCTGCCGCATCATGGTCACACAACGCCAGATCCGCCCCTTCGGCAGCAAACTGGCGAGCGGCCTCGGCGCCAAAACCGCTGGCCGCACCAGTGATCAAAACGGTCTGTCCGGTAAAGCGCCGCGTCTCAGCCATTTTGCGCCACCTGCAAGCCTTGTTGCGCAAAGATCGGCACGTAGGTTCCTAATTTCAGACCTTTTTCCGGGTTCGATGCATTTCCGTCCAAGGCGCGTTTTTTGACGCCCTGCAAAATTGCCGCCATCCTAAAAAAGCAAAATGCTAAGTAGAACTCAAACCGTTCAATCCCTGGTAGACCCATCCGCGCGCAATAATCCGCAATGAAATCTGCGTCACTTGGCAGACCTTCGGCTGCACGGTCAATTCCCGCCAATCCACGCCCTTCGATACCCGGCGGCATCTGCCATTGCATGATCAATGCGGCCAGATCTGCAAAGGGATGGCCGATGGTCGACAACTCCCAATCCAGAACAGCCACACAATCGGTGCCATCTTCCGAAAACAGCAAGTTATCTATCCGAAAATCGCCATGAACCAACGTGCGCCGCCCGTCATCTTGCGGCAATTCGGTCTCAAGCCAACCAATCAACGCCTCCATCGCAGGGATCTTTTGCGTTTCTGAGGCCCGATATTGCCCGGTCCAACGACCGATCTGACGCTGATAATAGTTCCCCTCGGGCCCATAGTCAGTCAGCCCCGTCGCCTGTAGATCGACCGAGTGGATCGCCGCCAAAACTTGGTTCATCTGCGTAAAGATCGCCGCACGCTCTGCATGTGCCAGATCACGCAGCGCAGGCTCACCAAAATTGCGCCCACGGACATGGTCCATCACATAAAAGGCTGAACCGATCACGCCATCATCTTCACATAGCGCCAACATACGCGCGACCGGCACATCACTGCCCGTCAACGCCGATTGCACCCTGAATTCACGCTCCACGGCATGGGCCGATTTCAACAAAATCCCGGGTGGTTTGCGCCGCAAAACATAGGATCGCGCCGGGCTGGACAACAGATAGGTCGGATTGGACTGGCCTTGGGCAAATTTCTGGGCCGTCACAGGGCCCGCAAACCCCGCAACATGTGTGCCCATCCAGTCCGCAACGGCTATCAGGTCTAGGCCTGCGTCCGTCATGCCTCAGACCTTCTCATTGGAATAGGGTTTCAATTCAGCGCGTGCGACCTGTCTGCGATGTACCGCGTCGGGGCCATCGGCCAGGCGCAACGTGCGCACATGGGTCCACATATGGGCCAAGGGTTGGTCTTGGCTGATGCCACCGGCACCGTGCATCTGCATCGCCTCATCAATCACCTTTAGCGCCATCAATGGGGCCACGACCTTAATCTGGGAAATCCACGGTTGGGCCGCGCGCACGCCACTTGTATCCATCATCCACGCAGCTTTCAGGCACAGCAGGCGGGCCTGCTCAATCTCCATCCGAGCGTTGGCGATAATGTCGTAGTTGGCGCCCAGCTCAGCAAGCTTTTTGCCAAACGCTTCACGTCCCATGGCGCGGCGGCACATCAGCTCCAGCGCCACTTCGGCCTGCCCGATCGCACGCATGCAATGATGGATCCGGCCGGGGCCAAGTCGCCCCTGCGCCACTTCAAACCCAAGACCCTCACCCAAGATCAGATCCTCAATCGGCACCCGTACGTCGGTAAACCGCAGATGCATGTGACCATGCGGCGCGTCGTCGTTGCCAAAGACCTGCATTGGGCGCAGCACCTCGATACCGTCCGTGCCAGCTGGCACCACAAACATTGAATGCCGGTTGTGTTTTGCAGCCTCAGGGTTGGTTTGTGTCATCACGATATAGACCTTGGTGCGCGGATCACCCGCACCAGACGCCCACCATTTTTCGCCGTTTAGCACATAGTGATCGCCGTCTCGCACTGCATGCAGCGCAATGTTTGTCGCATCTGATGAGGCGACGTCAGGCTCTGTCATCAGGTAGGCGGATCGAATATCGCCTTCCAGCAGCGGTCCCAGCCAGCGCGTTTTGTGTGCCGGCGATCCATAACGCTCAAACACCTCCATATTGCCGGTATCGGGGGCGTTACAGTTGAACACCTCAGCCGCGATGCCAACCTTTCCCATCTCCTCGGCCAAGTAGGCGTATTCAACCGTACTCAGACCATATCCCTTATCGCTATCAGTCAGCCAAAAGTTCCAAAGGCCGCGCGCTTTGGCTTTGGACTTCAGTTCATTCAGGATCTGCAATTGCCGATCAGTATGCTGAAATCGATCACCCGATGGGTGCTTGCCGACCTCAGCGTGGTATTCCATGTCCTGCGGTGCAATTTCGTCGCGCACCATGGTGCGAACCTGCTCGACCAGCGGCCTGACTTTATTACTTATGCCCAAATCCATCGATCTCTCTCCCTTATCTTGTCATCGCGGCCACGCGCAGGCGCGCGGCATCATATTCTTGCGTCAATCGGTCCACCAGTTGGGCCACTGAAACGATCTGATCAACCGCACCGATGCCTTGGCCCGCACCCCAAATCTCTTTCCATGCCTTGGGCCTTGAGGCCGCAGTTTCAAATGACATCGAGGTGGCATCCGCCCCCGGCAATGCATCAGGATCCATCCCGGCTTTGCGGATCGAGGGTTTAAGATAATTGCCCGAAACCCCAGTAAATAGCGAGGATGTGACGATATCCTCTGCCCCACCTGCGACGATCATCTCTTTATAAGCACTGTCGGCGTTGGCCTCTTCCGTCGCAATAAATGGCGATCCGATATAGCCTAAATCAGCGCCCATCACCTGTGCGGCCAAGATCGCATCGCCGGTCGCAATGGCGCCAGACAGCAACAACGGTCCATCAAACCAGTTACGAATTTCGCGGATCAACGCAAAGGGCGATTGCGGACCAGCATGCCCACCGGCACCAGCGGCCACAGCGATCAATCCGTCCGCACCTTTGGCAATCGCCTTTTTGGCATAGGTGTTGTTGATCACATCATGCAAGGCTAGGCCACCACACGAATGGGCTGCCTCGTTTACCTCAACCCGCGCGCCAAGCGAGGTGATCCAGATCGGCACCTTCCAACGCGCACAAATCTCAAGATCCCGGTCTAGCCGCGTGTTGGATCGATGCACGATCTGGTTGACGGCATAGGGGGCGGCGGGCACATCAGGGTTTTCTTGGTTGTGACGATCCAGCGCCTCGGTGATTTCGGCCAGCCAAGCCTCAAGTAAGACTGGATCGCCCTCAGCCTCGCGCGCATTCAGCGCCGGAAAGCTGCCAACCATCCCCGCCTTGCATTGCGCGATTACCAGCTTAGGCACAGAAATAATGAACAAGGGTGCTGCTACGGCAGGCAGGCGCAAACCTTGCAAAATAGGTGGTAACGCCATCAGTGCGTTCCTTTGTTGTAGGACATTATGCAGCCGCCTTATCGCGAACCCGCAGGTGGATCCATTCAGCAGCAAGGGCCGGTTTGATCTGACCCTCAATCGCAACCGTGACGGCCCAAAAAAGCAACGCATCGGCACCGCGGTCTTCAAAGTTGGTCAGCGAAAACTGCCCCCGGATTTGTGCACCGGACGGCACGGGCGCCAAAAAGCGCAGCTTGTTAAATCCATAGTTGATCCCGACCGGCGCATCGTGAAAAACCGGCAGGATGTCATAGGCCATTCGCGACAGCATCGCAGTTGTCAAAAACCCATGTGCAACTGTTCCACCATAAGGGCTTTCGGTTCGCGCGCGGTCGGCATCAAGGTGAATAAACTGTTTGTCTTCTGTGACTTCTGCAAAGACATTAATCAGGTCTTGCGTGATCTCATACCACTTTGACGCGCCGAAATCCTCGCCGACGCGGCCCGCCATATCCGCCAGCCAGATCGCTGTCACGTCAGCGCCTCCTGAAAAATTGCAGGTCCAGTTTCCACATTGATGCCACCACTGACAGGCTGGATTGATCCCGTCACATAAGCCCCTGCTTTTGAACATAGAAACAGCATTACGCCCGCGATATCTTCGGGCAGGCCCACGCGACCCAACGGCACTTGCGCACCAACCTTATCACGGGTCGTGGGGTCTTGGGTTGCGAACGCAGTCATGTTGCTCACGAACGGTCCCGGCGCCAACGCGTTGACAGTGATCCGCTGGCCCGCCAGCTCGTTGGCCAAAATCCGGGTAACCTGATGCACGGCGGCCTTGGAGGCAGCATAGCTGTAGGCCCCGTCGCCCATCGGGATCTCCCCCATGACCGAGCCTACATTGACCACACGCGCAGGATCGGCGTCGCTGGCCGCAGCTTTTAACAGTGGCAATAACGCTTGGGTCAACGAAAACAGTCCGGCGACATTCAGCGCCATGACCTTTTCCCACGCAATATGCGGAAACTCCCCCAATGGCGCACCCCAGCTGCGGCCCGCATTGTTCATCAAAATGTCTAGTTTGTCAGTGCGCAATGCAACCTCAGCGGCAAGTGCAGCAACACCTTGCTCAGTGGCCACATCGCCGCCAAACCCCTCTGCCGTTCCACGCAGACCCATGGCGTTTAATTCGGCAGCTGTTGCCTCACACGCGGCGGTCTTGCGGCTGGCGATCAGCACACGCGCGCCAGCTGATACCAGCCCTTCGGCGGCCATACGCCCGATCCCTGTTGCCCCGCCGGTGACCAATGCGGTCTTTCCGGTCAGGTCAAATAGCGCCTGTACGTCCATGATGTATTCCTCAGATCAAGTCGCCGCACGGTCAGCAAACTGCGCCCGCAACGTTAGTTTCGAAATTTTGCCAGTCGCCCCGATGGGCAGCGCATCGACGAGTGCCATGTCGTCAGGCAATTGCCATTTGGCAAAATGCTCAGCCAACATTATCTGGATTTCAGCCAGCACCAGGGTCTTGCCCTCAACCGGGACGACCACCAGAAACGGGCGTTCATCCCATTTGGGATGCGGCAGGCCGATGACGGCGCAATTGGCCACCGCGGGATGACCCATCACAACATTCTCCAGATCGATAGAGCTGATCCATTCCCCGCCCGATTTGATCAGATCCTTAGCGCGGTCCTTGATGCTGACAAACCCCGCAGCATCGATGGTGGCGATGTCGCCAGTGCCAAACCAGCCTTCGGCGTCCAACGCCGCAGCTGTAGCATCGGGATTGTTGAAATACCCATTGGCAATCGCATGGCCCCGCACGAATAACTCACCCTGTGCTACACCGTCTTGGACCATCCGCGCGCCTGCCTCATCGACGATTTTCAGCTCAACACCAAAGACGCGGCGTCCCTGTTTGGATTTAAGGGCTAGCTTCTCATCGTGGCTTAAGCCCTCAAACCCTGTGGTCAGATTGCCATGGGTTCCGATCGGGCTCATCTCGGTCATTCCCCAAGCATGACAGACATTGACGCCTTGCCCCTCAAACGCCGCAATCATGCTGGCGGACGCCGCCGCACCGCCGACAACGACATCCTTGAAGCCATCGGGAATACGCCCTTCTTTTTCAATCTGCGCCAACAGACCCAACCAAACCGTGGGCACCCCCCAAGCTGAGTAGACACCTTCGCGGTCCATCAGATCAAAAATGCTTTTGCCATCCAGTGCGGGACCCGGAAAAACCAACCCGGCACCAGTCAAAGGCGCCGAATAGGGCAACCCCCAGGCGTTGACATGAAATAGCGGAACCACCGGCAGGATCTTACGACCCGGTTGCAGTGCAGCTGGAATTGAGATCGCAGACATCATTGCGTGCAACACAGTTGAGCGATGCGAAAACAGTGTGCCCTTGGGATTGCCAGTGGTGCCTGACGTATAGCAAAGGCCGGCGGCCTGCGCCTCATCCAGATCGGGCCAGACGATGTGGTCAGGATGCCCCTCCAACAGCTCCTCATAACACAGCGCCTCAAACGAGGTGTCGGGCATGTGGGCGCGGTCCGTCATGATGACAAAGCGAAGTCCTTTGGGCAGATGACCGTGCAACGCGGCAATGATTGGCACAAAGGTCAGATCAACGAACAAGACCTGATCTTCCGCATGATTTACGATGTAGGCCATCTGTTCACCCGACAGGCGCGGGTTAATTGTATGGCACACTGCCCCCAC
>JBLHOS010000072.1:0-15013 GCA_047623825.1 Paracoccaceae bacterium | reverse complement strand
ATATATCAATGGGTTCTATAATCCACGACGGCGGCATTCGTCGTTAGGTGGCAAAAGCCCCTTGGCCTTCGAACGAAAGGCTGCCTAAATGAATTGAGAGGCCAGAACGCAAGCGCGACAAGACCAGTGCACGGTCAACGGGGCCACGTTCCAGGCAAATGTCATCGCGTCTCATGCTGCGAGAATGGCACGTCAGATCACAAGTGGGAATCCTTCGTCAGGTGGGGAATATTAGCGGCTTTCTTTTATCCGCCCGTTTGTCGGGCCTGTGCCACACAAATTTGAACGTCACCTAAGGGCACAGGTCAATCGCGAAAAAGCTTGAGACTTCTCCAACGTCATTTATTGGCGTTCAGGCGCTCTAACACATCCAAACCTTGCCCCTTTAGCCAGTGCAGAAGGTCGATAAAGACCCAGTTTTCAGACAGTTTTTCCCCACCACGCCGGTAAATATCGACCACGCGGAACTCACCTACCTTGCCGGTCGCGGTCAAACCCATAAAGCCACCGGTGGCCGTGGCTGAAAAGTTCGGCCAACCGAAAAACCCGCCAAATTCACCCTCAGCAAGCCGGCACAGATGCCCCGTGCCTGTGCGGTTGGTAAAGCTGGCGCGAAACGGCCCTGCATGTTGCTCAGCATAACGGGCAATCGTGTAGGTCGAACCAATGCCAGCAGGCCCCCACCAGCTCATGTCGTCATTCCACGTGCGGGCCAGTTCATCAACCAAGGGCAAGCCCGATTGCCAAGTGCCCAAATCATTGATCATCGCGTTTATCAAGGCAAGGGTTTTGTCCCCCTCTGCAGGGGCCTGAACCGCATTCATCAGGCCGCTATGCGTCACCGGACCAGGCTGGACCATATGGGCGGCGGTTTGCGGAGGGAACGGGTTCGCACCTGCTTGGATCATCAGATGCGGGATATCGCAGAACATCGCAGTCTCGACCACTTTACCATCTTCGACCTTACAGAATTCGGCGTAGCGCAAAAACGCTATTTTGCGTGTCGCAGGGATACCAAGCCAAGACGCATCATGCAGCCCCATCAGATGACCCATCGAGACAACCCAAACGGATTGGAAATCATCCATCTGGTTGCGCCCAGCCATAAAGATATCCTCGCGTCGCGTTAGTGATGTGAGTGCGGTTTTGAGAGGGGACCAAAACACCTCTGCTACCTCGGCGGCACCTCTGCGGATGTCAAATGGATGCATGCCGCGCCATAGATAATCGTCGCTGACATGGGCGGCAATCGCACTGGCAGCCGCATTGGGACCGGCTAGATCAACCGCGGCCTGATAGGCGCGGACGACGGCTTTTTCATTTTGAAAATCTGACATACGATTAGCCTTTGACCGCGCCTGCGGTCAGGCCGCTGACGATTTGACGTTGGAAGAACAGGATCAGGACAAATAATGGGGCCGTGGCCGAAACCACTGCCGCAACCGCAAACATCACATTCCCTTCGACTTGTGTGGAGCCAAGGAAGCTTGCGATTTTGGGGATCATCGTCTGGTTTTCTTGATTGAGCAGTAAAGCCGTCACAGTGAAATCATTATAAGCCAGAAGGAACGAAAACAGTCCCGTCGTGATCACGCCAGGCCACATGACGGGCACGATTACATGACGAAAAGCTTGAAACCTCGTACAGCCATCGACCATGGCACTTTCGTCCAGATCTTTGGGAATGTTCAGGAAAAATGAGTGCAACATCCACAGGGTGAACGGTTGGTTGATCGCTACGAGGACAATGATGGTCGTCGGGATATGACCCCATAGGTTCCATTCAAAGAACGGCAAAAGATAGCCCGATACCAGTGTAATATGCGGCATGGCGCGGAACACCAAGGCCAGCATCAACAGCCAGAACGCGTAGCGATAGCCAGAGCGCGCCAGCGCATAACCGCCCAACGTGCCAAGGGTCAACGAAATGATTACGGTAAAGAAAACGATGATGCCGGTGTTCAACGCTGCGCGCCAAAACTCTTTTTCGATCCAAGCCCCTGCATAGCCTGCGCCGGTAAACGGCGCGCCTGTTTCAATCTCGGTACGGGTCCCCCAGATCGCGTTCATCCAGTCCGCTTTGGAAAAGAAATCCCCCTGTACTTTGAACGACCCCCATAAGGTCCACAGGAACGGAAATGCTGCGACCACGACCCATGTCAAAACAAGACATGTCGAGATGATGGCAAGCGGCGTGGACCGCCTTTGGGATGCAATTACCATGTTTATACCGCCTTGCGATTAAAGTCGCGCGACGTGCGGATCAACACAGGCAACAGTAGGATAGCAACACCGATCACAGTCAATATCGACGTCGCCGCAGCAGACGCATATTGCGCGTTATCCCCCAGCAAATCGCCATAGATTTCGGTCGATAGCGACGAGGCGTTGGCCTGTGCGGAAAAGCCAATGATCGGCTCGAACACGCGGAAATTATCCATCAACTGGATCAAGGCGACAAAGACGAACAGCGGCCCCATGTAGGGGATCACAACATAGCGGATCCGCTCCCAGCGGTTTGCCCCGTCGATCATCGCAGCCTCAAGCGTTTCTTCAGGCACGGTTTGCAGACCTGCGTAAAACACGACAAAGGCGAAAGGGATGCCATGCCAGACCCCATAGGTAAACAAGGTTAACCACGTCAGCATCGGCGACGCCTTGAGTGACAGCGCATCATCGTCAAAAATATATTGCAACGCTTTGCCCAAAATGCCGTCTGCATCGATCATCCAGTACAGGATCAATGACCCGATCAGCGGTGTGACGATCATTGGCAATAATGAGATAAAAATCGTCGGTCCCTTAAGCAGTTTGGGCAAACCGTTCACACCCAAGGCAACTGCTAACCCCAACAAAATCACCAGCGGCGTCACCACAGCCGTATACGCGATGGTAAATGCCAGCGCCTTGTAAAACGGCAAGTTCATCACTTGGGAGAAGAACGCACCCCAACTGTCGGTGCCGGACCATGCGGCCGCAATTTCAGTCGTGGCCAGATGCCCACGATCATAATAGGTACCAAGCCCGTTGAACCGCCCCAGAATGGCCTCATCCTGAAGCAATGCCGTCGCTTCAACATCGACAGATGTACTTTCGGTACAGCCAAAGGGGCCGCAATGTTCAGAGACAACCAAGACCTGCTCGTGCGCGACGTAAAGCGATTGCACAATCACAGAAACAAGCGGGGAAGCGATGAACAAAAGCATCGCTAAGGCAGAAGGCAAGATGAACCAAAAAAAGGTACGATGGGGCATCGGCTTCATCCAAACATTCAGGAGAGCAGGGAAAAATATGATTGGGGCGACGCGGTGGCCGCCCCGATCTAATGAATATTACTGAACGAAACCTTGCTCTCTCGCCGCAGTCATATAGGCGGCTGTTACATCAGCCAAAGCCTGTTCTGCACTTTCCGAGCCTTGCAAAAACTCTGCAAGGTTGTCGCCAAGTGCAGAGTGCATCAGGCCAACATATGGCAACATAGGGTACGGGGTTGCACCCGCCTGTGCCGATGCGATCACGCCCGCGGATGCAGGTGTCGCAACATAGGCTGAACTCAACCAAACGGACGCATCTTGGTTCGCTTCGACCACGTCTGAACCGATGCCGATCATCATTGCCTGAAAGCTGGCTGCCGCATCTTCGTCAGATACATTGGACGCAATAGCGAAACCGTCCCACCACAATGTTGTCGCAGGTGTCGCGTTGCCGCCGAATGACGGGGCTGCTGTCAGCACTGTTGTGCTGACGATGTCACTTGATGACCCTTCGTCGTCCAGAACTGCCGTCCCGCGAGAGCCCCACATCATGGCCAAGGCCACATCGCCTGCTTCCCACAAGGCTTGGGTCGCGTTTGAATCGAAGGTCAAGAAGTCAGGGTTAGAATATTCGGTCAAATTCTTGAGCATGTTCAAAGCGGCGAGGCCCTGTTCATTTTCAATCGTTGGCATCGCAGTGCCTGCTTCAAACAGTTCACCCCCAGTGCCCATGTACATGTTGATGAATTCTTCCCCGAGGTTCCAGCCTGCGCCGGTGTTCAACGCGACGGGATGCTCCATAATGCCTGCGGCACGGATTGCCTCGGCCGCGACAAGTACATCTTCAAAGGTGGTCGGTATAGCAACGCCGGCAGCTTCCAAGACATCAGACCGGTAGAACAAGTGCTGCGCGTTGGCCATGAAGGCCACGGCCATCACTTGGCCATCAACCGTTACCCGGTTCAAGTTTGGCAGGTCTGGCGCGTATTGCGCGATAAGATCGTCCAGCGGACGGATCAAGCCATCGTTCAATAAGGCTACGATGGACGAGTTCGCAATAACCGCAACGCTGTATTCTGCTGGATCACCGGTCATGCCCGGGACGTTCAATGTCTGATGCTCTTCGGTGAGGTTTGCCGTCACGGTCAGACCATCAATTTCGCAGGCTTTTGCCGCGTCTATGATGGCGTGGATGGCTGGAAAATCATTGCCAATAACCGACACATTTCCTGCACCAATGCCACAATCTGCAAGGGCGGTGGTGCCTGCAAGAACGGCAAAAGCCGTACCAAGGGCGGCTGTTTGAAACATTTTCATGAAGGTCTATCCCTAACGTTGCTGTGCCCTACATAGGAATGCAGGAGATCGTTGATTTTGATTGCCGACCAAAGCCGGATTGGTGATCTGGCGAATCAAAACCCGCCTGAATACGTGTGCAATTTAATTCCCAAAATACCCCATGATGCAAGTCTTTTCTACAATTTCATAAATTAGCATTCGGTATATAAAAAAGAGTTGTAAGGCGTGCCAAATGCTGCGCTCAATGTTTGCACACGTATGCAAGGAATTGTGCTATGGCGGAAGTTGAGCTCCGTAATATATCGAAAAAATGGGGTGACTTTGTTGGTGTTGCCGATTTTAATTTGACCATCGCAGACCGCGAATTTCTGGTGCTGCTTGGTCCGTCTGGCTGTGGCAAGACGACGACCATGCGTATGATCGCAGGGCTTGAGGAGGCATCGGGGGGTGACATTCTGATCGATGGCAAGCGCGTCAACGACCTTGACCCAAAGGACCGTGATGTAGCGATGGTTTTCCAAAGCTATGCACTTTACCCGAACATGAATGTTTATGAAAATATACGCTTTCCACTCAAGGTGCGCCGCATTCCCAAAGAGGAACATGACGCCCGTGTGCGCCGCGCCAGCGCGATGGTAGAACTGGATGAATTCCTTGACCGCCGCCCCGCCGAACTTTCGGGCGGACAGCGACAGCGTGTCGCTTTAGCTCGCGCGATTGTTCGTGAACCCAATGTGTTTTTGATGGACGAACCGCTGTCCAATCTGGATGCAAAGCTGCGTGTTTCGACTCGCGCTCAGATCAAAAACCTAAGCCACGAATTGAAGGTTACAATCGTCTATGTGACCCATGATCAGATCGAGGCGATGACCCTGGCCGACCGCGTTGTCGTGATGAACAAAGGCGTGGTCCAGCAAGTCGGCACGCCCACTGAAATCTACGATCGCCCCACCAATGCGTTTGTCGCGAGCTTCATCGGCAGCCCCGCGATGAACCTCATTGAAGGAACGTTGCAAGGCGGTACGTTCACTGCACCCAATGTCGTAATCAGCGGACTTACTGGACCTGACGGTCCTGCGACCCTTGGATTTCGAGCTGAAGATGCACAGGCTGAAACCGCGGGGCAATTGCAGGCGCCCATCTATTCGCTGGAGCTGTTGGGCGATGCCACGATGGTCACGGTCAAATCCGGTGGCGCATTGGTGTCGGTCAAAGCACACAAGGATTTTCGTGCTGAAATCGGCTCTGATTTTGCGGCATCCGTGCCCAGCGACATCTGCCACCTTTTCCATAGCACAACTGGCGAGCGTCTTAATCGCCGAGGTAAACTGACATGACAATCACTCATCTGAAATCGGGAAAACCCGAAGCTGAGCGTGCAGAGGACGACGCCAATGTCCGTAAAACCGTTGAGACGACGCTGCACGATATTAAAACGCGCGGCGATGCAGCGATCCGCGAACTATCGGCTAAGTTTGACGCATACGAACCTGCCAATTTCCGTCTGACGCCCTCTGAGATTGAAGCCGCGATGCAAAAGGTCAGCACAAGGGACATGGAGGACATCAAGTTCGCCCAGACCCAGATCAGAACCTTCGCAGAAGCCCAACGCGCCAGTATGACGGACATCGAAGTTGAAACTTTGCCCGGGGTGATTTTAGGTCATAAAAACATCCCCGTGCAATCGGTTGGATGTTATGTGCCGGGCGGCAAATTCCCCATGGTGGCCTCGGCACATATGTCGGTGTTGACCGCGACGGTGGCGGGCGTGCCGCGTATTGTCGCCTCTGCGCCACCGATGAATGGCGCACCGCATCCTGCGATTGTCGCGGCCATGCAATTGGGCGGCGCCCACGAGATTTACGTGCTTGGCGGCATGCAAGCCGTGGGTGCGATGGCCATTGGTACCGAGACGATTGATCCTGTGCATATGATTGTGGGTCCTGGAAATGCATTCGTGGCCGAGGCCAAGCGACAGCTATATGGCCGTGTGGGGATTGATCTTTTTGCGGGGCCCACAGAAACAATGGTGATCGCGGATGATACCGTCGACGCGGAACTGTGCGCAACTGATCTGCTTGGGCAAGCAGAGCATGGTTACAATTCTCCCGCCTGTCTCATCACCACCAGTCGAAAACTGGCCCAAGGCACATTGGCTGAGATTGACCGCCTACTACAAATCCTGCCCACCCGTGAAACAGCTTCTGTCAGCTGGCAGGACTACGGTGAGGTGATACTCTGCGATACACATGATGAAATGCTGCAAGTTGCCAATGATATGGCTTACGAGCACGTGCAGATCATGACCGACCGCGACGATTGGTTCTTGGACAACATGCACAGCTATGGTGCCTTGTTCCTTGGCCCTCGCACCAATGTCGCGAATGGCGACAAGGTAATTGGGACGAACCACACGTTGCCCACGAAAAAAGCGGGGCGGTATACGGGTGGATTGTGGGTGGGCAAGTTCCTGAAAACTCATAGTTACCAGCGCATCACCAGCGACGAGGCTGCGACGATGATTGGTGAATATGGTTCGCGTCTGTGTATGCTTGAAGGGTTTGTTGGCCACGCCGAGCAATGTAATGTCCGCGTACGGCGTTATGGCGGTAAGAATATAGCCTATGGGGCGTCCGCAGAATGACCCTTCACGCCGCATTGCTGCCGCTGCAAAAGGCCCTGGGAACCGCGACAGCAGGCGGCGTACGTGCCGCGCTGAACGTCATAGCCCCAGATGCTGTCATCCACATGTGTGCGCCGATTGGAGATATCGCCGGCGTGGATGTGTTCGACCGGCTCTATGCCCCTTTGTTGGATGCAATCCCTGACCTAGAACGCCGCGATATGATCACGTTGACCAATACCACGCCCGAGGGTGAGGTCTGGGTTGGCTGTATGGGCAATTATATGGGCACGATGCTACGTCAATGGTTGGATATTCCGCCCACAGGCCATCTGGTGCATATGCGCTATCACGAATTTTTTCGGATAGAGGACGGGCGCGTCACTCAAGCACAGATTATTTGGGATATCCCCGAACTGATGATGCAGGCGAACGCGTGGCCGCTGGCCCCACAGCTTGGCAAGTTCCTCGCAACCCCTGCCCCCATGACCCAAGACGGTTTGGTCGCGGATGGGGATGGCACTGCGACAATGGCCCATGTGGTCGCAATGCTGACTGACCTTTGCAAATATCCTGCAAATCCCAATCCTGCGGTGATGAATCTAGAAAAATACTGGCACCCGCGCAGCAATTGGTACGGACCTGCTGGCATCGGCACTGGGCGCGGGATCGCAGGCTTCCGCAATTGGCACCAGATCCCGTTCCTCAAGGCGATGCCTGACCGCAAACTGGACGCCATGGGTGATCTGATGTCGCATTGGTTTGCCCAAGGCGACTATGTGTGTGAAACAGGTTGGCCCAATATGCGTTTGACCGTCAGCGAAGGAGAATGGATGGGGCTGGCCCCGGCAAACCGCGAAATCCTTATGCGATCGCTCGATTTCTGGCGCACAGAGGACGGACTGATCCGCGAAAACTGGGTGCTGATTGATTTGCTTGATATCTACGCACAGCTTGGTGTGGATGTGCTTGGCCGTATGCGCGAATTCAACAAGGCCCGCAATCTGGGGCCGATCACATTACCTGAAAGCCAGTTCCAATGACTTTACCGCAAACTCCATCGTTTCGCCTCGATGGCAAACGCGCCTTGGTCACTGGGGCGAGTTCCGGCATCGGATTGGCCAGCGCCGTGGCCTTGGGGCAAGCAGGCGCGGATGTGGTGTTGGTGGCCCGCGGCCTAGAGGCGTTACAAGCCGTAGCAGCGGAAATGACAGCAGCTGGGTTATCTGCGCAGGCCTTACAGCTAGATGTCACCGACATTGACGCCACCAAGGCAGCGCTCGACGACCAAGGCCCGTTTGATATTTTGGTAAACTCTGCAGGTTTGGCCCGTCACAGTCCCGCCATGCAAACCACGCCCGAAGATTATGACACCGTGATGGACGTAAATGTGCGAGCTGCCTATTTCTTGACGCGCAATGTTGCGGCAGGGCTAATTGCGGCGGGCAAATCCGGCAGTTTGATCAATATCTCATCCCAAATGGGCCATGTCGGCGGCGTAGATCGCGCGGTCTATTGCGCCACAAAACATGCGCTCGAAGGCATGACAAAATCAATGGCAATCGAATGGGGCGCACATGGCATTCGTGTGAATACCCTTTGTCCAACCTTTATCCGTACACCTTTGGCCGCACAAACCCTCGCCATTCCAGAACGCCGCGCTTGGATCGAAAAGATGATCAAACTGGGCCGCGTGGGCGAGGTTGAGGATTTGATGGGACCAGTTGTATTTCTGGCATCTGACGCATCGGCGTTGATGACGGGAACCAGCCTGTTGATTGATGGAGGTTGGACGGCAGACTGATGAACAAAGACAAAGTTACATCCTTGCACGTGGCGCGGCGCGCAGGCGTCAGCCAATCGGCGGTCAGCCGTGTGTTTTCGGGGGCCTCTGCCTCTGCGTTGACTGTCAGCAAGGTGCGCAAAGCGGCGGAGCATTTGGGCTATCGCCCTAATCCCCTCGCACGGGCAATGATTACGGGCAAAAGCAAGATTATCGGTCTTGTTGTCGCCTATCTCGACAATCAGTTCTACCCACTTGCGCTGGAACGTTTGTCCAAAGCGTTAAAAACCCAAGGCTATCACGTTCTGGTCTTTATGGCCCCGAACGACGAAGAGGCGGTTGAGCAGGTCGTACATGATTTAATGGACTATCAGGTCGCAGGAATTATCACGGCCAGCGTCGGCATGACCAACGATCTAACCCGCCGCTGTGCGGATGCTGGCATCCCCATCGTGATGTTCAACCGCGGGCAAGATGGAGGCGGCATATCCTCCATTACCTCGGCTAATGTGGCGGGCGGTGCGCAGATCGCCACGTTCCTTGTTGCTGGTGGCCACAAACGGATTGCCCACATCGCAGGCTGGGAAGGGTCGTCCACAGGACGCGACCGTAGGCGTGGATTTATCGAAGGTCTGGCGGCTTATGACATGTCCCCAACCGCCATTATCGACGGCCATTTTGACCAAGCTATCGCCGCCCAAGCCACCCGTGATTTGATGGCCGGCGCTGATCCGCCAGACGCGATATTCGTGGGCAACGATCATATGGCCTTTGCAGTGATGGACACGCTGCGCACGGAACTGGGCTTGTCGATCCCCAATGATGTCTCGGTTGTCGGTTATGATGATGTGCCACTGGCCGCATGGGCCGCGTACGATTTGACGACCCTTCGCCAACCCTTGAACCGTATGATCGAGGCGACGGTAGACACGTTGTTGGGGCAAATCGGAGATGACTCGCGCCACTCGCAAAAGATCGAAATTGAAGGGCCTTTAGTCCTACGCGGATCGGCCCGCATTCCAAAAGGATGGAAGCAGTGAAGGGTTTTTCGAACCGGTTTGAAGATTTCCCCGACTATATTTTGGGGATCACAAAAGAGATCTGGGAAGAGCGCGGGATCGCGACTCTGCATCATTATTACACCCCCGGTCTGGTCGTTCGTTCGCCGTCGTCTGTCGTGGTCGGCAACGAAAATGTCATTGGGGCCACGATGGCAACGCTGGCAGAATTCCCCGACCGCACACTCTTGGGCGAGGATGTGATCTGGTCGGGCACACCCGACGAGGGGATGCTGTCTTCGCACCGCATCTATTCCACAGCTACACATCTGGGCGACGGGGTGTATGGCAAGGCGACCGGAAAAAAGTTGGGCTACCGCATCATCGCTGATTGTCACGCAATCAACGATCAAATTAACGATGAGTGGTTGATCCGTGACCAAGGGGCGATAGTGCGCCAGATGGGTTGGGATCCTATGGATTACGCCCGGGATCTGATCGCAAGTGAGGGCGGACCTGATGTGGCGGTCAAGCCGTTCACACCTGCTATCGATATTGCTGGCCCCTACAAAGGACGCGGCAATGACAATGAATGGGGCGCGCGCTATGCCAATCTGCTGACGCAGATCATGCGGGCGGATATGGCCGCGATCCCTGCGGCCTATGATCGTGCGTGCCAGTTGGAATTGCCGGGTGGTGTCACGGGCCACGGCTGGGACGATGCAGACCGGTTCTGGATGGGACTGCGAGCCGCGTTTCCCAGTGCCGAATTCACGTTGCATCATGTGATTGGGCGCGATGACCCGACCCTGCCACCGCGCGCCGCTGTGCGTTGGAGCCTGCAAGGTAAACATTCCGGCTGGAGCGGTTTTGGAAAACCTACCGGTGCCGAAGTCCACATCATGGGAATTTCACACGCCGAATTTGGTGCGGTCTCCGGAACACAGGCAAAACTGCGCCGTGAATTCGTGATCTTTGATGAAACTGCGATCTGGAAACAGATCCTCTTGCACACAGGTGCGCTATGACCCCAAGCGAAATGAACGCTCGCATCGTCCGCTATGGCGAGCTGATCCCTTGCAAAACTGCCTTTATCGATGCGCATACGCCGGGGTCGGATCAAAAAGAGAACTTTACCATTATTGGTGGTGGCGTGTCGGAAAGTGCAGATCAGCATGTGCATATTGGCATTCCGCATGGGTTCAATATTGGGGCTGCGGGCCAGCCGCCTAAATGCCGCAATTCCTTGCATTCGCACCGTACCGCAGAAGTGTTCTTTGTCCTTTCGGGCCGCTGGCGGTTTTTCTGGGGTCGTTTTGGCACCGCAGGCGAGGTCGTGTTGGAAGAAGGCGACATCATCAACATCCCCACAGGCATCTTTCGAGGGTTTGAAAATATCGGCACCGACTACGGCATGATCATGGCCGTGCTGGGCGGCGATGATGCAGGTGGCGGTGTCATCTGGGCGCCCGAAGTGATCCAAGATGCGGCCAACCATGGCCTTGTTCTGGGCGCAAACGGCAAGCTTTATGATACCAAAAAGGGACACGCCCTACCCGATGGCATTTCCCCCATGCCTGTGTTGACGGAGGCGGAACTGAAAGCCTATCCCGAACCCACCACCGGTGATGTCGTACCGCGCCATGTGGCGCGATACTGGGATATGGTCGCCTTGGGTGACCGTAAACCTGCGCTGGTGATCGGTGAAAAGGCGATGCTGCCCGACAAACCCGGGTTTGAGGTGCATCTGGTGACACGCGGATCTGCCACAGCGGACATGCACAAACACGACATCCCCAGCGTTTTGATGCCCATGCGTGGCCATTGGACCGTGACGTGGGAAACCGAAGGCACGGCCCATAACGTCGTCTTGAACCCCGGTGACACGATGTCAGTGCCCGAAGGCGTGATGCATAGCACCCTGCCCTCAATGACGGGCGAGGCCTCATTGTTCCATATCGCCGCCACTGCTGACGGCGCCGGCGCCACTTGGAAAGGGTAAACCATGACTATTCTCACAACCCACGTTGGCTCATTACCCCGCATCCAAGAGGTGGTTGATTTCATCTTTGCTCGCGAAAACGAAACGCCTTATGATGCAGATGCTTTCGACGCTGTCATGACCAAGGCTGTCTCTGACACGGTCGCCAAACAGATCGCGGCAGGCGTTGGGATCGTGTCGGACGGTGAAACCTCCAAGATCAGCTATGCGACATATGTCAAAGACCGTTACACAGGGTTTGGCGGTGACAGCCCGCGCAATGCGCCTGCGGACCTGAAGCAATTTCCAGGTTTCCTCAAGCGGCTAGCAAATGAGGGCGGCACACCACAATATGCGCGTCCCATGTGTGTTGGTGAGGTCAAATCAAAAGGCCAAGGCGAGTTGGAAAAAGACATCGCAAACCTCAAGGCGGCGATGGCCAAACACGGCGCAGAGCGCGGGTTCATGAACGCCGCTTCTCCTGGTGTGATCAGTCTGTTTTTGCAGAACGATTTCTACAAAACCCGGGAGGCTTATCTGGCTGCTTTGGCTGATGCGATGAAGACGGAATATGAAACTATCGTCGCCTCGGGTCTGGACTTGCAGCTGGATTGCCCCGATCTGGCCCTGTCGCGGCACATGTTGTTCAATGATCTCAGCGATGCGGAGTTTGTGAAAATCGCGAATATGCATGTTGAGGCGCTAAATCATGCGCTGGCTGATATTCCGCAAGACAAGGTGCGCATCCACATTTGCTGGGGCAATTACGAAGGCCCGCACGTCTGTGACGTGCCCATGGCCACGATGTTCGATACGCTGATGTCCGCCAAAGCGCGCTATGTTTTGTTCGAGACATCTAATCCACGTCATGGCCATGAATGGACCGTTTTCCGCGATCGCAAAAACGACATTCCTGAGGATAAGATCCTGGTGCCGGGTGTTGTGGATACGACTACCAATTTCGTCGAGCATCCCGAACTGGTGGCCCAGCGGATTGACCGTTTTACGCCGCTGGTTGGCCATGACCGCGTGATTGCAGGCAGCGATTGTGGCTTTGGCACCTTTGCAGGGTTCGGCGCAGTTGACCCCGACATTGCCTTTGCCAAGCTCAAGGCATTGTCGGACGGCGCAGCACTGGCGTCATGACACTGCCTCTGGTTTTATTGCCAGGCATGATGTGCGACGCGCGGTTGTTTGCACCCCAAATAGCAGCTTTGTCACAGCGTGGTCAGGTCACCGTCAGCGAGATTTTTGGCCATGCTTCGATTGCAGAATTGGCAGCAGATGTGTTGGCAGATGCTCCACCGGAGTTTGCGCTGGCGGGACTGTCGATGGGCGGCATCGTCGCGATGGAGATCATGCGCCAATCCCCAAACCGCGTTGTAAAGCTAGCTTTGATGGACACCAATCCGCTGGCTGAATTGGATGCTGTCAAAGCTCGCCGTGCCCCGCAAATCGCCAAGGCACGGGCAGGACAGCTTGCCCATGTCATACGCGACGAAATGAAGCCGAATTACTTGACAGATGGTCCCCATCGCGCCGCCATCCTAGATTTATGTATGGATATGGCTCTGGGTCTTGGGGCAGATGCATTTATACGCCAATCTGCGGCCTTGCGTGACCGCCCCGATCAGTTGGACACATTGCGCGGCGTGACAGTGCGCACGCTGATCCTGTGCGGCCGGCACGATGCATTATGCCCTGTGGCGCGGCATGAATTGATGCGGGAATTAATCGCGGATGCTGCATTAGAGATTATCGAAGATGCGGGTCACCTGCCGACCCTCGAGCAGCCCCAAAAAACAACAGCGGCACTGATCCGTTGGATGGAGGAATGATGGATATGATTATGGATGATACATTGCTGGCGCTGCTACGCTCCGTTGATACACCGACCATATGCAACGCGATTGAGGTGGCCCAAGGTAAGCGCGGGTTCGACGCCTTCACCCGGGGGACGATGCTGTGTTCTGATCCGGATGGTGGTGCGATTGTGGGCTATGCTGTGACTGCCAAAATTGCAGCTGTCGCACCACCGACCGAGGCACCAGATGTGATCTCTGCGCGGCGCATGGCATATTACAAGGCGATGTCAGACGGGCCAAAACCATCGGTCGCCGTGGTTGAAGACATCGACTATCCGCACGCAATCGGCGCCTATTGGGGCGAGGTCAATACAACCATCCATAAAGGGTTCGGCATGTCAGGCGCGCTGACCAATGGCGTGATGCGTGATCTCGGCGATATGGCAGACGGGTTTCCCGTGGTGGCAGGATCAATTGGTCCCAGTCACGGGTTTGTGCATGTCAAAGAGATCGGCACGCCAGTGACAATCTTTGGCATGACAGTGGGGCAAGGTGATCTGATCCATGCCGACCGCCACGGTGCCGTAGTGATCCCGCCCGATGTCTTGGGTAACTTGGCCGCTGCAATCCAAACGATGCAAGAGACCGAGAACCTAGTCCTTGAGCCAGCGCGACGGCTCGGTTTTGATTTCGCGGCATTCGAGCGTGCATGGAGCGCGTTTGAAAAATCACGAACCTGATCTGATCTAAAGACAGCGAGTAATGGAAGTAGCCGATGTTTTGAATTCCGTTACTTGCAGTTTTGCGTGAACCTATGCGTTTGGCTGGGCAAAGGTATGCTATGGAAAAAGACGTCGGACTTTTACACGTCTGCAGGGCTCTGTTGCACAAACCCGGTGAGGGATTCATGTCGTGGATCCAGCGTGGTAGCTGTGATGGGCTTTGTTGCAGGGACCCCGGCGGGTCTGCTAGACACCCAGCTTGCCACGACACGGATATTCATGATGCCGCACAAATTCAACGCTTCCCGCCGCCACAAGTTTGAAAAGAAGCGACAGAAGGTCACCAACTGGCGAGTGTACAATCAAGGTCTGCGTCAGCGTGGTGATGTGACAATTTGGTTGAGCCCTGAGGTTGAAGATAAGTGGCTTGCCGATAAACGGCAGACGCCAGGCGGCCAACCCACATACTCTGATATGGCCATATCAGTATGCCTGACGCTGGGTATGGTTTTCAAACAACCTTTGCGGCAGACGCAAGGATTGGTCGG
>JBLHOS010000071.1:0-15111 GCA_047623825.1 Paracoccaceae bacterium | reverse complement strand
CCCATCACAATTGAATTCACTAAAGATACTGCGCGCACGAGACAGCCCGCTATGGAAGTTGGTCTGGCAAAAGATCAGCTCGCCACAAGCCAAGACCGACCGGGACTTGAAACGGCACCGTCGTCTAGCCCTCGCAGCAAACCGGAAGTAACCAGCGCAATCTCCACCCAGTTAGCGATCTTGGGCCGCCATTTAGCACCCAGCACTGAGGTGATCCCAAATCAAAGAGCCACTAGGCCAACCGCAAAACCCACGACCGAACCGACACTCACGTCCAGTTTGGTCGTATCTCCAGAAACAAATGCACAAAATACACGGCTGACGATACCAACTGGTGACGAGCAGATCGAGACGACTGATCTACGAAGCCCCGCGACGTCGTGGTCGGTCCAGCCGGCCTTGTCCTCTGTCGCTGCAACTGCGCAAGCCGAGGTGGGATCACCTTTGGCGCATCATCCAGCGGAGCCATCTTCTATCGTTGCAACTGCGCAAGCTGAGCTCGACTCACCTGTTGCCTATGGTCCGACAGACATCCCAAGCGCCACCATTCCGACGACCAAGATGAGCCCCACTCCGCCAGAGGCGGCATATTTTGGGATGGATCCGAAGAACCGGTTTTTGACCGGTACCACAAACTCTGAGGCGCCTTTTCGGGATCAAACCGGAGTTATCAGCCAAGAGCCGATTGTGCGTCTTGGAACAGAGGCATCCCACCCCCCGACTGCCGGGACTGGAGTCGGGGCCACACCAAACAGAACCGAACAGCAGCAGTCTTCAGTTTTGACTGGAAACACCGATCTATTTGATCTCACAAAAATTGACGACATGATGGGCGTCGAGCTCTCAGAGGCGGAGGTCGGCCATGTAGCCGGCACAACCACGACTGCCCTGACGACAAGCATGAGTGCGAGTCATCATGCCATGCCTGCCCAGACGGCCAGTCGACTTGCCTATGACGCCGCCCAACTGCCACTGGGACAAGCAACCGAAGTTACATTAGATCCACCAGAATTGGGCCGCGTCTCGTTGGTTGTCACACAAACTGATGGTGGTTTGCTTATGACAATTACAACCGAACGGGCCGACACATTGGAACTGATGCGTCGTAATTCTGAACTTTTGGCACGTGAATTTGACAGCGCCGGCATGGGGGGTACGGAATTCAGGTTCTCTCAGGGCGGTGCACCCGATCACCAAGGCGACCCAAAAAGGTCTGCATCAACACCGACGCTCAACACCGCACCGCTTGAGGAACTCATCCCTCAACGATCCGCAAGCCGAACCACGCTTGATCTACGTTTCTAAGGAGGAAACGACGATGGAAGTCACCAACGCTATAGCGCTTGAAAACTTGGGCGCCTCTCAAGGTCGACAGCAAGAAGAGACGTCAGATTACGATATTTTCCTGCGGCTGATGACGGCCGAGCTAAAATATCAAGACCCGCTGGACCCCCGGTCCTCATCTGAGGTTTCCAGCGATCTTGCACAATTTTCAGCGGTTGAGCAGCAAACCAAAACCAATGACCGGTTAAACACAATTCTTGAAACCCTGTCTGCAAGCAGCATGGACGATCTTTCGACTTGGGTTGGGTTAGAGGCGCGGGCAACGGGTGAGGTTGAATTTACCGGCGCACCAATTGTTTTGGCGACCAATGCCAAGGAAGACGCAGACAGACTTGAATTGGTCGTGAGCGGTACTGACGGCGGTGAAGTTCAGCGTGTTTCGATTGAGAATGGCTCTGCTCCATTTGAGTGGACAGGCGTCTCAGACGATGGGGCCAGCCTTGCATCGGGCAATTACAGCTTCAGCGTCGAGGCTTTTCAGGAAGGTGCGTCAATCGGGACGACCGAGGTCTTTAGCTATAGCACTGTGAATGAGGCCAGATTGATCGATGGGGACATTTGGGTTGTCTTGGCAAACGGATCAATCATCTCGGCGGACGACGTCACAGGCGTGCGCCAGTTGGAAGACTTGCTTAGTAGCCCGTGAACGCAATTACGATCGCGGCACCGATAACACCACCCATGAGGGCCCAAGCCAGCCCATCGCGCTTTCGCCATCTGGGTGGTTCGTTGACGGGGTTGGTCTGCGCCAACAGGATCTTTTCCGCCAACTGCGGTAGTCGCGGCCCAAACCGAGACAACACTCGCGCAGTTCGCAAAAGATCCGCAATAATCGCCTTGGGACCGATGTTTTCCTTGATGTAGCTTTCCACGACCGGGCGGGCGACACTCCATATATTGATCGTTGGATCCAGGGATCTGGCGACGCCTTCAACCACAACCATAGTGCGCTGCAATAGGATCAGCTCAGTTCGCGTTTCCATCCCAAATTGTTGGGTCACATCGAAGAGGTAGCTCAAGAGACGCGCCATAGAGATGCGGTTGGCGTCCATCCCGAAAATCGGCTCTCCAACGGATCGCAATGCCTGAGCGAACTCATCGATATCGCGGTCCGCAGACACATATCCCGCCTCAAAATGGACCTCAGCGACGCGACGATAATCTTTACGAATAAACCCCATCAGGATCTCGGCATAGACCCGGCGAGTATATTCATCGAGCCGTCCCATGATACCAAAATCAAGAGCGATGATATTGCCGTTGGCCGCGACCTTCAGGTTACCTTGATGCATATCTGCGTGAAAATAGCCGTCGCGTAGCGCGTGGCGAAGAAACATCTGCAACACCCGCGACGCCAGATCCCGGCGGTCAACACCAAACGCATCAATCGCCTCTATATCAGCCATCTGTGCGCCATTGGCCCAGCCCAGAGTCATCACCTTGCGTGAGGACAAGAACCATTCCACGGCAGGTACCTCGAAGCCTTCGTCTTTGGCAGTGTTCGCAGCGAATTCACCCGCCGCCGCCGATTCGATCCGAAGATCCAATTCGCGCATGACGATGCCTTCAAAATGCTTGATCACCTCACGGGGGCGCAGGCGCCGCGCCGAAGGTGCCATCGTTTCAATCGTCCAGGCGATCAAATAGAACGCATCAATGTCTTTGCGAAACGCCCGCTCAATATTCGGACGCAGCACTTTAACGGCTACTTCTCGTCCGGTCCCGACCAGCCGGGCGCGGTGGACCTGCGCAATCGATGCCGCAGCGACCGGTTCGCTAAACTCTGAGAACATTGCCTCGAGAGGCATTTCCAATTCGCTGGCGATAATGCGTTTTGCTTGCTCAGTTGAAAATGGCGGCAATTTGTCTTGCAGAACCCGCAATTGCAGCGCCAGTTCATCACCCACAACATCAGGGCGTGTCGATAAGATTTGGCCAAATTTTATGTATGCGGGGCCCAGTGCCATAATCGCACGGGTAACAGGCGGCAATGAGGGATCGCCTCGAACGCCCAGCCACTTGAACGGCCACCCCAAGATGCGGGCAGCCACCCGGACACCACTTGGTGCATTCATCGCCTCCAGAACCACCTTCATGGCCCCGGTCCGCTCGAAGGTGGCGCCTGTCCGGATGAGGCGCCAGATATTGTGTGGACCGCGCATATTAGAGCTTCCAACCTGAATGCAGGGCCGCAATGCCAAAAGACAGATTGCGGTATGCGACCTGTTCGAACCCGGCCGTCCGGATCATATCAGCGAATAAATCCTGATCAGGGAAATTTCGAATGCTCTCGACCAGATACTGATAGCTATCGCGGTCATTAGCGATGGCCTGGCCTAGGCGCGGAATGACATTGAACGAATAAAGATCATACAGCTTTTGAAGGCCCGGATTGGGCATCTGGCTAAACTCTAGGACCATCAGCCGGCCACCCGGTCGCAGGATGCGGAACGCCTCAGACAACGCCTCGGGAATGCGGGTGACGTTCCGAATACCAAAGCTGATCGTATAGACATCAAACGTATTGTCAGGGAACGGCAGCGCCATTGCGTCGCCCACAACCCAATCCAGCTTTTCATGAAAGATTTCAGCATCAGCGCGTTTGCGCCCCTCAATCAACATGCTTTCGGTCATATCCAGCACGGTCGCCTCTGCGTTGGGCGCCCGGCGCAAGAACCGAAAAGAAATGTCACCAGTTCCGCCTGCCACATCCAGCAGGCGTTGGCTGGGACGCGGGGCTAGCCAATCCATCATGGCGTCCTTCCAGACGCGGTGGACCCCCATCGACATGGCATCGTTCATCACGTCATAGCGCGCCGCGACCTTGCTGAAAACGCCATGGACCATGCCCGCTTTTTCGTCTTCTTCGACCGTTTGAAAGCCGAAATGGGTCTTGCGGGTGGTCGTGTCACTCATGGGCCCTTGCCCTCCTGGCTTGTATCCCCTTCTTATAGGGTCCCACCTGCGCGATACAATGCGCGGCACGTTTAAGGAAAGCACACTTTGCCAGAACTTCCAGAGGTAGAGACAGTCCGTCGCGGGCTAGCCCCGGTGATGCAGGGCAAACTAATCGAAAAGATGCAGATCCGCCGTCCTGATTTGCGTTGGCCGTTTCCTGAAAACATGGCCCAAAGGCTGGAGGGGGCCTGCATCACGGCGCTGCGGCGGCGGTCCAAGTATATTCTGGCGGATCTCGACCGGGGTGAGACGCTGATTATCCATCTGGGAATGTCGGGTAGGATGCTGATCTCGACCCCCTCGCTGGCATCTGCGCAGGTCGGATCATTCCACCTTGATCATCCAGCCCCGGCCAAACATGATCACGTAGTTTTTGATATGCAGGACGGCGTGCGCGTCACGTTCAATGATGCCCGCCGCTTTGGCGCGATGGATCTGGTGGCGACTGATAAGGCCGACAGCCACTGGCTACTGTCAAAGCTGGGGCCTGAGCCTTTGGGTAATAAGTTCGACGAGCCGCACCTGATCGCAGTCCTTGCCGGGAAGAATACACCGATCAAATCGGCGCTTCTGGATCAGCGGATCGTTGCGGGTTTGGGCAACATCTATGTCTGTGAGGTTTTGTTCCGCACCGGGATTCATCCGGCCAACAAAGCCGGCGAACTTTCACGCAAACGCGTGGCCTCTTTGGTGCCGGAAATTCGTGATGTTTTAGGTGAAGCCATCGATGCCGGCGGCTCATCTTTGCGAGATTATCGCCAAACCGACGGCGATTTAGGGTATTTTCAGCATAATTTTCGGGTCTATGATCGAGAGGGTGAACCCTGCGTAACGCCCCGATGTCAGGGCAAAATCAGCCGAATCGTACAGTCCGGGCGGTCCTCCTTCTACTGTACGTTATGCCAAACGTGACTTGAAGTCGGCCCTCAGACTGCTAAGCCTCCTGACTTGTCTGGAATAAAAATGGGGCGCCCCTGCATGGCCTATGAGACCTTGATCGTAGAGATCGAAGACCACATTGCGCTGATAAAACTGAACCGCCCCGAAGCCCTAAATGCGTTGAACGCCCAACTGTTGGGTGAGCTGGCGAAGGCACTGAAATCAGCAGAACAGAACGAAAAGGTCAGGGTCATCGTCCTGACTGGATCAGAAAAAGCATTTGCCGCCGGCGCTGATATCAATGAGATGGCTTCCAAGAGCTTTGTTGATGTCTTTTCATCAGATCTATTTGGTGCCGAAGTCGATCAGATCCTTAAGGTCCGAAAACCAATCATCGCCGCTGTCGCAGGCTATGCCTTGGGTGGCGGCTGCGAGTTAGCGATGATGTGCGACTTCATTATTGCAGCTGACACCGCAAAATTTGGCCAACCTGAGATTAATCTTGGCGTGATTGCCGGGATTGGCGGGACACAGCGCCTGACACAATATGTCGGCAAGTCCAAAAGCATGGATATGCACCTGACAGGCCGCTTCATGGGCGCTGAGGAGGCAGAGCGCTCTGGCCTCGTCAGCCGGGTAGTCCCTGCCAAAAAGCTGATGGAAGAGGCTATGTCGGCGGCCCAGAAAATCGCGGAAAAATCAGCCTTGGCGGCGATGGCAGTCAAAGAAGCGGTCAACCGGAGCTACGAGTTACCACTGCGCGAAGGCCTGTTATTTGAGCGCCGATTGTTTCACTCTCTTTTTGCTACAGAAGACCAAAAAGAGGGTATGTCGGCGTTCCTCGAAAAACGTGAGCCACAATTCCGCGACAAATAACGTTGAAAAATATGGCGTCAGGCGTTGACTCGGGCCCAGACCACGCATAGAAGCCGCATCTCAGAATTCGTACACCCGCAATGACGGAGCCTACCCTATGGCTAACACTCCACAAGCAAAAAAACGTGCGCGTCAAAACGAAAGCCGCTTTGCAATAAACAAAGCGCGCCGTTCGCGCATTCGGACATTCCTTCGCAAAGTCGAAGAAGCGATCGCAACTGGCGATGCGGCAGACGCAAAAACCGCTCTTCAGGCTGCACAGCCTGAGATGATGCGCGGTGTGACCAAGGGTGTTTTCCATAAGAACACTGTGGCGCGTAAAATGTCGCGTCTTTCGTCACGCGTAAAGTCGCTCCACGTCTAATCGACCGCGACAATCTTAACGTAATTTGGGCGTCCCTTTGGGGCGCCTTTTTTATGTGCAAATATTATGCCCAAACAACGGGATAGACCGTAACGTTCGGGATTCGTTTTCATGAAGGTCAGAGTCAAGCGCGAAGAAATCTTGCGGGGGCGTTCTGACTCGCTCTAAGTTCAAGGTGCGATTCACTTTTCTGTCCGGGGGGACATCACGGATGAGCACGGGCACCGGCCCGCACATAGGTGAGCTTTTGCCAGCCGATGCGTGGAGCTATTTAACTGAAAATCAGGGTGCCTTGCTTATAGACGTCAGGACCAAGGCCGAATGGGGCTTTGTCGGAATTCCTGACCTCTCACAACTTGGCCGCGACGCGATCTTCGCGGAATGGCAAAGTTGGCCTAACATGTCTCAGAATACTCTATTTGTCGAAACGGTTATGAACGAGCTAGGCGGTACCTGTCCGCCTGCGATTTTGTTCCTCTGCCGCTCCGGCATTAGGTCCCAGAATGCGGCTCAGGCCGTCGCTGAACACTTGGAGACGATGGGGCTTGATGCGCACTGCATCAATGTCGTCGAAGGGTTTGAAGGAGATTTGGACATACTAAAACAACGAGGGGCGCTGACCGGTTGGAAAGCTCGCGGGTTGCCTTGGCGGCAATCTTAAAAAAACGGACAAAAAATGACTGATGAGATCTGGGGAACGGTACGTAACGAACTGCTGAAATCTGTTGGAAAAAATAACTTTTCGGCTTGGATTGACCCAATTTCCTTTGACCACTTGAACGACCGCACTGCGCATTTTCGAGTCCCCACTAATTTCATCGGGTCTTGGGTTTCGCAGAATTTCGGTGACGTCATTTTGCGTCATCTAATGTCTGCAGGCATTGGCGTGGATCGGGTTGAATTTGGTCTAGATCCAGCGCTAAAGGGCAAACTTAGTGTGGCACCGGCCACTCCAGAGACATTGCCTGGACAGCGGGTCCGCGCCGGGTCGAATAATTCAACTATCCCAGAGCTTCCAGCAGCAACATTGAACCCTAACTTTACCTTCGACGATTTCGTAGTGGGCAAGCCAAATGAATTGGCACATGCCGCTGCTCGTCGCGTCGCCGAAGGTGGCCCCGTGTCGTTCAACCCACTTTTTCTCTATGGTGGTGTCGGTTTGGGCAAAACCCACCTGATGCATGCCATCGCGTGGGAATTACGCAACCGTCAGCCAGACCTGCGCGTCGTTTTGTTGTCAGCCGAACAATTCATGTACCGATTCATCCGCGCGCTACGCGACAAAGATACGATGAGTTTTAAAGAGATGTTCCGCTCAGTTGACGTGCTAATGGTCGACGACGTTCAGTTCCTTGCTGGCAAGAATTCAACGCAGGAGGAATTTTTCCACACGTTCAATGCGCTTATTGAGTTGGAAAAACAGATCATCATCTCGGGTGATCGCGCGCCGGTCGATATGGAAAACCTAGACAACCGGATTGCGTCCCGCCTGCAGTGCGGCCTTGTCGTCGATCTGCATCCGACAGATTACGAACTTCGCCTTGGCATTCTACAGCAAAAGGTTGAGGCGCAACTCGCCAAGACACCTAAGTTGAACATTGCACCCGGCGTTCTGGAATTTATCGCCCATCGCATCTCGACCAATGTTCGTGTTCTCGAAGGGGCGCTCACGCGGCTCTTTGCGTTCTCTGATTTGATCGGGTGTGAGATTACGATGGATCTGACGCAAGAGTGTCTGTCAGACGTCCTGCGCGCAACGGACCGCAAGGTTACGATGGATGAGATTATTCGCAAGACGTGTGAGCACTATCATTTGCGCCAGTCAGATCTGATGAGCCCAAGCCGTGCCCGCAACATTGCGCGGCCTAGACAGATGGCGATGTATCTTTGTAAAAAGCTCACGACACGCTCTTTGCCAGAGATCGGCCGCAAGTTCGGTGGGCGTGACCACACTACAATTTTGCATGGGGTTCGCAAAATCGAAGAGTTGATGACGATCGATAGCCAGATTTCCGAAGATGCGGAGCTTTTACGCCGCATGTTGGAAGCGTAACGCACCAAAATCGCTGAAAGGCATTGACGTCCTGTGCGCTTAGGCGACACTCCAAAAAAACCACTTGAGCCTGCGGGCGGAGAGGCTACTCTCTACGCCCCGTCAGTCGTCGGAGCCAAGGCATGAAAATCAGTATCGAGCGCGCCGTTTTATTAAAGGCCGTCTCTCAAGCACAATCTGTCGTCGAGCGTCGGAATACGATTCCGATCCTCGCCAATGTTCTGATCGAAGCGGAAGGCGATACAGTCAGCTTCCGCGCCACAGATCTGGACATCGAGGTCGTCGACAAGGCGACCGCCAAGGTGGAGCGCCCTGGTGCCACAACGGTCGCCGCAGTCACGCTGCATGAGATTGTCCGCAAATTGCCGGATGGCGCATTGGTTCAACTAACGGCCGACGGTGCAACGGGTCGGCTAGAGGTTCAGGCGGGCCGCTCAAATTTCTCCCTCGCCACCCTGCCTAAAGAAGATTTCCCGGTGATGACTACATCGGAATACTCGGCCAACTTCGCAGCAATGGCGCCCGTCCTGCGTCGCCTGTTCGATAAATCCAAATTTGCGATCTCGACAGAAGAAACTCGTTATTACTTAAACGGCGTTTATCTCCACGTATCTGAGGGGGATGACGGCCCAGTTCTGCGGTGTGTCGCAACCGATGGCCACCGTTTGGCACGCGTGGACGCACCGTTGCCAAAAGGCGCCGACGGTATGCCCGGCGTGATTGTGCCGCGTAAAACTGTAGGTGAACTACGCAAGCTTTTGGAAAATGACGAAACTGAAATCGCGGTTTCCGTTTCTGAGACCAAAATTCGCTTTGCGACACCTGCGATTACGCTGACATCCAAGGTCATCGACGGAACCTTCCCGGACTATTCGCGTGTCATCCCCACCGGCAACACCCGCCGCCTAGAAGTTGACGCCGCAGAATTTGCCCGCGCCGTGGATCGTGTGGCGACCGTGTCATCTGAACGATCCCGCGCTGTCAAACTGTCTTTGGATGAGGATCGTCTGATCCTGTCGGTGAATGCTCCAGACAGTGGTGCCGCTGAGGAAGAGCTGGCAGTTGCCTACTCTGATGAACGTCTTGAAATCGGGTTCAACGCAAAATACCTGTTGGAGATTGCTAGTCAGGTTGACCGTGAGAATGCCGTTTTTATGTTTAATTCGGCAGGAGATCCGACGTTGATGCGTGAAGGCGACGATACCTCCGCCATCTATGTCGTGATGCCGATGCGGGTGTGACACCGCTGTCCATCCGGGCGCTAACGCTTTCGCATTTTCGATCTCATAAGATAGTACGGATGGCCTTCGATGGCCGTCCGGTTGTGCTTCAGGGGCCTAACGGTGTGGGCAAGACCAATATTTTAGAGGCGGTTTCGTTACTGTCACCGGGCCGAGGACTGCGGCGCGCCAGCGCAGATGAGATTACACGACGCCCTGAGGCGCTTGGCTGGAAAATCCTCGCGGAGGTTGAGGGTTCCGGACGCATCCATGAGCTGGAGACTGGCGCTGAGGCAGGCCAGCCCCGAACACTTCGCATCGACGGCAAAGCCTGTGCACAAGTGGCATTGGCTAA
The DNA here is from genome assembly GCA_047623825.1 of Paracoccaceae bacterium. GTDB lineage: Bacteria > Pseudomonadota > Alphaproteobacteria > Rhodobacterales > Rhodobacteraceae > JBLHOS01. Next base: position 5,062 of record JBLHOS010000071.1, on the reverse strand, counting down.
TGTCCTTAGAATTGTCTGGTTGGTTCCTGCGCAGGACAGATTGTGGATTGAGGGCGCTGAGGGTCGTCGCCGGTTCCTTGACCGCATGACCATGAGCTTTTTTCCCAGTCACGCCGAAGCCACGCTTGCCTATGAGAAGGCCATGCGGGAACGAAACCGCCTTCTTAAAGATCAGATCCGCGATCCAATGTGGTACCGCGCAATCGAGGAGCAGATGGCCAAACGGGCCGCGGCGATCATTGCCAACCGGGCAACTGCCGTTGATCGATTGCGCCGCTCAATGGAGGACACCGATACCCAGTTTCCGATCGCCGAAATCGAACTTCAGGAAGTTGATGAAAGCGTCGGTATTCAATCCAGTGCGGCATTTCGCGCCGCGTTTGAGACAGATCGCAGCCGCGACATGGCAGCAGGCCGGACACTGATCGGACCGCACAGAACTGATCTGATTGCGCGCTATGCCGCCAAAGATGTTGAGGCGCGACTTTGCTCTACTGGTGAGCAGAAGGCGTTGCTGATTTCGCTGGTTCTGGCGAATGCCCGCGCCTTAAAGGTCGATCTGGGTATGGCGCCACTGGTGCTATTGGATGAGGTAGCAGCCCATCTGGACGCGGACCGCCGCGCCGCCCTTTTTGATGAGATTTGCGCGCTCAAGGCGCAGGCATGGTTGACCGGAACTGGGCCCGAACTTTTTGCTGAATTGGGTCCCCGCGCCCAACACTTCGCTGTATCCGACATAAACCGCTCATCGGCGGTGACTGAAATCACGCCGTGACGCTGACCCTGACTGGCATATTGTTATACGCAGGTGCTCTTGTGGCGCTGTTCATTACGCCGGGTCCGGTTTGGCTTGCCCTGATCTCGCGGACGCTGACACATGGACTGCGTGCGGCCGTGCCGCTTGTCTTGGGCGTAGCCATCGGGGACAGCATTTGGTCAATCACTGCCATCCTTGGCATCAGCTGGTTGGTGGCAGAGCATGACTGGATCATGGTCGCACTACGGATCCTTGCCGTTATGGTGTTTGCAGGGATGGGGCTGCTGTTGATCGTGAATGCCGCAAAGACGATCGATCCCGACGGCCGCCTTAACAGGCCGGGCCTATGGGCCGGGTTCATCGCCGGTCTGGCCGCGATCCTAGCCAACCCCAAAGCCGTGATTTTCTATGTTGGCATGCTGCCCAGCTTTTTTGATCTTAGTGCTCTGACCACGATCGATGTCGTTATCATTGCGGGAATTTCGATGGGTGTTCCTTTTATTTGCAACCTAAGTTTCGCATACTTTGTGGATCGGGCGCGGCGGCTGATCACATCACCACACGCAATGGTCCGTACAAACCGGATCTCCGGTGCCCTGTTGATCGGAGTGGCAGTAGTCATCGCATTCACCGCTCTCTAAATCTTGTGCCATTCGCGTGACAATCCTGCGCTGACGAGCTATAAAACACTAACAAAAACAACAGAGATCCAAATGACCGAAACCGTGCAGACAACCGAAGAATACGGCGCCGATTCCATCAAAGTTCTCAGAGGCTTGGAGGCCGTTCGCAAACGCCCCGGCATGTACATCGGTGACACCGACGATGGCAGTGGTTTGCACCACATGGTCTATGAGGTCGTCGATAATGGAATTGATGAGGCTTTGGCCGGTCACGCCGACGCCGTAAACGTAAAAATTCACGCCGATAACAGCGTTTCGGTCAGCGATAATGGACGCGGCATCCCTGTTGGGATCCACGAAGAAGAAGGCGTTTCCGCGGCTGAGGTAATCATGACCCAGCTGCACGCAGGCGGCAAATTCGACAGCAACTCCTACAAGGTCTCAGGCGGCCTGCACGGAGTTGGCGTCTCAGTTGTGAACGCGCTGTCTGATTGGCTGGAATTGCGGATCTGGCGCGACGGTAAAGAGCATATCGCGCGCTTTGAAAATGGTGACACGGTCAAACATCTAGAGGTTGTCGGTGACGCCAACGGACGCAAAGGCACCGAGGTTCGTTTTATGGCCTCGACTAATACATTTTCCAATCTGGATTACGTCTTCAAGACACTAGAAAATCGACTACGGGAGCTGGCGTTTCTGAACTCTGGTGTGAGGATCATTCTGGAGGATGAGCGCCCAGCTGAGCCGCTACGCTCTGAGCTTTTCTACGAAGGAGGCGTACGCGAGTTTGTTCGCTATCTCGACCGCTCCAAAACCTCTGCGATGGAAGAGCCTATCTTTATAACCGGTGAGCGCGACGATATTGGGATCGAAGTCGCAATGTGGTGGAATGACAGCTACCATGAGAATGTCCTGCCCTTCACCAACAACATTCCTCAACGGGATGGTGGCGCGCATTTGGCGGGCTTCCGCGGGGCACTGACACGGACAATCAACCTATATGCAAATTCATCGGGGATCGCCAAGCGCGAGAAGATCGTTTTCACCGGTGATGATGCCCGCGAAGGTCTGACCTGCGTTCTCTCTATCAAAGTTCCCGATCCGAAATTCTCCAGCCAGACCAAGGATAAATTAGTCAGCTCAGAGGTTCGGCCCGCGGTTGAGGGTTTGGTGAACGAAAAGCTGCAAGAGTGGTTTGAAGAAAACCCAAGCCAGGCCAAAGTCATCGTTGGAAAGATCATCGAGGCGGCATTCGCCCGCGAAGCCGCGCGTAAGGCGCGAGAACTGACGCGGCGCAAAACGGCAATGGACATCGCATCCCTGCCCGGAAAACTGGCCGACTGCCAAGAAAAAGACCCTTCCAAATCAGAAATCTTTCTAGTGGAGGGCGACAGTGCTGGTGGTTCAGCCAAGCAAGGGCGCTCACGTTACAATCAGGCAGTGTTGCCGCTGCGCGGGAAAATTCTGAATGTGGAGCGGGCACGGTTTGACCGAATGCTTGGCAGCCAAGAGATCGGCACGCTGATCACCGCACTTGGGACCGGGATTGGGCGGGATGAGTTCAATATCAACAAACTCCGCTACCATAAGATTGTCATCATGACCGATGCAGACGTCGATGGGGCGCACATTCGAACGCTTTTGCTGACGTTTTTCTTCCGGCAAATGCCTCAGGTTATTGAGGGAGGGTTTCTGTATATCGCTCAGCCACCACTTTACAAAGTGGCGCGTGGGCGGTCCGAAGTGTACTTGAAAGATCAGGCTGGCCTTGAGGATTATCTGGTCCAGATGGGCGTTGAGGGTTCGATCCTTAGGCTGAAAACAGGTGAGGAAATCAGCGGTGCTGACCTGTCCCGAATTACCGATGGCGCACGACAGTTTCGCCGCATTTTAAAGGCGTTTCCGACGCACTACCCGCCACGCATACTGGAACAAGCCGCAATTGCAGGCGCGTTCGACGCCGGCCGTGCAGATGCCGATTTGCAAAAAGTGGCGGATGATGTTGCGCATCGTCTGGACCTTGTCGCCGCAGAGTATGAGCGTGGCTGGACCGGGCGAATTACGCAAGATCATGGGATCAAACTGGCACGCGTTCTGCGTGGCGTCGAAGAAATCCGGACGCTGGACGGGGCCGTGCTCCGATCTGGTGAGGCGCGCCGCCTTGGCCAAGTCGCCAGCGGCATGCGTGATGTCTATGACAAACCGTCCAAAATGGTCCGTAAGGAGCGTGAAACTGCGATCCACGGGCCGATTGAACTATTGGACGCAATCATGGCCGAAGGCGAAAAAGGCCTGACCCTTCAACGCTATAAGGGTCTGGGTGAGATGAACCCAGGGCAGCTGTGGGAAACCACGCTAGACCCTGAGGCGCGCACATTGTTGCAGGTGACCGTCGATGATCTTGCAGAAGCCGACGACATTTTCACCAAGCTGATGGGCGATGTTGTCGAACCGCGCCGCGAATTCATTCAGACCAATGCGCTGAACGTCGAAAACCTCGACTTCTAATCAAAGCCGCGTATGCACGCCTTGTGCGTACGCGGCAACGTCACTCAGATCTCAACTGACAGCGGCCTTAACCCAATCCAGTGCTGCCATGTCTGAGAATGATCGGCACAACCAAATCTTCTTCATCCTCAAGATGCCGGCCCAGCAATCCACCTAGGCCAAGCAAGCTGGTGTGAAACTCCCCTGCTAGGTCACGAGGGTCGGGCGTAGAATGCAGGCCTTGGATCACACCATTGGCGGTTTCAACAAATCGGTTCAGGTGATCATCCAACGCATGATGATCAGCATCCAGAATGTCAAAACCACGGGCGACGCGCGCGTCTTTTTTGGCCAGGACTGGAAAGTAGTGCTGATCCTCGATCTGGTGATGGCCATGCAACTGGTTGACGAACATCCCACCATAGCGCGCAACTTCTTTGGTAAATGCGGCGGGATCCTTGTTTTGATCCAGCAACGCCTGGGTGCTTTGCTGAAGATGATCCATCAGGCGCCGAAACATCATGTGACGATCCAGCCAAAACTGAACCAGCCCGTCAAAGCCGGGATCGCCGGCCCATGCATCACGCGGGTACTCTTTCACCAACACGCGAAGGGCATCTGGTAAGGCGGCTCGGATCTCTAGGGCAAGGGGGTCAGACAAAATGATCTCCAGCAAAGTTTGCCAGATCATAGGGTACAACCCAACAAGGGCCAGTGGTTTGACTACCGGTTTGCCGGAACCAGAACACCCGTATCACCAAACGCACTCTGGGCCACGAATGGCAAGCTATCGAACGCGCCTGCATGCAGGGTTGTTGCCAACAATGTCACAGCGGTAAGGGCCGCAGAAATGAGTGAAAATCTATACATTGAAAATGTCTCCTTGGTTTGAAAACTCAGAGGTCACGCAGCGTGATATTGCGGCAAACCTGTTGGCCGCCGTCCCAATTCAGGGTCAATTCCCCCACAATTTCGCGAGGTTGCGCATTTAAAATCACTTGGCCCAGCAGTTCCAAGTCGCGTCCGTCGGTTGAGAATGCCCAGCCTTGGTTGACAATGGATGTGCCACTGCGGCCAGAGCGTTCAACCGCAAGCAGGTAGCTGCCCGAGACCGGTTGGTCGGGATCGATGAAGCCCTCAACTCGCAGGTTGCCCGCTTGTTTTAAGATTTGGAGGCCGCAGGACAGCGTTACCG
>JBLHOS010000070.1:0-15326 GCA_047623825.1 Paracoccaceae bacterium | reverse complement strand
CTTTTTTTTTGAACAGCTTTCACATCGCTAAAACCCGCGATCATACCAAAAACTGTTTTTGATGATCGCGAGGCACACAAAAATAGACCCGCGCTTTCACGCGGCTCCAAATCGAAAATATCTGTGATCTTACTTGCTGGTTGGCTTTTTCTTTTCGCGGACAGTGCTGGTTGGCCCTCTGATTTGGAGATCGAAATTTCCTTTTAAAAGTGTCCGAGACACAAATTCCAAGCCAAAATTGGACAACCGCAAAGAAAATTTTGCATAAAGCGTCAGGAAGTTTACCTGTTTAATACGCGGTTTTATGCCTTATCCATGCTGTACGAACGGAACCCTTGATGCCCAAACCCCAACCTCGCGCATGGCAACGAATGTTGTCAGGACGCAGGCTTGACCTGCTGGATCCGACGCCTGTGGATATCGAAATTGACGATATCGCCCACGGTCTTGCGTTTGTCGCCCGCTGGAACGGGCAAACTCAGGGCGAGTATGCCTATTCGGTGGCTGAGCATTCGTTGCTGGTTGAGGAAATCCACCGTAAATTGCAGCCCAATGCGCCTGAAAAATGGCATCTGGCAGCGCTTTTGCACGATGCCCCTGAATACGTGATCGGGGATATGATTTCACCGGTGAAGGCTGCAGTTGGCCGCGCATATGAAGATCTTGATATCCGCCTGACCGCCGCGATCCATCTTCGTTTTGGCTTGCCCGCGGTGCTGCCAAAAATGGTTAAGGCGCAGATCAAGCGGGCCGACAAAATCTCGGCTTGGCTTGAGGCGACTCAGCTTGCGGATTTCTCGGTGTCCGAGGCCAATAAGTTCTTTGGTGCTCCCGATCTTGCGCAGATCAAGGGCCTGACGTTGCGGCTGCGCCCGCCAATTGAGGTACGCGCAGCATTCACAGCACGTTTTAATCACCTTATATCCCAGCCATAATTTGTAGTCGTGGCAAGGCTGCACAACTACTCTGCCGCCGCGCGAGAACTGAACGTGACCCATGCGGCCATTGGCTAACATGTGCGCGCGTCAGAGGGACATTTTGGTCAACCATTGATGCAGCGTGTGGAGCAATGAATGCGCCCAACGCCTGATGGATTGTGACTGGCATCTGCGCTTGCGGGTGGGTTCGCCAGCATCGCCGACGGGACCCACGCGTTGATGGCCAGCCAAAATGACGCCCCCCCCTGATGATCAACACCACACCAAATTTTGCCGAGAATTGGTTGATGCCTCGGATTCGCAGCTTTTGGGCTCAGCATCCTGATATTGCGCTTAGTATCAATCCAACCTGTGAGATAGTCGATTTGCGTCGCTCAGGGCATCACCTGTCGATCCGCTATGGCTGTGGAAAGTGGCCGGGCTGCAACTGCGGGCTGATCAAACCTGGCTGTTTGATGCCACGTTTCAGGAGTTCTCAATGTGGGTCAGTGACCATGGGCTGGATCAGGCGTCCCTTAATGGCTTGCCATTGGCCTTAAATAGAATGGTCTTGTCGGCGGCACACGCAGATGCTGGCTTCGCGGTTCAACTGCGCGCAGTAATCGACAGGGACTTGCGGCTGGCCATTTGGCCATAGTCTATGAGCAAAAGACCAAGGTTCTTGGGTATTACATGGTCACTCAGTCAGGCATTATCTCTGATAAGCTGACGAAGCTTATCAGATGACTTAAACGGACCGTTTAGACCAGCGCCGCCCCAGTCGTGGGCAGCAAGATCGAATAAACGCTGCTCGAGGCAGTGATGAACAACCGGTTCCGTTTAGGCCCCCCGAAACAGACGTTTGATACGACCTCGGGAACAAAGATCTTGCCGAGCAACGTCCCGTCCGGGTGATAACAATGTACCCCGTCGCGCGCGCTGGTCCAGATCCGCCCCTGCGTGTCCAGTCGAAACCCGTCGAAAACTCCATTCTCACATTCGGCAAAGACGTTGCCACCTGACAGCGTTCCGTCCTCGCTGACACCAAAGGTGCGGATATGATGTTCCCCACTAGGATAGCGTGTGCCGCCCGAGTCCGCGATATAGAGCACCCGTTCATCAAGCGAGAAAGCCAGCCCGTTAGGGCAGACAAAGTCATCGGCGACCCGGCTTAATGCGCCATTGGCTGGGTCCAGACGGTAGACATGTTGGCCGTCCATTTCAGGCTCGGCCTGAAATCCCTCATAATCGCTTTCGATGCCATAGGCGGGATCAGTGAACCAGATAGTGCCATCCGATTTGACCACAACGTCATTGGGGCTGTTGAAACGCTTGCCGTCATAGTGACTGGCCAATGTAGTGACTGTACCGTCATGCTCAATCCGGGTCACGGTGCGCGTCCCGTGCTCACACGCGACAATCCGTCCCTCACGATCCAAAGTGCTGCCATTTGTGTAACAGCCCAAACCACTACGAAAATCACCTACGGCGCCGGTCAGCTCATCCCAACGCAAGCGTCTGTCATTGGGGATATCGCTCCAAATCAGGGATCGGTAGGACGCCGAATATACCGGGCCTTCGGTCCAGCGCCCGCCGGTCCAGATCTGATCTAGGGATTCCGCCAGCTTTACGCTGCGCTTAAACCGGTCATCGCGGATTTCAAAAGTGTCGGTTCGCATGTCGTGTCCGTTCTGTTCGCGCCATTGATCAGGTCAGCCAATCAAACCATGGATGGGCCGGGTTGAGTAGGCCACAATACTATCGGCATATCTGCGTCCGCCCTGCGTGTAACCCAAAACGCCCAATACTTCGCCTTAGCATATGGGTTGGACTGCCTAGATAACTATGATCCGACCAATACGCGCACGGACGTCAGCGGCCGCGAAGTTGTTTGGATCCCTGTGACCATGCAGATCAATGACGATACGCTTGAACCGTCAGGTGCATGGATCTGCCAGATCACGGCCGGAACAGTGCATGATAAGGTTTTATAAAGTTTTGGTGGCAGGGCAGGCCTGATTAGGCGCTTGAGGGACAGATCTAATGGTACAACAGCACCTGTAGTGGCGCGTTTGTAGAGGCTGATATCGCGCGGGCGCCGCCCGTGGTTCAGTTATTGCATGCGGCGATGTGCAATCTGGCTGCGAACTCAGCTTTGGCCCGACCACATCACATCCGTTCCTTGCCTTTTTTGCCTACGTATAGCGCAGATACTTTGAACACGACGCCTTCACAGCGAGTGTACACAGGATGTTGTGCTGGTTTCGGGTTAGTCTAGCGTGGTGAGCGTTTGGCCAGTATACGCTGCAAGGTCCGACGATGCATGTTCAACCGGCGGGCCGTTTCACTGACATTCCGGTCACACAGTTCATAGACGCGCTGAATATGTTCCCACCGGACACGATCTGCCGACATCGGGTTTTCTGGGGGTGGCGGCATCTCTTCTTCTCGCGCCAACAGCGCGGCCATCACATCATTCGCGTCCGCAGGTTTCGACAGATAATCCGTCGCCCCTATCTTTACCGCGGCCACGGCCGTCGCGATTGCGCCGTAACCTGTCAGCACGACAATTCGGCTGTCGGGCCGTCTTTCGCGCAGGGTTTCAACGACATCCAATCCATTGCCATCTTCAAGCCGCAGGTCGATGACTGCGTATGCAGGGGGGCGGGCTGTCGAAATGGCGATGCCGGCAGCGACGGAACCTGCAGCTTCTACTTCAAAGCCGCGCTTTTCCATTGCCCGCTGCAATCGGCGCAAAAATGCTTCGTCATCATCAACCAACAGTAGGGATTTATCCGGTCCAATGTCCCGAAGCGTCCGATCCGATGACATGCGCGTTCCTTCTCGCCTGATCTGTGCTTCTTCATAGCCACAGATTTGATGCTGGGTCAAACAACCCAAATATCCTGAGTCGTTATCTAAGACGCCGCATCGACAAAACAAGCCACTTGCTCGGCCAGCTCTTGCGGTGACGCTTCGCGGCGGAAAAATTCGACAAAACCATGCTCTGGCAGCACCAAATAGGACAGGGTTGAGTGATCCACGAGATAGAACTCATCCCCGCTGTCTTGTTTGCGATAATATGTGCGGTAAGCGCGCGACGCGGCATCGGTCTGTTCCAGACTGCCTGTCAGCCCCAACATCCGCGGATGCATTACATCCGTGAAGGCTGCGACAACTTCGGGCGTGTCTCGTTCCGGATCAACCGTAATGAAGACCGGCTGAACCGACATACCATCTTCTTCCAGAATTTCGACGGCCTCGGCGTTTCGCATGGTATCAAGTGGGCACACATCGGGACAAAAGGTGTATCCAAAATAGATCAACGTCGGCTCAGTAATGACATCAACGTCGGTCACCGTTTCGCCGGTTTCAGTGACCAGTTCAAATGGCCCGCCGATGGTTCCGGCCCCACCTGCGATCGTGGTTGCGCGGCACTGTCCAAATGGATCATCGGCGCGGTTTGAATTGGTTTGGCCAAGGTAGATCGAGACTGCCGCCCCCCCCAATAGGGCCGCAATCAAGGCAACAGCACTTGTGGCATAAATTCGGGTCATCGTATTCTCCTACTCTAATGGTCATGCGTTGATTGCGGAATCCGAAGCGAGTATCAATTCACGAACCTGCGCGTGTGACACAAAGACCCAAGTGAACGGACCTTTAGCATGACCGACCCAGCCCTCAGCCTGTTTGCAGAAGATGCCCGCAGCGATTGGGTGCGATTGAGAACATTATTGGGCCTGCGTTGGCTGGCGATTTTTGGCCAGACCGGCACCGTACTTTTTGTCAGCACCATTTTAGGTCTCCAGATTGAGCTTGGCCTTTGCGCTTTGGCAATTGGGGCGTCCGTCCTGTCAAACGTTATAGCTATGACGATCTTTCCGCAAAACCAACGATTGTCAGATCGTGATGCGATGCTGACCCTGCTGTTTGATCTGTCGCAGCTGTCGTTTCTGATCTTTCTGACCGGTGGGTTGAACAATCCCTTTGCCCTGCTGATCTTGGCGCCAGTCACAATTTCAGCAACAGCGCTGACCTTGCGTTCCACACTGTTTCTAGGTCTGGCGGCCATCTTGATGATCTCGCTTTTGGTGACCTATCACATTCCGTTGCAAATGGCTGACGGCACGCTGTTGGAATTGCCAGAAATTTTTGTGCTGGGGTTCTGGATCGCCATTGTCATCGGAATAATATTTTTAGCCGCTTATGCGCGCCGTGTGACCATGGAAACCCATTCGATGTCGCAAGCGCTGCTGGCCACACAAATGGCCCTTGCACGCGAACAGAAGTTAACTGATCTTGGGGGGGTTATCGCCGCGGCTGCGCATGAACTCGGCACACCGCTGGCCACGATCAAATTGGTTTCAAGTGAGCTGGAGGATGAGTTGGCGGATATGCCGGCGCTGCGCGACGATGCCCGTCTAATCCGGGCGCAGGCCGATCGTTGCCGTGATATTCTGCAATCGATGGGCCGAGCCGGAAAAGATGATTTGCACATGCGCAACGCGCCCTTCGCGGCACTGGTGCGTGAAGCAGCCGAACCGCATTCAGACCGCGGTGTCCAAATTCATTTCGACTTTCAGCCTGAGCTGGGATCATCAGAGACCCAGCCCATGGTCCGGCGTCGACCTGAGATTATTCATGGCCTGCGCAATCTGGTTCAAAACGCGGTCGATTTCGCATCGGGCAATGTCTGGATCGATGGGCGGTGGAGCGATCGGCGGCTGCATCTACGGATTGTCGATGACGGCGCAGGCTTTCCGACTGATCTGATCGGGCGGTTGGGTGACCCATTTTTGCGTCGGCGGGCGTCCAACTTGGATCGCGACATGCGCCCCGGCTATGAAGGCATGGGGCTGGGGTTATTTATCGCTAAGACCTTGTTGGAACGAACGAGGGCTGATGTTCAGTTTTTTAATGCCTCTGATCCATTTCTGAAAGACGAAGATCATCATGAACGGCGCGGCGCGATTGTTGAGGTGAGCTGGCCCTTTGAGGCGATTGGCCTGACCGAAGACGCCGTATTGGGTCCGTTGGGGCAGAACCAACCGATAACATATTAATTGAAATTCTTTTGTCTTAATAGATTGTTAAGTCTTATGCGGTCCTCATAGGCCACTCGAAGCAGAGTGGTTCTATAAGATGTATTTTCCCGACCCGAACATTCTCATCTTGCTTATTGGGGTCAGCGTTTTGGCAGCGTCAGCTGCTATCGTGCTTAGCCGATGGCTTGTGCCAGATGGTAAATCTAGCGACCGTCATGTCATATGGCGGTCCCTAGAGGTGCCGCGCCGCTATGAATTCCGGGATGGTTACCTAGTGTCCGACCCGGACGAGGATGAGTATTTTCTGAATGACAAGGCGGACCGAATATCAGCTTGGCAGGGGCTGATCCAGGCGCTGACACCCCTCAACACAAATGTTGCAGACCGTATGGCCCGTCTTCGAGATCGTGCGGAACCCTTTGTGCTTGAAGGGGTGATCGGTGAGGATCTTTTATCAATTGGCGGGCATGTCGATGGACCGATTTGCGTTATTTCCGTGGGGGCAGCTCGCCCGGCATTGCGCAAACGACAAGTCGATCAGCAAAGTTTGGATGCGATTGAGAATGAGTTGGCTGAGCTTCGCGAAGCGATGGAATGTACCCCTGTGGCGATGTGGCGACAGGCAACTGACAATCGCATTATGTGGGCCAACGGCGCCTATTTTCGGCTGTTGGAGCAAGTTGTTGTGGAAGATCCCGCAGCGGCATGGCCGATTACGGACCTCTTTCAAAAGCAGACGTTGCCTCCACCCGACATGGGGGCGGTCCGGCGCTCACAACTTGATCTGGAGGGGCGTAGTGACGCGGCCTGGTTTGACCTGTCTGCAGTCGAGATTGAGAGTGGGCACCTTTTCTCGGCCCAGTCGATTGATCGGCTGGTTACGGCAGAGTCTGCGCTCAAGAATTTCGTGCAGACCCTTTCGAAAACTTTTGCCCACCTTCCCATTGGGCTCGCCATTTTTGATAAGCGGCGTCAATTGGTGCTGTTCAATCCGGCACTTGTGTCTCTCTCTACGTTAGAGCCGGAATGGCTGTCCGCCCGCCCAGATCTGTTTGGATTTCTCGACCAATTGCGGGAACGACAGCGCATGCCAGAGCCCAAGAACTACAAGGAATGGCGGGCTGAGATTTCGGCGTTGGAGATGGCCGCGCAAGACGGAACCTATCAGGATCTATGGTCCCTGCCGACAGGTCAGACCTACCGCGTGATCGGGCGACCCCATCCAGATGGCGCTGTCGCCTTTATGTTTGAGGATATTACATCCGAAGTGTCGCTAACCCGTCAGTTTCGGGCAGATCTGGACATGTTTCAGGCCGTTCTTGACGAAAGCGATGAGGCGATTGCAGTCTTTTCAATCGATGGCCAGATGACCATGAGAAACCAGATCTACGCTGAGGTTTGGCCAGATGCCCCGGTGGAGGGATTGGCGACGGTCGGCTTGATCGAGGCAACGTGTCACTGGCAATCGCTGTGCTCGCCGACACCGGTCTGGGGTGATTTGCGCGACTTTGCATTGAAGACAACCGAACGCTGTAGCTGGATCGACCGCATCGATCTTTTGTCTGGCAAAACGTTGGAGTGCCGGTTTGCGCCCTTGAAAGGGGGGGCGACGCTTGTAGCATTCCGCCCCATAGACCCATCCGGACGAACAGAAGCTGTCGGCGCGTATGAGCAGTTAGCTTAGCATATGACACTCTGAACGACCCTAACTGTAAGGCGGGGAGTTGCCTGTCCCACCCGCTTTGATAGACATAGAGGATGAGCGCGCCGCACCTTTCCAATCTTACGCTTCCCCAGACGGTCATTGAGCGATGGATAGTCCCATCGCCAGAGGCGATGACCACGATCGCGCAAGGTGTTGCCAATAGGGTCTCAGCTGGCGATACCTTGCTGTTGGCGGGGGATCTGGGTGCTGGAAAAACCCATTTTGCGCGCGGTGTTATTCAAAGCCTTTTGGCAAAAGTGGGTTTGATCGAAGACGTGCCTTCACCAAGCTTTACCTTGGTGCAAATCTATGAGGTTGGCGATCTAGAGATTTGGCACAGCGACCTGTACCGACTGACATCGGTAGATGAGATATTTGAACTGGGATTAGAGGCCGCGTTCGGATCCGCACTGTGCCTGATCGAATGGCCTGACAGGCTGGAAGAGTTGGTCCCGGCAGACGCGGTGACATTGCAATTTGAGATGGCATCAGAGGACCCTGACAAACGGATCGTGTCTGTATTGGGTGATCCAAACAGTCCGTTGGCCGTAGCCCTCAAAGGTGTCGGATCCGATGTCTGATCCAGTTGACCTGTTTCTTGAAAACGTCGGATGGGCAGATGCATCGCGCACACCGATGACCGCAGACGCATCAACGCGGGTCTATTCCCGGATCACAATTGCGGGCCGCGCAAAGACTGCGATTTTGATGCAGGCCCCGCCCAAGGATCAAGCCAGCTTCGCCGCTTTCCTGACGGTGGCCGAATATTTGCGAGCCCACGGCGTATCAGCCCCGATTGTTCTGGGTGCAAATCTGGATCTGGGGCTGATGCTACTGGAGGATTTCGGCGATGCACTGATAGCCTTGCTTAGCCAAGGCTCGGAAAAGGACGAGGCCGAGCTATACCTTCGCGCCACCGACGTCTTGATCCATCTGTCAGAGCAATTGCCCATGGTGGGTTTGCCAACGCTTGATTTGGTCACACTCACGGACATGACCCGGATCAGCTTTGCTGGACTTGATGGATCAGCTGAAGTGGATTTCACCAATGCCCTAGGTGACCTGTTAGGCCGCTATAACACCCGTGCGCCAGTGACTGTGCTGCGTGACTACCATGCGGAAAACTTATTGTTATTGCCGCAGCGGCCCGGGATTTTGGGGATCGGCGTCCTCGATTTTCAAGATGCTGTCTTGGGGCCGGTCGGGTACGATCTGGTATCTTTGTTAGAAGACGTCCGCCGGGATGTCCCCCGTCAACTCAAGACCGAACTCTATGCCCATTATGCAGCCTCCATTGAGGAAGATCCGCAAGCCTTCGCGACGCTTTGCGCGGTGCTTTGCGTTCAACGAAACACTCGGATCCTTGGCGTTTTCCGGCGCTTGGCTGTTGAGCATGGCAAACGGCGATATCTTGGCTTTTTGCCCAGGGTCCGCAGCCATCTGGAACATGCACTGATCCATCCAGAACTTGGATCTTTGCAGGCCCCGATGACCACGCTTTTGCATCATTACGGGCAGTTTGAGGCGTTTTTATGAGTGGCCCGACCTCTGCGATGATCTTGGCTGCCGGGTTTGGCACGCGGATGGGGGATCTAGTGGCCAACCGACCCAAACCGATGATCGAAGTGTCTGGACGACCGCTGATCGATCACGCTTTGGCGCAAATTCAGCAGGTCCCAATCAGTCAGACAGTCGTGAATGGCCACCATTTTGCCGATCAGTTGGGCCAGCATTTGGCGGGGTGGCCCAAGACGACATTTCTAAAAGAGATGCCAGATATTTTAGACTCAGGTGGCGCTGTCAAAAATGCCTTGGGGATCTTGGGGGCAGGGCCGATTTTCACGCTCAATTCTGATGCCGTCTGGACTGGTGCTGCTGCATTGCAAGAATTGCAGCAGGCCTGGCGCCCTGATGACATGGACGCGTTGCTGCTTTTGGTGCCAAGGGTGGACGCCGTGGGACGCCTTGGACCCGGTGACTTTGAGATGGCGCAAGACGGTCGGATTACCTTGAGAAAACGACCCGAGAGCTTGGTTTATACCGGCGCACAGATCCTGAACGGCGATCTTTTGCTGCCGTATCCTGAGGGCGCGTTCTCAATGCACCGTGTCTGGGATGAAATAGCAATGGCGGGCAGGCTTTTTGGGGTTATGCACCATGGCAAATGGGCCGATGTTGGCCATCCCGAGGGGATAGCCTTGGCTGAGGAAATGTTGAGGCAAGATGGCTCTGTTTGATAGAACTTCGCAACCGCGTGTCTTTGCCACCCCTGTTGGCGTGGATTTTTCGTCAGCTCTAATCAATGGCATCGATCAACGGCTGGCTGGTGCGCAGCCGCAAGATTTGGGACGCATTGAGATCTATGTGAATACCGCCCGGCTGCAACGGCGGCTGCGCGCGATTTATGCTGAACGGCGTGCCAGTTTCCTACCCCGGATCAAGCAAATCACCGAGTTGGCCAATCAGCCTGGCCTAAAAGATTTGCCTCCGGCTGCCTCGAAACTGCGCCATCAGTTGGAAATCAGCCAGTTGATCGCAGCCCTATTGGACAGGCAACCTGAATTGGCGCCCCGGGCTGCGCTGTTTGATCTTGCCGAAAGCCTGGCCAACTTGATGGCAGAGATGCAGGAGGAGCAGGTTTTTCCGCAAGCATTGGCCCAGCTTGACGTCGCAGAGCATGCGCAGCACTGGCAGAAAAGTCAGGCGTTCCTGTCGATTGTCACACAGTATTTTGGCCCCGATGCCAGCGGCATGACAGCCGAAGCACGTCAAAACCTTTCGGTTGATCAACTGGCGCAAAAATGGCGCGTCGATCCGCCATTGCACCCGATCTTGATCGCTGGATCTACCGGATCGCGGGGCACAACCGCGCGGTTGATGGCACTGGTTGCGACACTTCCGCAAGGGGCGGTGATCTTGCCGGGCTTCGACTTTGATCAGCCTGTGGACGTTTGGGATGGCCTGCTTGATAGCCTGACGGCGGAGGATCATCCGCAATTCCGGTTCGCCGATTTTGCAGCGCGCGTTGGGATTAAACCCGACCAGATCACAAATTGGAGTGGTGAGCTCCCAAAGACCCCTGCGCGCACCGCGTTGGTATCCTTGGCGTTGCGTCCCGCACCAGTCACAGATCAATGGCGAACTGAGGGACCTTTGCTGAAACACTTGGGCGACGGAGTGAAAGAGTTAACGCTTCTTGAGGCGGCAACCCCACAAGCCGAGGCTGCAGCCATTGCATTGCGACTGCGCCAAGCCGCCGAGGATGGGAGCCGTGCGGCGTTAATCAGCCCGGACCGAACATTGACACGCCAGGTTACGGCGGCTCTGAACCGTTGGGGGATTGAGCCGGACGACAGTGCTGGTCAACCGCTAGCCCTATCTGCTGCTGGGCGTTTTTTGCGCCACGTGGCGGACGTCTTTGGTCGACCTTTGACGGGCGAGGCGTTGCTGATCCTACTCAAGCATCCGTTGTCACAATCAGTTAGCGATCGACGCGGACAGCACCTGCTGCGCACTCGTGATCTAGAGCTGGAGGTCCTGCGTGGAGGATCGCCATTTCCCACGCATCAGGCATTACAGACTTGGGCAGAGCAGCGAACAACTGATCCTGGGGCGATTGCATGGGTCGACTGGGTCCATGCGACATTGCTGGTCCATGCAGCACCGGCTGAGCAGTTGCTAACGGAGCATCTTGAGCGTCATTTGCAGACCGCGACCGCACTTGCGTGTGGCGTGACAGGTGAGGGATCGGGCGGTCTGTGGTTATACGAGGCGGGCAAAAAGGCTGAGGCTGTCATGCAAGCGTTTCAACAGGATGCGGACGCGGGCGGTGTGCTGTCGGATCGCGACTATCAAGCACTTTTGGCGGCAGTGCTTAATGCCGAGGAAGTTCGCGATCCGGTTCGGCCCCATCCAAATATAATGATCTGGGGCGCAATGGAGGCACGCGTGCAAGGCGCTGATCTAGTGATCCTTGCTGGCCTGAACGAGGGGGTGTGGCCCGCCGCACCTGGCGCTGATCCGTGGCTTAACCGCCAGATGCGGGCGAATGCGGGCCTTAGATTGCCGGACCGTGTGATTGGTTTGGCGACCCATGATTTCCAGCAAGCCATCGCATCGGGGGAAGTTTGGCTGACCCGTTCCAGACGTAACGCTGAGACCGAAACAGTGCCATCGCGCTGGCTCAACCGATTGACCAATCTGATGCAAGGCATCAGCGCTGACAGTCAGGCGGCCCTAGAACAGATGCGCCAACGCGGCGCCCATTGGCTGGACATCTCAAAACAGCTTGCGACACCACAAATGGCCGTGCCACCCGCGCCCCGGCCTGCACCACAACCGCCCCTTGCAGCCCGACCCAAGCGTCTGTCGGTCACGCAAGTTGAGCGATTGATCCGCGATCCTTATGCGATCTATGCCCGCTCCGTCTTGCGTTTGCGCCCACTGCGCCCTTTGCGCCAGTCGCCCGATGCGCCGCTTCGGGGGACGATCTTGCACGATGTGCTTTGCCAATTTATTGACCAAACCAGAGCCGGCCTGCCGAACGACGCGATCGATCAGTTGCTCTTGACCGCTGAGACTGTCTTGCATGACCAAGCGCCGTGGCCCGCTGCACGCCGCCTTTGGTTTGCGCGGATGGAACGGATCGCGCCCTGGCTTATCGACGGTGAGGTGGCACGTCGCCAGATCGCAACGCCGTATCTGTTAGAGGCACGCGGCCAACTCGATATGCCAGAACTGGACTTGAAACTAACCGCAACGGCCGACCGGATCGATCGGGCTGAAGGCGGCGATCTGGTGATCTATGATTACAAAACCGGCGGCGTGCCAAGCCCTGCGCAGGAACGCTCTTTCAACAAGCAGCTTTGGCTAGAGGCTCTGATGGCAGAGCGCGGCGCGTTTGAAGGGGCTGAGCCACTTGCCGTCCGCCAGATCGCATATATTGGCCTTGGGGCTGGCGGCAAGGTTTTGCTGCATGTACTGGCCCCCGGCGATATTGCCGCCATCGCCAGCTCATTTGGCGAACTGATTAAACGCTTTGCGCAGCCTGATACGGGATACCCATCCCGCCGGGCCGTATTTGATTTGAATTTCGGTGGCGATTTCGATCATCTGGCGCGCTACGGCGAGTGGGATGCGACTATGCCACCAACGCTAATAAGGGTTGGGTCATGATTCAGAACGCAGCCTCTCGTGCGCAAATCGAAGCCGCCGATCCGCTGACCTCGACCTGGTTATCGGCGAATGCGGGCAGCGGCAAAACCCGGGTTCTGACCGACAGGGTTGCCCGGCTGTTGTTGAACCAAGTCCCACCTGAGCGGATCTTGTGCCTGACCTATACCAAGGCCGCCGCATCCGAGATGCAGAACCGTCTGTTTCGCCGTTTGGGCGAATGGGCGATGCTGGATAATGAGCCTTTGATGGCGCAATTGGTTGATTTGGGCATTGATCCGACACAGGTCGACCCGGGCCTGTTATCGCGCGCCCGCACATTATTTGCCCGTGCGATCGAAACGCCGGGCGGGCTGAAAATCCAGACGATCCATTCGTTTTGTGCCGCTGTCCTGCGTCGATTTCCCCTAGAGGCTGGAGTGTCACCCGGCTTTACCGAAATGGATGAACGGGCACAGAAACGACTGACAGAGGATGTGTTGGATATGCTGGCCGATGGGCCGACCCAACCTGCGTTTGATGGTATTGCGCGGTATCTGTCGGGGGAGGACGCCGTGGGATTTGTGCAACGCGTCTTGTCGTTCCGCAACGATCTGGCCGCACCTTGGAGCAAACAGCGGCTGTTTGATTGGTTTGGTGTTCCCCTTGGCCTGACGTCTCAGGTGTTGGTTGATCGGGTCTTTCAGGGCGGGGAGCGTGAGATTTGCCAGATCATCCTGTCCCATCTGGACCCCGAAAAGCGTACTGAAGGGGCTAATCACCGGCGACTTAGCGCGATCAATTGGGACGCGCCGGGCGTAGCTGACCTGATTAATCTGGAGGCCGCGTTTCTGACTGGCCCCAAAACTAAGACGCCCAACAGCGCAAAGATTGGTAAATTCCCCAACGTAGAAGGTCGGGCGGCACTTGGTGATCTAACCGAAGACCTCAATGACCTGATGGAGCGGGTAGAGGCCGCCTGTCCGGAGCGCCGCGCACTTGCTGCCGCCGAAAAAACGAACGCTCTGCACCGGTTTTCTGAGGTATTCGTGCCCGCCTTTGAGTACGCAAAACGTCTGCGGGGCTGGCTTGATTTTGACGATCTGATCAACCTTACGCAAAGGTTGTTGTCTGATCCTAGTGTTGCCCAGTGGGTTTTGTTCCGTCTGGACGGCGGCATTGACCATATCTTGGTGGATGAGGCGCAAGACACCTCGCCCCAGCAATGGCAAATCATTGCGCAACTTAGTCAAGAATTTGCCTCAGGCGCTGGGGCGCGTGACGGGGTTGATCGCACGATTTTTGTGGTCGGCGATAAAAAGCAGTCAATCTATTCGTTTCAGGGCGCCGATCCTGAGGGCTTTGACCAGATGCGCGATCATTTTGAAGAAAAGTTAACTCAGGTCAGCGCACCGTTTCAATCCCGCGACCTGCTGTATTCTTTCCGGTCTGCGCCACCCATCCTGCAACTGGTCGATCAGGTATTTGAGGGGGAAGCTGGTGAGGGTGTTGGGCATGATGTGCGCCACATTGCCTTTAAATCTGACCTGCCCGGACGGGTCGATATCTGGCCCGCAATTGAGACTTCTAAGGACGCGGAACCGGGGGATTGGGATGATCCCGTCGATCTGTTGGCAGAGGATCACCATATGGTCCGATTGGCCCGCCGGGTCGCCGCTGCGATCAAGACGATCTTGGAGGACGGCACCAGTATCGTAAGTGAGGGCAAGCGTCGCCGCGTTCAGCCCGGGGATATTCTGGTTCTTGTCCAGCGACGCTCACAAGTCTTTCATGAGATTATTGCGGCGATTAAGGCGTTGAACCTGCCGATTGCCGGGGCTGACCGGATGCGGGTCGCAGCCGAGCTTGCGGTCAAGGATCTGACTGCCCTCCTGTCCTTTCTGGCCACACCCGAAGATGATCTATCGCTTGCGGCAATCCTGCGCTCGCCGCTTTTTGGATGGAGCGAGGCAGAGCTGTACGATCTGGCGCAACCACGCGAGGGGCGGTTTTTGTGGCGCGAACTGCAAACCCGCACCACTGAGTTCCCCAAGACTGTCGAGACCTTAGAGGATCTGCGCAATCTAGCGGATTTCTTGCGCCCCTATGACCTGTTGGAACGGATCTTGATCCGCCATGATGGCTGGCGCAATCTTTTGGCGCGTTTGGGGCCAGAGGCTGAGGATGGTATCGACGCGATGTTGTCGCAGGCATTAGCCTATGAGCGCGTGGAGGTGCCCAGCCTGACTGGATTTGTTGGATGGCTTTTGGCTGATGATGTGACCATGAAGCGCGATCCAGGAAGTGCGGGAAACCAGATCCGGGTAATGTCGATCCACGGCGCAAAGGGGCTGGAAGCTCCGATTGTCATCCTGCCTGATACTGCGCAACGGCGGGGCGGACAGTCTGGTCCTGTGTTGATCCGTCCAGAGGATGGACCGGTCGCTTGGTCGCCTACGAAAGATGACAGCCCGGCTGAGCTGCAGCCAGCACTGGATCAACGATCAT
>JBLHOS010000069.1:0-15764 GCA_047623825.1 Paracoccaceae bacterium | reverse complement strand
TCCACTAGCAGCGAAGTACTGCTGCTAAGATTCGTCAATTACCAAGGACAGCAGTATGGAGCCTATAAAGAGCCTAGCTCCGCACGTAAAACCGCTAAGTCCTTGAAAAAATGGTGCCCCCACACGGACTCGAACCGCGGACCTACTGATTACAAATCAGTTGCTCTACCAGCTGAGCTATAGGGGCTCGGCGCGTCCATACGACAGCCGTTCGGTTGTTGCAAGACGTCTCATGATCAGTTTGCGTCCACTCGTTCACGCGTATAGGTTTGTTGCGAACTAAGATCAGGATCGGAAGCCCCTCTATGCAGGTCGTTTATCATCTCGGAGCCCCTCGCACGGACGAAGACCGGCTGATCAAATCGCTTCTGAAGAACCGCGGCTTGCTTGCCAAAGAGGGCGTCATCGTCCCGCCACCTTCGCGCTATCGCTCCGTGATCCGCGATACGACCCGATTATTGGAGGGCGCACCGGCACCCGAGGACATCCAAGACGCGCTATTGGATACAATTATTAACGATGAGGAAGCAGACCGGCTAATCCTGTCTTTCGATAAATTTATTTGTATCAACCGCATGGTTGTACAAGGCGCCCAAATCTGGCCAATGATCGACCGTAAAGGCCTGCAATTGCGCAATTTGTTTCCGCAAGCACAGGTTGAGTTCTTCATTGGCATGCGGGATCCCGCCACGCTGATCCCTGCCCTGTTTCAATCCTCACGTTTTGACGATTTTGACGAGTTCACCGAGAACATGCAGCCCCGTGCCCTAGCCTGGTCGGAAATGCTGGGCAGGCTGCGTCTGGCTCATCCAGATATCGAAGTGACGGTCTGGTGTAATGAAGATACTCCGCTGATCTGGGGTGAGATCTTGCGCAAGATGGCAGATTGCGACCCAACGACAACGCTGGACGGTGTCGATGATCTTTTGTCCAGCATCATGTATCCCACGGGATTCCAGCGGATGCAGACCTACCTGACGGAACATCCACCCGAGACCGAGGTCCACCGACGTCGGATCGTTTCGGCATTCCTCGACAAATACGCCCGCCTAGACGCCATCGAAGAGGAACTGGACGTTCCAGGCTGGAGCCAAGAGATGGTGCAAAACATGACCGAGGCCTATGAGGAAGACATGGCCGTAGTCGCCCGGATCCCCGGGGTGAACTTTATCACCCCGTAAGATCAACAGGTTTAACGCATGCCAAGCGCTTCTTTATACAACTCAAGAACGGCTTCTTCCTCAGCGATATCGTCGGGTTCACGCTTGCGCAGTGCGATGACTTTACGCAACACGCCGGTGTCGTATCCCCGGCCTTTGGCCTCTGCCATAACTTCTTTTTGCTGGTCAGCGATGTCGCGTTTTTCCTGCTCCAGCCGCTCATACCGTTCGATAAACTGGCGTAGTTCATCTGCGGTAACGCGGTAGCTGTCGGAAACGGGTTGGGTCTCATTCATGACATCGGCCTTTGATTTAAGAAACGCGAGAACTTGATCTAGCGGGCAGCAGGCGTGGCTGCAAGCCTTGCACCTGCGCGAACCATGAATTAGGTCCTACCGACCGATCGGAGGCGTTTAAATGGAATGGCTATTATGGATAGGCTCGGGTTTGACGCTGATCGGCGTCGTGATCCTAGGGTATTGTATCGTCTCTGCGTATTCGGCCAAGCGGGCGGGATTGAGTGATGACGAAATTCGCGCGCGCCTCCAGCGGGTTGTCGTGATAAACATGGTGGGTCTGTTGGTATCAGGCCTTGGATTAATGTCGGTTGTGATCGGCATTCTTCTGGGCTGATCCGCCATCAGGCGACGGGTCGCCGAAAATTGACCAAATCATCCGGTGTCCCACCTTTGTCAGAGTTGGTTCATGAAGGATGAGGCCTATGATGTTTCGAACAATAATTGGCGTTCTGGCGCTGCTGCTCTCAACGTCTGCGATGGCGCAGCAAGCTGCAGACGCCGTCGCACCAGAGGCCGGGACTGTCCTTGGCAGCTTTGATCTGTCAGATGCGGCACTTGGTGCCCTGCAAGCAAAAGAGGCTGGCCTGCCCGTTGAGGCAGAACACTGGATGATTGCGGCCGCCAACCCCTTGGCCGTTGAGGCCGGCGCAGATGTTTTGCGCGCAGGTGGCACAGCCGCTGATGCGATGGTGGCGGTTCAGGCGGTTCTGGGTCTGGTTGAGCCGCAATCCTCTGGCCTCGGCGGTGGGGCCTTTTTGGTCTGGTATGATGCGGCAACCGGCGAGATCACAACATTGGATGGCCGCGAGACCGCACCATTGGCCGCAAGCCCGCGTCTTTTTCAGGATGACGCCGGACAGCCGCTTGGCTTTTTTGATGCTGTCGTCGGTGGGCTGTCTGTCGGCACACCCGGCACACCTGCGCTGATGCAGGACGCCCATCGCAGGTGGGGGCAAAGCAATTGGGCAGATCTTTTTGACGCGGCCATAGCGCATGCCGACGGCGGCTTTGCTGTTTCGGCCCGGATGGCCAGCGCTGTCGCCAATGATGCTGAGCGTCTGGCGACATTCCCCAGAACTGCTGCGTATTTCCTGCCAGATGGCATGCCACTGGCCCAAGACAGCATGCTGCGCAATCCTGCCTATGCCGAGACGTTGCGCGCCATGGCCGTACATGGGTCTGAGGTGATTTACTCCGGGCCGATTGCCGAAGGGATCATTGCCACGGTGCGCGATGCGCAGGGCAATCCCGGTGTCCTCAGCCTGCGCGATCTAGAGGTGTACGAGGTGGTTGAACGTGCGGCGGTTTGCGTGCCCTACCGGGTTTATGAGGTGTGCGGCATGGGGCCACCCTCCTCTGGTGCGCTGACCGTTGGGCAGATCCTTGGGATGGCCAATTCTTACGATTTGGCCGCCATGGGCCCTGATAGTGCGGAGGCTTGGCGCATTATCGGCGACGCCTCGCGTCTCGCTTTTGCGGATCGGGGCCGCTACATGGCCGACAGCGATTATGTGCCAGTGCCAATCGAAGGGCTGATTGCCGCTGACTATCTGGCGACGCGTGCGGCCCTACTGGCCGGTGATGACGCATTGCCAGAGGTGTCACCGGGCATGCCGGTTTGGGACCATGCACAGCTGTGGGCCGACGACATGTCGATCGAATTGCCTTCGACCAGCCATATCTCAATCGTCGACAGCTACGGAAATGCTCTATCGATGACCACAACGATCGAGAATGGCTTTGGCTCCCGGCTGATGACGCCGGGTGGATTCTTGCTAAACAATGAGCTGACGGATTTCTCATTCAGCACCCATTCAGACGGCGTTCCGATTGCGAACCGGGTTGAGCCGGGAAAACGTCCACGTTCATCTATGGCGCCGACGATTGTGCTGCGCGATGGCGCCCCGGTTCTGGTCCTCGGCTCACCGGGCGGTAGCCGGATCATCGGCTATGTCACACAAGCCATCATCGCCCATCTTGACTGGGGGATGGACGTACAGCAAGCCATTGCGATGCCCCATCTGGTGAACCGGTTCGGCACATTCGATCTGGAGGACGGAACCACCGCCACCGCGTTTGAGGCCGATTTGGTCAGCCTTGGCTATGAGGTCAGTGTCCGGGGGCTGAATTCAGGGCTGCACGCGATTGCCATCGGCCAAACCCTAAGCGGTGGCGCAGATCCGCGCCGCGAAGGCATCGCGATTGGTGAGTAAATCTGCGTGGAGCTTTGCAAAAAAGGCGACTGTGCCGGTGGGTCATCCTTCCGGCTTCGTCCCTGCCAAAATTATCCTGACCTATCGTTTAAGCGGTGGGATCTGCGATCATTTGGCCGCGTCAACTAAATTGGCATGTCGTTAAAAGATCCTCTAACACCTGATCGTCAGCCATCTGAGCAGACCTTGCAGTGCCTGAATTAACCGCTCCATCTTGGCCCGTTGTCGCCATACGGCCTAGCAAACCCGCATATCCTTGGATTAGCAAATCAAACGCCGTTCTGCCCATTGCAGTTTCTGCAGCTAGGTCTTCCAAGTCGGTTTCGGGTGTCAAAGTTTTCTTTGGATGTGGCATTTCGCAATCCTCTCCCTTTGATTGACCAAGACGGGTCTATGTGCGGATTAATTGGCGCAGGCCCTGCAATTCGGCGTTTCTCAAGCTGCAAACGCTGGTGGATAATTTCGGTCATTCAATGATCCCCCGGTTCACGGCAGACGAGAACTGGCCGCGACTGATAAATACCTGACACATCGCGTCGCCTCCTTGATGTCGATCAAAATAGGCTTGACGTTCAGCAGTTGAACTACGACATAATTGACAAAGGCAACTGTATAGGGGCGACCCAATGACTCCCAAAATAACTGCTTTCTTCGACCAGGCGACCAACACCGTCTCTTATGTCGTCAAAGATCCCTCGAGTTATTCGGCCGTGATCATCGATTCCGTGCTGGATTTCGACTACGCATCGGGGCGGACCGACACCAAAAGTGCCGATGAGATAATCGCGTTCGTTACGGCCAATTCGCTAAAGATCGAATGGATCCTTGAGACCCACGTTCATGCTGATCACCTTTCCGCAGCCCCCTATTTGCAAGACCATCTGGGCGGAAAGATCGGAATTGGTGAATGCATCAAGATCGTGCAAGACACTTTTGGCAAAGTCTTCAATGAGGGGACTGAGTTTCAGCGCGATGGCAGCCAATTCGACAAATTGTTCCAAGGCGGCGACAGTTTTCGTATTGGACAGATGCACTGTGACGTCCTGCACACACCCGGCCACACGCCAGCCTGCATCACCTATGTGATCGGGGACGCGGCGTTTGTCGGCGATACCTTGTTCATGCCCGATTTTGGCACCGCGCGCTGCGATTTCCCGGGTGGTTCGGCTGAGGATCTCTATGCCTCGATCCAAAAGATCTTAGTCCTTCCAGACGCCACGCGGATTTTTGTGTGCCATGATTACAAGGCACTCGGGCGTGAGGATTATGCTTGGGAAAGCACGGTCGGTGAGCAAAAGGCCCAGAATATCCACATCGGTTCGGGCAAAGATGCAGCGACCTTTGTTGCGATGCGGCAGGCGCGTGATGCCGCCCTTGGAATGCCGAAACTGATTGTGCCATCCTTGCAGGTCAATATGCGGGCCGGTCAAATGCCGGAGCCTGAGCAAGACGGCAAAGTTTTTCTGAAGGTTCCGATCAACACGCTCTAACCAAAGGCAGACTATGGAAATGGAATACATTTATGGCCTGCTCGGTGGTCTGCTCATTGGATCTGCAGGCGCCATTTATCTTTTGGTAAACGGCCAAATCATGGGAGCCAGTGGTATCATTGGCGGGGTTGTCGACGGCACTTCAACTGGCCAAGGCCGGACAGAGCGGTTGGCCTTTCTGGTCGGCCTTATCGGGGTCCCTGCCCTAGCCGCGTTAATCTTTGGCGCGCCGGACACGCACCTAAGCAGCAATATTGTCGTGGTGGTCGCCGCCGGCCTATTGGTCGGGATCGGGACGCGACTGGCCAACGGATGCACCTCGGGCCACGGCGTTTGCGGAATCTCGCGCCTGTCGCTGCGCGGGATCGTGGCGACGGTGTTCTACCTGTTGGCCGGCGGGTTAAGCGTCGTTATCTTCCGCAACCTTTTGGGAGTGATCTGATATGCGCAACCTATACGCAGCCCTCGCAGGTGCCGTTTTCGGAATTGGCCTGATGATTTCTGGCATGACGGACACAACCAAAGTAATCGGCTGGCTGGATATCTTTGGTGACTGGAACCCTACGCTGGCGTTTGTTCTGGGTGGGGCCATTTTACCCATGGCTGTTGCGTGGCAACTGGCGAAACGTCAGACTGACCCTGTCATGGGGGGGGCGTTTCCACCCCCACCAGAACCAAAACTTGGGCGTGACCTTGTCGTCGGTTCAACCCTGTTTGGGATAGGATGGGGTCTTGCGGGCTTGTGTCCGGGACCAGCACTTGCCTCATTTAGCTATGGTGGAATTGGTGGTGCGCTCTTTCTTCTTGCGATGGTCGCTGGCATGATCGCCACACCACCAGTTCGCCGCCGACTGCTTCCCGCCTGAAAGGACACCATCGAATGGAACTGCGCCAAATCTCAGCCAATTATGCCGTCGCCCCTCAGCTAGACCCTGCCGACATGGCAGTCCTTGCGGCAGACGGGGTGACCACGATCATCTGCAACAGGCCTGATATGGAGAACCCACCCTCCCATCAGGCCGTCCAATTGCAGACCGCAGCCGAGGCAGCAGGCCTGATATTTATTTTCAATCCAGTCATTGGATCCGCCATGACCATGGAAAATGTTGAGGAACAGTCTGAGGTTTTGCTAAGCTCGGATGGACCGATCGTGGCATACTGCGCCTCAGGCAATAGATCCGCCGTGATGTGGGCATTGGCCAACGCGGGCGACATGGAAACCGATCAGATCCTGATGGCCACTGCAGCGGCCGGATATCCATTGGAAGGCCTTCGTGGGCAGATCGATGCAATGGCCACGCAAGACGGCTAGACACTGGATGCAGCGAGGCTTAGCGTGTGAACATGACACAGATAGATGGACATCGTTGGCACGACATGGGGGGCACTGCGGCTGGTCCCGTGCCGGATGCCAGCCACGACTTCGCCCTTTGGGAAAAACGCGTTGATGCGCTGATGATATTATGCTCCGGCAAAGGGCATTTCACCGTCGATGGTCTGCGCCGCGTGTTGGAAGACATGGCCGAAAGCTCTTTTGAGACAATGACTTACTATGAGAGGTGGATCGCATCGATCAATCAAAATCTTATAGAAGATAATGTCTACACGCTGGAAGAGCTGGGCACAAAAATGACCCAAGTTCAGGCCCGTGGTGATACCTACGGTACGGCAAGCGCACCATGACACAGACGGTTCGCGTCAAAGCAATGATGCCACTGGGTCATGTGCGGACGCCGTCATACCTACGTGGCAAAACCGGACAGATAGAGCGGCGCTTGGGCACCTTTGGCAATCCCGAACGACTGGCTTATGGCTATAGGGATCAAACGCGCCAGCTGGTTCGGGTCCGCTTTACTATGGCCGAAATCTGGGGCGATGAGGCCGAGCACCCCGCAGACACGCTTGACGCAGAAATCTTTGAGCATTGGTTGGAGCCGCTCTAATGCCCCATGATCATCACGACCACGATCATTTGTCGCCCTCGGGCCATCCGTTTCGCGTCGATAATGATGCACCACTTAGCTATTGGCAGACGATGGAGATCGCAATTCGCGAACTGCTGATCGAAAAAGGCATCATGACTGCGGCTGAAATTGCCGCCCAGATCGATGCTATGGACGCACGCACACCAGCGAACGGCGCCGCCGTCGTGGCCCGCGCCTGGAGCGATCCAACCTTTAAGGCCGCGCTGTTGGCCGATGCCTCACAAGCGACGCGTGAGATGGGCTTTGATATCGGTCCGATGAAGCTGATCGCGGTTGAGAATACCGACATCGTCCATAACGTGATCGTTTGCACGCTTTGCTCATGCTATCCACGCAACCTGCTGGGCCTTCCGCCCGACTGGTACAAGACCCGTGAATATAGGTCTCGCACGGTCAAGGAACCGCGCAAAGTGCTGTCGGAATTTGGCCTTACCCTGCCTGACACCACAACAGTGCGCGTCCATGATAGCACCGCTGATATGCGGTACATGGTCCTGCCCGCCCGACCCGCGGGCACCGACGCGTTTGATGCGACCGCCCTTGCAGCCCTTGTCACTCGCGACAGCATGATCGGAACTGGTCTGCCTCACCAACCTTAATAACTGCATTGATCGACGCAATCGGCGCCAACCTGTTGGTGACATTGTCTGGCTAACGCCAAACCCAGATCAGTTGTGCCCTTTGGATATATGGGCGTGTTATTCGCGACATCCCAAGGTTCAGTCGTGTTTGGCAATGTGCCGATTGTGCCTACCTACATCGGCGTACTTGTGATCATCCGGGCGGGTGTCTATGTCTGGCCCCGCGAAACACAAGCCCGTCGCACAGGCCTTTGACCCGACAGATTCATCTGAAATGAGCAAATTTTCACCACAATCAAGGACCCGAACCGACTGGATCGCTGATCTGGTCGCACGCGGTCTTTTGGCCACACTCAAGGCGTTACCGTATGGCGCGCGCGTTCGCAGTGCCGGCTGGCTGATGCGCCGCGTGCTTGGGCCTTTGGCGGGTTACAATACGCGTGCGCTGAACAATCTGGCCTATATCTGGCCCGATATGTCGCCACAGGATGCCAAACAAATCACAGCGCAAGTTTTGGACAATTCCGGCAGGACATTGATTGAGAACTATTCGACACCTGAACTACTGGAGAAAGCCAAAGATTGGACACCGACCGGGCCGGGTCTTGCGGCCCTTGAACAGGCTCGCGCCGATGGACGCGCCGTCTTGCTGATCACTGGACATTTTGGAAACTATGAGGCCGCGCGCGCCGCCTTGACTGTGCGCGGCTACAACATTGGTGGGCTCTACCGTCCGATGAATAACGGATATTTCAACGACCACTATGTCAGCACAATGGAGGCATTTGGCGGCCCTGTCTTTCCACGCGGGCGCCGCGGCACTGCCGGATTTGTGCGTCATCTAAAGGCTGGTGGACAGGCGATTTTGCTGATCGATCAATATCAAGGCGAAGGCCAAGAACTTGATTTTTTGGGGAAACCCGCGCCAACGGCCCTATCAGCCGCCGATATTGCGCTAAAATGGGATGCTCTGCTGATCCCGTTTTATGCCAAGCGAAACGATGACGGATTGTCGTTTGAGATCACGTTGGAAGCCCCGATCGAACCGAGCACACCGCAAACCATGACGCAGGCCTTGATGGACAGCCTGTCAGATCAGGTGCGCGCGGCGCCAGGCCAATGGTTCTGGGTACATCGTCGGTGGAAACCTGAACGTCAGAGAAACAAGCGTAGCACGCCTTAGCGCAACCAGGCTGCCCCCATGATTGCGCCATGTCCAGTTTGCTGGATGATAATCGCCAAAGGCAGGTCATCCTGAGGCTCAATCTGTGACCGAAAAACGCCCGATCCGTCCCATTCTGCGACGACCTGCCAAGACCTTACGGTGTTGATATAATCGACCGCACGGCCCGCGTTCTCACCCCGACCGATTGAAACGGTCGCACTTGGCTGAACTGACACGATCTGCACAACCATCGCGGGACGCGGCGGCGGCATATCGGCGGTAGCCTCTACAGTGAATCCTGACGCAGTGCGACGAACATCAATTGTTAGCGGTTCAACGACCGCCTTATGGGCCATGATCAGATCCATAACTTGCATCGTCTGGTTGCCCACGACCAAATCAATACCACCTATCACCATCTGCGGTGTATAGACGACGCGGCTGTTCGCGGCCGCAGCATAGCCGTGTTGGCGAAGGGTAAAGGCGTTTTCAGCAAATGTATCAACCCAGCCGATATAATCCCAATAATCCACATGCAACGCCAACGCGATCACATCGTCACGCGTTGCCAATTGAGCGAGTAATTCGTCTGCCGGCGGACAAGCGGAACAACCTTGTGAGGTGAAGAGTTCAACCACAACCGGACCATCCGCCCGCGCGGGGCCGATCAATCCAATCAAGGAGAAGCACAAAGTTAGAAGCGTCGCAAATTTCATAAGCCTGCCATAAGTCAAGACGTGTCTGCTCTACGCTAGTTAGACACACCACCGCGTCACGGCCAATCAAGCCTTTGCGAGGCCGCGTTACAACCAGCGCCTTGTGGCTCTCAGGTAACGCTCAGTATCCGCGCCGAACGCCAGTTTTAAGGCCTCTTCCTCTGGTCCGATAAATCGCAAGCTGATCACGCTAATAAAAATGCCAGGCAAAATAACCGTGCTTAGCGCGCCCAACCAAACCACAAAACCGATCAAAATCGCCACCATCCCCAGATAGATCGGGTTGCGGCTAAACCGGTAAGGGCCTTCAACAATCAAGACTTCTGGCGTCTCATGAGGATCAATCGTGGTCTTTTTTCGCATAAACCACGTGGCCGACCAACCAATCATGGCCAACCCAATTAGGCTAAACACAGCGCCAAGTGTCTGTAACATGGGGCCAAATACAAACATAATCGGAAAAATACGCGCCAGAAGCCACGCTAAAACCAAAAAACCTGCCAGCCAAATCGGAGGAAGATCCGGAAAACCCTTCATGCGTCTGTCCCTTTTTATTGGATCAAATACTCAAATTTCACCATATCATTCTGCACAGGCTTTTGATCCGGCGCAAACAGCATTCGAGCCATTCAATGCAAAACGGGCCCCGTAGGGCCCGCTCTTTGTCATAAAATTAGCAGCGATCAGGATGCTTTAGCCAAATTCCGCAGCACATAGTGCAACACGCCACCGTTCTCGACGTATTCGATTTCGACCGCTGTATCGATCCGGCATTTCAGCATGATCTCTTTGACGCTGCCGTCGGCCATGGTGATGGTGCATGGCACCTCTTGCAGCGGCGTGATCTCATCCAAACCAGCGATTGACACTGTCTCTTGGCCCGTCAGACCCAGAGATTTCCGGGTATCGCCACCAGTAAACTCAAACGGGATAACCCCCATGCCGACGAGGTTTGAGCGGTGGATCCGCTCAAAACTTTCCGCGATCACAGCCTTCACGCCCAACAAAGCCGTGCCCTTGGCCGCCCAGTCTCGCGATGACCCTGCGCCATATTGCTCACCGCCAAAGATAACCAGCGGTGTACCGGCCTCTTGGTAGGCCATGGCCGCGTCAAAGATTGAGGTCTGCTGGCCATCTGGGCCTTTGGTATAACCGCCCTCAACACCGTCAAGCATCTCGTTCTTGATCCTGATATTGGCGAACGTGCCGCGCATCATGATCTGGTGGTTGCCGCGCCGTGACCCATATGAGTTAAATTCACGCTGTGGCACCTGCCGGTCGACCAGATACTGACCTGCAGGCGTCGTATCCTTGAACGATCCCGCCGGAGAGATGTGGTCCGTCGTGATCATATCGCCCAGGATCGCCAGGACTTTGGCACCTTCAATATTGGTGATCACGCCTGCCTCCAGGCCCATTCCTTGGAAATAGGGCGGGTTCTGAACGTAGGTCGATGTCGACGGCCAATCATAGGTTTGGGCGTCGGTCGTCTCAACACTTTGCCACTTCTCATCGCCCTTGAAGACATCAGCATATTTTTCTTGGAACGCAGCACGGGTCACCGTTGCCTCGACCAGCTCTGCCACTTCTTGCGTGGTTGGCCAGATATCCTTTAGATAAACGTCTTTGCCGTCAGTACTTTGGCCCAAAGGCTCCGTACTCAGATCGATATCCATTGTCCCGGCCAACGCATATGCCACGACCAATGGCGGTGACGCCAAATAGTTCGCGCGCACATCTGGGCTGATCCGTCCTTCAAAGTTCCGGTTGCCCGACAGAACCGCCGTTGCCACCAGATCGCCCTCGGCGATCGCCGCACTAATCTCTTCTTGCAGCGGACCAGAGTTACCGATGCACGTCGTACACCCATAACCAACAAGGTTAAAACCAATCTTATCGAGTTCTTCCTGAAGACCAGCGGCCTCCAGATAGGCACTGACAACCTGACTTCCGGGTGCCAATGAGGTCTTGACCCATGGCTTACGGTTCAAGCCCAATGCGGCGGCTTTGCGTGCAACCAGACCGGCACCAATCATCACGAACGGGTTCGATGTGTTGGTGCATGACGTGATTGACGCGATCACAACCTTACCGCTGACCATCGTGTAATCTTCGCCTGCAACGGCCACTTCTTTGCCCATCGGGCGCTTGAAGGTTTCGGCCATCTCGCGGGTGAATTCTGCCTTTGCGTTGGTCAAGGCCACATAGTCCTGCGGCCGCTTGGGGCCAGATATTGCAGGAACAATCGTACCCATATTCAGATGCAACGTGTCGGTGTAGACCGGCGCATAGTCTGGGCCGCGCCATAAGCCATTTTCTTTGGCATAGGCCTCAACCAAGGCGATCCGGTCTTCGTCACGACCTGTGTTGCGCAAGTAGCGCAGCGTTTCACCGTCGATCGGGAAAAAGCCGCATGTGGCGCCGTATTCAGGCGCCATATTGGCGATTGTGGCCCGGTCGGCCAATGGCAACGTGTCCAGACCTGCGCCGTAGAATTCAACGAATTTGCCTACCACGCCGCGTGCGCGCAACATCTCAACCACTTTGAGAACCAGATCAGTGCCGGTGGTGCCTTCCATCATGGCACCAGTCAGCTCAAACCCGACAACTTCGGGGATAAGCATTGAAATCGGTTGGCCCAGCATCGCGGCTTCTGCCTCAATCCCGCCAACGCCCCACCCCAGAACCGCAGCACCGTTGACCATGGTTGTGTGGCTGTCGGTGCCGACCAAAGTATCTGGATAGGCCACTTCCACGCCGTTCTGATCAACATCCGTCCAAACTGTTTGCGACAGATATTCTAGGTTCACTTGGTGACAGATGCCTGTACCCGGCGGCACGACGCGGAAGTTGTTGAACGCGGATTGGCCCCATTTCAGAAAGGTATAGCGCTCCAAATTGCGCTCATATTCGCGGTCGACATTGAACTGGAACGCGCTCGGGTTGCCAAACTCATCAATCATCACTGAGTGGTCGATCACCAGATCAACGGGATTCAGTGGGTTAATCTTTTCCGGGTCGCCACCCAATTTGATGATGGCGTCGCGCATCGCGGCCAGATCAACAACTGCCGGGACACCAGTAAAATCCTGCAACAAGACGCGCGCCGGACGATAGGCGATCTCACGCGGGTTCTTGCCACCCAACGTCGCCCAATCGGAGAAGGCCTTGATGTCCTCAACCGACACGGTTTTGCTGTCTTCAAAGCGCAGCATGTTTTCCAACACGACCTTCAGCGCGGCAGGCAATTTTGAGAAATCGCCTAATCCAGCAGCTTCGGCCGCCGCAATCGAATAATAATCATAGCTCTTGTCGCCAACCGTCAGCGTTTTACGCGTCTTGGCAGTGTCGTGTCCGGTCTGAATGGGCATGGGGCGCCTCCCTCTTCGGATGAAAATGGGTTGAACTTATGGCGGCTATGCCACCAACGCCCCTACGGATCAAGGGGCCTGAACTCTTTTGTATGCGATTGTATACCAAAAGTCCAATTTGGGCGGTATCCGTGCTGGGGTCAGGTAAAATCCTTGGACATCTGCCCGGCTCAGGGCGCTTCCCTCACCGTCCGGTTTGGGCTACTCACATCGCCATGGTTCTTAAGGTTCAAGATCTCGCCTGCGCACGCGCTGCGATGCAAATACTTGATGGGGTCGGGTTTTCCGTCGCCGCAGGTGAGGCGTTAATCCTGCGCGGACCAAATGGCGCTGGCAAGACAACTTTATTGCGCACATTGGCCGGATTGACCCCACCGCTGGCTGGAATAATTGAACATGCGCCTGATGCGATTGCGTATTGTGCCCATGCAGATGGCCTGAAAACACAACTGACAGTCACGGAAAACCTGTTGTTCTGGGCCCAAGTCTTTGGCCAAAAGAATATTGATGGCGCGATTGAGGCCTTTGATCTGGTACCGCTGCGACATCGCAGGGCGGGCAGTCTATCGGCCGGTCAAAAACGTCGGCTAAGCTTGGCGCGGTTGCTTGTCACGGGTCGCCCGATCTGGTGTCTGGATGAACCAACTGTGTCGCTGGACACCGACAGCGTCGCGCGATTTGCCGTCACTATTCGCACCCATCTGAGTGCTGGTGGATCCGCGATCATCGCGACCCACACCGATTTGGGACTGCCCGATGCACGCACCTTGGATATTACCCCGTTCATCGCGAAACAAGGCCGAGCCGATGATCCCTTCACCGGTGAGGCATTTGAATGATCGGTTTGTTGCGACGCGACCTTGCGCTGGCAGTGCGGGCGGGCGGCGGATTTGGCCTCGGCCTCGCCTTCTTTTTGATCGTCATAATCCTCGTACCTTTTGGCGTTGGTCCGCAGACCGCCCTACTTACCACGATTGCGCCTGGGATCTTGTGGTTGGGCGCACTTTTGGCCTGCCTCTTGTCGCTCGACCGGATCTTTGCGCTGGATTGGGAGGACGGATCACTGGATCTATTGGCGACCTCACCCTTGCCATTAGAAGGGGTCACCGCGATCAAGGCATTGGCCCATTGGATCACGACAGGGCTACCGCTCGTGGTTGCCGCCCCGATCTTGGGCTTGTTGTTGAATTTACCGGGTCCGGCTTATGGCTGGTTGATCGCCTCACTTTTTGTTGGAACCCCAGCCCTCAGCATGCTTGGAATGTTTGGTGCGGCATTGACCGTAGGGCTGAAACGCGGCGGATTGCTGATGTCCCTGCTTGTCTTGCCCCTGTACGTTCCGACCTTGATTTTGGGAGCTGAAGTTGTGCGACGCGGCGCAAGCGGGCTGGACGCTACGACGCCATTGGTGCTGTTAAGCGGGCTTAGCCTGGCCACTATCGCGCTGTTGCCGTTCGCTGCGGCTGCCGCCCTCCGCGTCAATCTGCGCTAGGCCTGAGACCACACACCGTATTGTAGCCCGGCGTCCCATTGCCTAGTTTCCCAACATGTCAGTCTGGGAATATGCAAATCCGCGAAAATTCATGACGATGTCAGCTGTCGTGCTGCCGTGGGTCAGTGGTTTGGCTGTGATCTTTTTGTTAGTCGGACTAATCTGGGGTTTTTTCTTTACGCCCGATGACTTTCGCCAAGGCGCAACTGTCAAGATCATCTACCTGCACGTTCCAGCGGCCATGATTGCAATCAATGCGTGGCTAATGATGTTAGTTTGCTCGCTAATATGGTTCATTCGCCGCCACCATGTCAGTGCGCTGGCAGCCAAGGCGGCAGCACCCATCGGCATGGTGATGACCCTCATCGCATTATATACTGGCGCTGTTTGGGGCCAGCCAATGTGGGGAACGCCGTGGGAATGGGACCCGCGGTTGACCTCGTTCCTGATCCTATTTTTGTTCTATCTGGGTTACATGGCCCTGTGGGAGGCGATTGAGAGCCCCGATTCTGCCGCCGATCTGACGGCAGTGTTGTGCCTTGTCGGATCTGTGTTTGCCGTTCTGTCGCGCTATGCCTTGGTGTTTTGGAACCAAGGCCTGCATCAAGGTGCGTCGCTATCGCTTGATGCCGAAGAAAACGTGCACGACGTGTTTTACCAGCCGCTATTGCTTTGCATCGCCGGATTCATCTTGTTGTTTGTTGCCTTGGTCTTGTACCGAACTCGGACTGAGATCCGGACGCGCCGCCTAAAGGCGTTGGTTGCGCAAGAAAGGATTACCTGAAATGCCCGACCTTGGTCGCTATGCCGTAGAAGTTCTGTCCGCCTACACGGGCGCCATTGGTCTATTAGTGGCGTTAGTTGTCGCGTCTCTTTGGAAAGGCAAAAAAGTTCGCGCCGATTTGCTAGAAGTCGAAACTCGCCGCAGAAAAAAATCATGAAGATGAATTGGTTGATGGTGTTGCCACTTGCCCTGACATTGGGCTTTTTCGGCGTGGCGGGCATGCAACTGATGAATAATCAGGGCGATTTGCAACAGGGCGTGGATACCTCATCACTGCCGTCTGCACAGCAAGGTCGAAGCGCCCCAAACCTCGATCTTGAGCAGCTTGCTGATCTGGCTTTGCTTGAGCGAAGCGATCTGCAGGGCAACGGCTTAGTCATCGTGAATTTCTGGGCCAGCTGGTGTCCGCCCTGCCGCGCAGAACACCCAAACCTGACCGAATTGGCCGAAGCCGGAAACCCACTTTTTGGGGTTAACTACCGTGACCAAGACAGGCAGGCGTTGGAGT
>JBLHOS010000068.1:0-16074 GCA_047623825.1 Paracoccaceae bacterium | reverse complement strand
GCGGTCCTGGCGCAAGCTGCACCTCGGTCTCGATCTTGTCAGCGGCGAAATCGTCTGCTCCGATTTGACCACCGATGGCGTCGGAGATTCCACCGCGCTGCCAGGTCTGTTGGATCAAATTGATGTCTCCGCCGACCTGTTTCTAGCGGATGGTGCCTACGACGGCGACCCAACGTGCGATCTTCTGCTCGAGCGCTTTGGCGAAGGAATTGAGATTGCGATTCCACCACCCAAAAACGCGATTCTGAGCCCGGACGCCGCTCGGAATCCAACGATCCGCGATCGGAAAATTACCGAAATTAAGGCGTATGGACGCATAGCTTGGCAGAAGACATCGGGCTACAATCGGCGCAATCGAGGTGAAACTTTGATGGGTCGTTGGAAGGCCGTCATCGGGCCGAAGCTAAAAGCGCGCAGCTTTGAGAACCAGAAAACGGAGGCCAGGATTGGTGTCCGCGTGCTGAACCGGATGACAGAACTTGGTCGCCCCAGTTTCGAACGCACCGCCTAAATTTCGTCTCGGGTAGGGCGCGGTACGAGCTAAAGTTGATCCGGCAACACGGCCGATACGCCGCAGGCGCTGATCCTTCAGCGCGAACCAGAAGCAAATGTCGAACGCTATGATGGCTTGCGTGCACTGAGCGCAGGAGGCCGCCATGCGTCATGATCCCGCCAGCGGTGCCATCATCATAATGCTCCGCAGCTTGAAGATGCACGGGATGGCCCAAGCCGTCACCGACCTGATGGAACAAGGCGCACCGGCATTCGACGCCGCGGTGCCTATGCTCGCCCAGTTGCTGAAGGCTGAGGTCGCAGAACGGGAGGTGCGCTCCATTGCCTATCATATGAAGGCCGCACGCTTCCCGGCTTACAAGGATCTGTCAGGCTTCGACTTTGCGGCCAGTGAGATCAACGAGGCCACTGTAAGGCAACTGCATCGCTGCGAGTTCATGGATGGTGCCCAGAACGTCGTGCTGATCGGTGGCCCCGGCACTGGCAAAACGCATGTCGCGACAGCTCTTGGCGTGCAGGCCGTCGAACATCGTCGCCGCAAGGTCCGCTTCTTCTCGACCATCGAGCTCGTCAACACGCTCGAGCAGGAGAAGGCCAAAGGCAAAGCCGGACAACTTGCCGAAAGCCTCATACGCCTAGACCTCGTGATCTTGGACGAACTTGGCCACCTGCCGTTCAGTGCATCAGGAGGCGCGCTGCTCTTCCATCTGCTCAGCAAACTTTACGAACGCACCAGCGTTGTCATCACCACGAATCTGAGCTTCAGCGAATGGGCCACCGTCTTCGGCGACCCCAAGATGACGTCCGCACTCCTCGACCGCCTGACCCACCGTTGCCACATCTTGGAGACCGGAAACGACAGCTTCCGCTTCAAAGCCAGTGCAGCCGTAGCGGCGCAGAAAAAGAGGGCGGACAATCATGCATTGACCAAAGCCTGACACCCGAAACATAACTTAAAGGTGGCTCACTTCTCGATGGAAAACCCGGCTCACTTCCGCGTAGAAATCTACAACACTGACCATGATCGCGCAACGCTGGCCAATCGTGCCAGTCTCTATGCAAATGCACGGGCGCAAAACCCGCAACGATGGTCAGGCAAAACCCGAAACTGGCAACCCGCCGGACCCGTCTGGCTCAACTCGGAAAATGAAATCAGCGTCCCTGAAATCAGAGACGCCGCATGAAATCGGCGGACAACACCTTTGACAAAAACCGTTGCCGACATCAAACGCATCTATCATGGTAGAGAAGTAGAAATATCCAGGGGATTGACTAAAATGCTTCAGCGTGCGCTGCTTATTTTCATTCTTGTTGCTCAACCAATTGTGGCTCGTTCTGACACCTCACAGCGCGCGATTGTCGTGCGGGAACGCGCCAGCGCAAGCTTACTCAACAATGAATTTACATTCGAAGTTCTGAAAATACGGGGATATTCGATCAAGATCAGAGCGGCCGGGGAAGACAGTCGCGTCCTCAAGCTTGGAGAGTCAATTTATCCGGAAAATTCGGAATGCGCCGTGGTCTTTACGGAAATCGCATCGGAAACGCAGATCGCCCGGTTCCTCACTGATTGCCCGTAAGGCGCGCTGCGAGTCGACGCCTGCGCAAGTGATTGCCGATCAGAACGCAGGCCATGGGCTTGGGTATATTGCGCGCGTGGGATTGATCAACAATACTGAACGGTAACTTTGGGAAATTGTTCGATGTCGAATGCCGGTGAATGGCATAATGCGCAGATTTCCGACGGGCTGTTCAACGATATTCTTGAACGGATCTTGATGGGCGACTATCCACCGCAAAGCAAGTTGCCGACTGAACAGAGTCTGGCAAGTATTTACGGCGTGTCACGCGCAACGGTGCGCTCTGCGCTTGCGCGGTTAAAATACGAGCGCGTGATTCAATCCCGTCAGGGCTCGGGCACGATTGTTGCATGCTTTGATCCAGGTGTCATCGCACGGCTGAACCGAGACGCTCGGTTGCCGTCGCTCAAAGAATGCTTCGCCTGCCGTTTGGCGATCGAACCCGCAATTGCAGCCACTGTGGCACAAAACTCGACCAACGAGCTTCGTGCGTTTTTGGAGAATCAACGCACGGTTCTGGAGAACGGGGATAAGGGTGATGAATACGAGCGGTGCGCCCGCGATGTGCACTTTCACATGACGCTTGCTGAGTTTTCCCAAAATACCTTTTTCGTCTCGATCATGAACACTTTGCGCCCTCACATCATTTTTGCAATGAACATTTCCAAAAGGCTGACCCGTGGCGCCCAGAGAGATCACTTCAACTTGTCTCGGATCGAACACCTCAAAATCATCGAAGCGATTTCGCAGAACGACCCCCAAAAGGCGCAGTCTGTTATGCGTTTGCACATCAAAAACGGAGGGTCGCGGATATTTGGACCCACATTCCCCAAGTAATCCGCTGATTTCGCTGTCTCGACTGTTATATTTCATATATGAATCATGGTGTTGATGGCTAAGAGATGCGTGCTTCATGGATCACCCAGAGGGTGCGGGCTTACAGCGGGCCGATCGGGTAGATTTCGACCCTCGCGTGCGGTTGGAATTTCGCGGCACCCAGCTCAGTTCCGACGGCGGTCTCTTAGTAATGCGCGAGTTGGATGACGCGCTCAGGCAATCCGATCTGGCGTCAGTGGCACTGCGCGACACCCACAAAGTCAAGAACTCCGTCCATCGACTCGATGGACTGTTCCGGCAATTGGTGTTCGGTCGTCTGGCCGGATACGAGTATATCAACGACGACGACCGGCTGGCCCTCGATCCGGTCATGCGCCAGGTCGTAGGTGGCCGTGCTGTCGATGGGCATGCGGCCTCAGCAACGCAGATGGGGCGGTTCGAGACCGAGACGCTGGCCTTGCCCGAGAACAGGGAGGCGCTGGCCGATTTGAACGGTCAATGGATCGACCGGTTCCACAACCGCCAGGGGCTGAAGTACATCATGCTAGACATGGACAGCTCGGCCAGGCCGACCCATGGCGATCAGGAAGGCTCCGCATGGAGGGGGCATTTCGACCGCTATTGCTATCACCCGAACTTCTTCTTCAACCAGTTCGGCATGCTGGAACGCTGCGCCCTGCGCAATGGCAACGTTCACAGCGCTGACGGCTAGCGAGAGGCTCTCGACCCGGTCATCGCAAGCTATGTTGAACGCAACCTTGGGGGCCGCTTCTTTCGCGCGGATGCCGCCTATACGATCCCTGCACTCTATGGGCGACTGGAAGAGGCGGACTATTTCTGTGCCAACCGGCTGCCCGCCAACAACGTCCTGCGCGAGAAGATCGCGCATCGGCTGACGCGGCCCGTGGGGCGGCCTTCGATGACCAAGGTCAAACGGTTCTTCGTCGGTTTCGAGTATCAGGCGGCATCTCGGGACAAGGAGCGGCGTGTTATCGCCAAGATCGGACACTCTTCCCGGGCGAGCCGTTCCCCAAGGTCGGCTTCATCGTCACGAACCTGCCGATGGATCCGGACTGGATCGTGCGGCTTTAAAATCAGCGTGGCACGGCCGAGCAGCACCTGCTCTCGCATGCAAGCATACGCTGCCAGGCCTCGCATCAACGAAGGAAAGTATGCCTTTCGCTGGACGCGGCTGTATTGCAAGCGGTTCCGCGACAACTAGGTGCGGTTGCAGCTGCACGCGCTGGCCTACAACCTCGCGACCTTCGTGCGCTACATCAAACTGCCCGAGGCCATGGCAGACTGGTCGCTGACCAGGCTGCAGCTGAAGTTGATCAAGATCAGGCCCCGCGTCATCCGCCACGCCCGTGCCATCACTTTCCAGCTGGCCGAGGTGGCCGTCACCGCTACGATGGTCAACTCCATCCTGGCCGCGATCCGCAGGCTGCGGGCGATTCCGATATGCTCCTGACCGCCAACCATGCCGAAACTGAACAAAACCGGCTCGACAGGTCTGCCTCAAGTGCTGAAAAGCGCCCTCTGGGGCCCGAGTCTGACACCACCGCTTCGTTGGCGCCGCCCAAAGC
Organism: Paracoccaceae bacterium; assembly: GCA_047623825.1. Lineage (GTDB taxonomy): Bacteria > Pseudomonadota > Alphaproteobacteria > Rhodobacterales > Rhodobacteraceae > JBLHOS01. The sequence goes on along the minus strand of JBLHOS010000068.1, from coordinate 11,558 downwards.
CGGGCAGCGGAGCGACAGCAGCAGCCATCCGGCACGAAAAACACGTGAACCTTGGACAGCGTCAGTCAAATATGCCCTCAAACGACAGACCACTTGGGGAATGTCGGTTTGGTCCGGCGCAAACGAGGCTGACCTCCCTGAAACTGGACAATGCGACCAGTATGACTGACAGACTGATTTGACCGTTTCCGTCACATTGTGATGCGAAGATCACCGGACGATTAATTTGTTTTCAAAAACAAATAGTCAGATACGAAGGAAACGATAGACTGGGCAAACGAAAAAAAATGTGAAGCCTAGGGAGAGAGAAAATGAAAATGAAAATGAGTAAGTCTGTTTGGATGGGTTTGGCGATGTCGACCTGTTTGACGATGGGTGCCGTAACGGCCGCCCAAGCTCTTGATATTGAACTGGTTCCATATGTGACAGGCATAAATACGCCGCTTGCGATGGTACAACCTCAAGGAGATGATCGAAAGTTTGTGATTGAGCAGTTCGGCCGTGTCCGAATGATCGACGCCGAAGGAAATCTATCTCCACAACCGGTTCTGGACATCCGCGGCAAGATTGTTAGCCAGTTTCACGACTTTGACGAGCGCGGTCTGCTTGGTCTGACATTCCACCCTGATTTCGCGACCAACGGCAAGTTCTATGTTGCCTATTCCACCAATATCGACACGCAGGGCGACTTGGGGCAGTTGTTCTGGTGGGATCACACCAACGTTGTTGAAGAATACACGATGTCCACCGACGACCCCAACATTGCAAACCCGAACTCGGGCCGCATTATTCATTCGATGAACTGGCCACAGTTCAACCATAACGGTCACTGGATCTCCTTTGGTCCGGACGGGATGTTGTACATCTCGACAGGTGATGGCGGCTATGCCAACGACTGGGGCATTGGTCACAATGTAACCGAAGGAAACGGCCAGGACCTGACAGTTCAGCACGGCAAGATTCTGCGGATCGACGTGAACAGCACAGATGGCGACAATAATTATGCCATTCCTGCTGACAACCCCTTTGTAGACAACGACGAAGCAGCGCCTGAGATCTATGCCTACGGCATGCGCAACCCATGGCGCTGTTCGTTTGATATGGACGATGGCCGCCTCTTCTGTGGCGATGTGCAGCAAAACAGCTTTGAAGAGATCGACATCATCACCGCAGGCGGCAACTATGGCTGGCGCGTCAAGGAAGCGACCCATTGCTTTGATTACCAAGCGCCAGACAGCCACCCGGCGTCTTGCGAATCTGAAGGCATGATTGACCCAATCCTAGAGTACAAGAACTGCACTGCGCAGCCAGATGGCTGTATGGGCATCTCGAATACTGGCGGTTACGTCTATCGTGGGTCTAACGAGGCTTGGAACGGCAAATACATCTTTGGCGACTGGTCCAAAGGTTTTGCTGAGATGGACGGCCAGATCTTCATCGGGACAGAAGCCGCAGATGGCACCTGGTCGATGGAAAATGCCAATATCACCAACATGGAGGGCAAAACGCCTTACATTCTGGCCTTTGCCCAGGATGCTGAGGGTGAAGTCTATGCGCTGACCTCGATCACAACAGGTCCTAACGGATCGCTGGATACGATTTATCACATCAAACCGGCAAACTGATCCGATAGAATGACAGAGGGACGCCGCAGCTGTAATCACCTGTGGCGTCTTTCATAGATCCGGCCCAAGGCCTCTTTGAAAGACAGAAATACGATGTTTAAATTTGCGACACTGACTGCAGCGATTGGTATGATATTTTATATGAGTGCCGGTTGGGCGCAGAACATTGATGCTGGCGAGGCAGTGTTCAAAAAATGTAAGGGCTGCCACCAGATTGGTCCGGATGCAGTTAATAAGGTTGGACCGGCTTTGACTGATATTGTCGGACGCGCTGCCGGCGTGTCGGAGGGTTTCAAGTACAGCGCCAGCATGGTGGAGGCTGGCAAAAAGGGCCTGGTCTGGACCGATGAGCAAATTGCTGCCTATCTGGAAGATCCGACGCAATACCTCCGCACATATCTCGATGACAAGACGGCGCGCTCAGCCATGTCGTTCAAGCTTGGCAAGCCCGAGGACCGGGTAGATGCCGTAGCCTTTCTGAAATCCGCTGGAGGTAAAGGGACTGCTGCCGCTGTTCCGGAAGGCCCGACAGAAGCCCGCTCCATCGAGGAGATCGTGAAAGATCAGGTTTTTGAAACTGCATTTCTGGATGATCCTGCCAATATCGCGGCAGGCAAGGAAATCTGGTTCACCCAGTGCACCCATTGTCATGGGTACAAGGCCTATCCCGGCAAGGCCCCGAAACTGAAGCCCGCGAAATACAAGCCCACCTTCGTGTTCAAGCGCGTCTACGCAGGTTTCAAGAAGATGCCAGCGTGGAACGAGGTCTATTCGATCGACGAAGTTCGTCAGGTCGTGGCCTACGTGAAAAGCCAGGGGTTCGCCCCGTGAGACGCAGGCCCGCTATGTCGCCTGCCAGTTAAGGAAGCGGCGCGCGGCAAGCCACAGGACCAGCGGTGCGACCGCGCAGATCACCAGCGTCAGAAGGGCGTTATCGGCACCCAGATGACCCGCAGTGGCAAAGGTGAGCCCCAAAGGGACCGCACCGCTGACCAGTGCCCCGAGATAGTGGGTGAATCGCATGCTGGTAAGGCCCGCTAGAAATGAAATGGTCTCGGGCAGAATGGGCAGCCAGCGCGACCCGGCCACCAGCCATCCACCCCAGCGGTCAAACAAGGTTCGGGCACGTCTAAGGCCTTCCGTGCCGGCCAACCGTTCTGCTGTTTTGGGTCCGATCAGGCGACAGACACCGTAGCCCAAGAGACCGGAGATCACCGATCCCGAGGCTGAAATCATCCCGCCAACCAGTGGACCATAGATGATCCCCAATGCGCCCATAACGGCGGTCGAGGGGACTGGCAGGACGATGTCTGCGGCAATCAGCCCAATACCTACCACCCAGGCCCAGACTCCAAAGCTCTGCATCCAGCCCGCGACTCCCAGTTGCGACATGTCTTCTTCGATCTGCCCCCCCCATATCAGGAAAGTCACGACACTGATGGCGATCAAAACGATGGCGATGAGCAACAGGCGTAGCATGCTATTCGATGAGCAACCGTCCGGCACGGCGCTCACCTGGAGCTTCGATTTTCGGCTCGCGTCCACCGCGCAGGATCGAGTTGCCTTCAAACAAGGTGCGTTGGTCGATGGGTGCGGGATTCAGCCAGTCTGCTTCATTCATCTGCCCAGACTGGCCGTAGGCATCTAGCGCATTTTGATAACAGACTTTTCGCACGGTCTCGGCAGGAATGCCGCTGTCGAGTGCCAGCTTCGCAGTTTTCGCCACACCCAGGCAATCAGAGATTCCCCAGTCGCAGGCACTGTCTACGATGATCCGCTCGCCACCATACTGCTTGAGCAGTTCAACCATCCGCGCATTGCCCATTTTGGTCGAGGGATAGATTGTAAAGCCGGCCCAATAGCCTCGTTGCAACGTCTCGGCCACGGTCTCTTCGTTGTTGTGATCGATGATCACCATGCACGGATCGACACCCATTTCCTCGCAAACATCCATCGACCGCGAAGTGCCACGTTTCTTGTCACGGTGGGGCGTGTGGACCATCACGGGCAGGTTCAGCTCCTTGGAAAGCGCAAGTTGTAGGCGGAAATATTTGTCCTCCAGCGGCGTTTGTTCATCATACCCAATTTCACCGATCGCCACGACGCCCTCTTTAAGCGCAAAACGGGGGAGCCACTCCATGACGCCTTCTGCCAATTCCTCGTTATTAGCTTCCTTGGAGTTCAACCCTACCGTGCAGTAATGCCGAATGCCAAACTGGCTGGCGCGGAAGCGTTCCCAGCCGACGATGCTTGAAAGATAATCGACGTATGTCCCGACATAGGTGCGCGGCTGTCCCAGCCAAAAGGCGGGTTCGATCAGTGCTACAACGCCTGCTGCGGCCATCGCCTCATAGTCATCCGTTGTGCGGCTGATCATATGGGCGTGGGGGTCGATAAACATCATGAGAGTGCCTCCTTGGTCAGTTGTCTGTCCTCAATGGCCTTGGCCAGTTGATCCGCGATGGCGGGATCATTGCGAAACGGTTTAACAGGTATCCATAATTCGTTTGTAACAGGGCGGCCTGCGGCCCAGCGTTCTTGGGCGTAATCCACCAATATCCGCGCCAGTTCGGGATTGGCACGTTCCGTCAGGCCAACGATGGGTGACAAAGTACTGCCCACAAACAAGGCCTTGAGGATCATGTGGTTCCAGCGGTGTTCGTCAAAATGATCGCGCGGGTACGGGTTTTGATGTGCGATGGCTTCGAACACGGCGCGGATGTTGGAACGCAATCCTTCACCGGCCTCAAAGTCCAAAGTCTCAGGCTCAGGATACAGCGGCAGACCGCGGTAAAACGAAATCATTTCAGAGACATCAGCAGTGCGCCGCAGGTCTTTGAACCGTTCCGAAAAAGGCCTATTACCCGTCGTGTTCAACAGGGCCATGACCCGTGCTGCGCCATCGATGCTCCAGCCCGACGGATCCCAGTCGGCGCGGCACGCCTCTGCCGCCGCCAAATCATCGGCGCTTAAAATTAGATCCGCTTTGCCAAGCCTGCGAGGGGCCAGCCCCAGAAAGATGTGCAAATCCCGCTCCGGCGCGCCTTTTGAGATGGCATCCAGAGACGCGGTGATCCAGTCTGCCTGATCAGGGGCCTGCGCCGTTACCCAACGCTTCAGCAGCTCTGCAGAAGTCTGTGTCATATGTTTTCTCCCGGAACGTCTTTCCAACATTTTAGCCAGATAACCCTGCGCAACACCAGCACAACGACGATCAAATGAATGATTGTTAAGGGGCCGCGTAGGTTCTACAAATTGTACCATCATAAAGGGAGGCGGCAATGAAGGCTTTTATATGCATTTTGGGTCTGGCTTTGGTGGTCGGAGGCTCGCGAGTTGATGCTGCCGAATTGCGCTTGATGGTTGAAGGGCTGACCGCCCCGATCGGCATTGCCGACCCTGATGATGGAACAGGCCGATTGTTTATTCAGGAACAGCAAGGCATTGTTCAGGTGATGCAGCCGTCAGGTGCGCTTGGCACACCCTTGCTCGATCTGCGCGCTCAGCTTTCACCACTAGAGGAAGGGTTTGAGGAACGCGGGCTTCTTGGCTTTGCCCTGCATCCGGATTTCTCCCGCAACGGGCGGGTTTATGTCAGTTATTCCGCTCCACTGCACAGAGATGCACCTGCGGGATGGAACTACACCCGCAAGATTTCAGAACTGACGCTTGTCCCCGGCGCCGAGACGATTGATCCTGCCTCCGAGAGGGTTCTGATCGCGCTGGACTGGCCCAGCCGCAAACACAACGGTGGCGGGCTGGCTTTTGGGCCAGACGGATATCTTTACATCGGTGTGGGCGACGGCGGCGGTGCGCATGGGGTAGGACCAAAGGTGCTTTGGTCTGCGTTCGATGTGCCCGAGGATCAGTTGTATTGGGACCGCCTGGCACAGGACGTCACCTCGCTGTTCGGCTCGATTTTGCGGATCGACGTGGATCAGGGCTTTCCCGGATACAGCATCCCACCTACCAATCCTTTCGTAGGCAAACCCGGTCGTGATGAAATTTACGCTTGGGGGTTTCGCAATCCCTACCGACTGGGCGTAGATGTGCAGACCGGGGCAATACTGGTCACCGCAATTGCCGAAACATTGTGGGAATCGATCTACCTGATCGACGCACCTGGAAACTTTGGGTGGCCCCTGCGCGAAGGCACTCATTGCGTGGATCGCACCAAACCCCGCGATCCTCCGCTGGAATGCTCCCGCGTTGGGCCCAATGGTTACCGCATTCAGGATCCGGTGATCGAATACCCCAACATGCAAGTCATGGACCCGGCGACCAAGGTTGACGCAACCGGTGTGGGCACAGCCGTGGTCGGCGCGCGGTTCTATCGTGGTGCGGCAATCCCCGATCTCGCAGGAAAATTGATCTTTGCGGATTGGAGCGCCGATTTCCAAGCGCCGTCAGGCCAGCTGTTTGTAGCCACCCCTGCGCAAAGGTATGGCGATCTGTGGTCGTTTGATCAGCTAAAGCTGTTGGACACGCGAATTGTCAGCCTTGATGCGGATGCATCGGGCGAATTGTATATCCTGACCAATGATGAGCTGGGCCCCTTCGGGACGACCGGTAAGGTCTTTAAATTAGTTCCCTAAACTCCCAAGGAGCAGGCATGCAAAGAACTCTTGTTATTCTGGTTGTTGGTCTTGCCCCGCATTTGGTTGGCACCCACACTCCGCATCTGGCCAAACTGGCCGCACGTGGCGGGATGCGACCGTTGAACACGGTAACGCCTGCTGTTACCTGTACCGTGCAGTCCACTTTGGTGACCGGCCTGCTGCCTTCGGGGCATGGTGCGGTGGCAAATGGCTGGTACTTCCGCGACCTCAGCGAGGTTCTGTTGTGGCGTCAGCCCAACCAGCTGGTCCACGGCGAAAAGATCTGGGATGCGGGCAAGCTGCGTAACCCCGATTTCACCTGCGCCAAGATGTTCTGGTGGTACAATATGTACGCCACTGCAGATTGGTCGGCCACGCCGCGCCCGATGTACCCCGCAGACGGGCGCAAGATACCTGACCATTACGCTTTTCCGCCTGCCTTGCATGACGAGCTTAACGCAGAACTGGGTCAGTTCCCGCTGTTCAAGTTCTGGGGGCCGCTGGCTGATATCACTTCGTCCGACTGGATCGCTAAATCCACATTGCACATCATGGAAACGCGCGCACCCACATTGACGCTGACCTATCTGCCCCATCTGGATTATAACCTGCAGCGGCTTGGCCCTGATCTGGATCACCCCCGCTTGCAGGCGGACCTGCGCGAGATCGACGATCTGTGCGGAGAACTGATCGAACACGCCGACAAGACCGGCCAGCGCGTCGTCGTGGTGTCGGAATACGGGATTACTAAGGCAACCGATGCCGTCCACATCAACCGCGCCCTGCGGGAGGCCGGGCTGATTGCTGTGCGCCCCGAAGAGTTTGGCCGCGAGGTTTTGGATGCAGGTGCCAGCGACGCTTTTGCTATGGCCGATCACCAGATTGCGCATATCTATGTCAAAGATCCTTCCCGTGTCGGTGAGGTCGCCAAGCTGGTCGCGTCACTGGACGGTGTAGAAAGTGTTTGGGACAAGGAAGGCAAGCGGGCCAATGGTCTGGATCACCCCCGCTCGGGCGAGCTGGTTGCCGTCAGCGAGGTTGATCGTTGGTTCAGCTATTATTACTGGCTCGATGACGACAAGGCCCCTGATTTTGCCCGAACTGTCGATATCCATCGCAAGCCAGGATATGATCCGGTGGAACTGTTTATGGATCCTGCCATCAAGTCGCCAAAGCTTGCGGCAGGCTGGAAGCTGGCCAAGCGCAAGCTTGGACAGAGGCAGTTGCTGGACATCATATCCATGAAGGACACGCAGCTGGTGAAAGGCACCCATGGCCGCATCACCGATGATCCGGATTATGGGCCTTTGGTGATCTCGTCAGAGCCAGACCTGATGCCCGAAGGCGCGGTCGAGGCAACCGATTTCAAGGCACTGGTGCTGAATCACGTGTTTTCCTGAAGCCCGTTCAGGTACCTGATACCACTCGTTGCAAGATCAAGGTCAAAGCAAACCCTGCGACAGCGATGAGCGCCAGACCACTATGCCCAAGACCTGCAATCAACACCGCATCGTATAGCGATATCCCCGCAATCATCGTCACAACAGCGCGAGGCACATCGCCCTTGTTCCGACGAAAGAGCAAGCGCAAGGCGATCCCAACGACCGCAAGCAATCCAACCCAGATCAACAGTCCCAACCCAATTCCATCCGCTTTTGCCAACGCATAGACAATGGGGATAGCCAAGACTGCCAGAGGCCAAGCTCGGCCGAGCCTATCGTAAGCCTCTTGCTTGGCGGCATATGTTAGACCGATGATGTAGGCCAACAGACCCAGCCCGCCCCAGATCACCGATCCGGTCAGCTCAGAGACGGCCAAAGCCGCAAGCACATAACTCAAGAACCTTGTGGCCCCCATGATCAACGGGCTGAGCACGGTGCTCTTGTGCAGCCAGTCATAAAGAATCACTGCGATGGCCAGCGCAATGCCCGCCAGCCCCGCCGTTACCCCGACGGCAAAGGCCAACAATATGCCAGCGCCCAGCATGGCATAGCCTGCGACAAATACCGTGCCGATACCGATTTCGCCCATTGGAATTGGACGGCTCTTGCGCTCTTTCGCGTCAATCTCGGCGTCGAAGGCATCGTTCAGCCACATCCCGCCAGTGTAGAACAACGTCAGTGCAATCCCTACGATCAGGATGGACCCGACCGTAGGGTTTCCCGCCAGCACAGCACCCGCCAACGCGTTTGTCCACACTGTCGGAAGGTTTGAAACGCGGCCGAGTTTCAGGAAGGTGGGGAGGTTCATAGCAGTTGCTCCATCACCCACTCTAGCTCACGCTGGACATTCTGATGGACCGTAGCACTTCGCAAGGAGGCAGGCAGCACATCCCATGTGTAGGTTTCAATCTCTAGATGGGGCGAGATCGGGTCAGCCTTGTGCAACGCCAAAATTTCGACAAGGAAATCACGGGTCGAGGAAAACGCACCAAGATCGTCGATAAAGACAGGCACATGGAAATGCACCCGCCATTCTTCGCCGTCCGTTGCGTCGCCCAAGGCTAAGGCATCGGGCAGATCAACGTGGAACTTAAAACCGTCAGAGGTTCGGCGAATGACCTGATGCAGGTAGGTCGGCTCATTGAAGAAGGCCAGTGCGGCACGCTGCTCAGCCCCCATGGCTGGTACACGCAAGGCTGCGCTCAGTTGCAGTTTGTGAACCGGAATGCCAGCAGCGCGCAAGCTAGCGATGCTGGCTGCTGCATCTTCGTATTCTACTGCTGCATGACAGACATCATAGCATAGCCCGATGTGGCGGGGTAAGGCGGCCATTGCAGCCGCGTTCGAAAGTCCGGTGAGAGCCGAAAGCCGGGAGGCGGCGGCGTCACTGAAAAGGTAGTCTCGGAAAAAATCGACCGCCTCAGCGATGGTCTCGAGGATGCAATAAGGCTCAGGCTCAATCGCAAGTGCCACGATAACGCCAGTGCGGCTTTGAAGTTTAACCAGATGCGCGACGCTTTGCAGGTAGTTTTCTGCCATCGTTTCCATGGCACCATCTGCTAGTGGCTTGATAGTTCCAGGCACTGTGGACAGGCTGACCACTTCACCAGGTGGGGCGATCTCGGCCATGAGGTCTGCCAATGTGTTGGTGTAGAGAACACGCTCTTCGCTACGCCAGTCAGGTTGATAGACCTCTTCCTTTACCCGCGTACCGTGGAATTGGCCGTAGGGAAATCCGTTGACCGTAATCCCGTGAAAATCATGTTGATCCATCAGGCGCTTCAAAGCCTTGCGCTTGGCGGGGTCTGCCATCTCTCCCAGCGCCTCGCCAGAGAACCTTAGCCCGACAGCAAAGGGTTCATCCGGGCTGACCGCAGCCTTGACTGCCGCAACAGGTCCGTTCAGCGCAGTCTGCACATCATTCCAAGTCTGGGTCGCATGGATGTTCAGGCAATAGGTCAGATGGCCAAGGTTACCGGGCAGCTTCATGTGTTACGGGCCCGCGCTTTGAGCCAATCCAGCGATTGCTGTACTAAATCTGCATCCATTTCGTTGACCTCGACGCCGACGCCAAGATCACGAAGCAAGGTGATTGTCAGCTCACCCCCAAGATGTTCCTGAAACTCTTCAAGTCCAACCAGCAACACCAAGCGACCACTTGCATCCTTGTTCTCGAGTGCGGGATGCCAGATCCGCAGCCCGAGCGTTTCAAGCAGTACTACAATCCGCTCATCCATGCCTTCCGGCAACAGCCCTGCCAAAACCGAATAACGGGCGTCAATCGCGATCCCGATGGCCACGGCCTCACCGTGGCGGACATGGTGGTTGGTCAACGCCTCGAGTTTATGTGCCGACCAATGGCCGAAATCCAATGGCCTGGCAGACCCCATCTCAAACGGATCACCGCCATGGGCAATCTGGCGCATGTGCAACTCGGCAGATCGGCGGACCATGTGTTCTTCTGCACTAGGCTGGAAGGTGACAAGGCTTTGCACGTTTTCCTCAAGCCAAAGATAGAACGCGCGGTCCCGGATCAGCCCGACTTTAACCGCCTCGGAAATCCCTGCAATGCGTTCGCGTTCGGGCAGGTGGGTCAGAAAATCGAAATCATTCAGCACGGCCCAGGGCGGGGCAAAAGTGCCGATGTAGTTCTTGATGCCTTTGAAGTTCACGGCATTCTTGACACCCACACCGCTGTCATTCTGCGACAGAACGGTTGTGGGGACGCGAATGTGGCGAACGCCACGGTGAGACGTTGCCGCCGCAAGCCCGACTGCATCCAGCACAGCACCTCCGCCAATTGCAATCACATAGGAATGGCGGTCAATCGCGTGAGTATGAATGGCATTTTGCATCCGTTCAACGTGGGCTAGATCATTTTTCACGGTCTCGCCACCGGGCACCATCATCGGTGAGCCTACCTGTTCCAGTTGGCCGGGATAGGCATTGAAATAGGCCGTGATTGCCGTCTCAAGGTCCATGCTGGCCAAGCCTTCATCAACGATAAAGAAACACCGGTGCTGTTTTGCGGTTTCGTCGCGGGACACAACGTCGGCAAAAAGCCGGTTCAGCGGGTCGAAAAGCCCACGCACAAAGGCTACAGGATATTGATACGGAACTGAAAAGCGTTGCCAAAGGATGTCGGTAGACTGATTGCCTTGCTCACTTCGGGTGTGTTTGGTATCCATTACAGTCTTCCCTGATGTGCAAGTGCAAAAAACCGACAGGCTTGCGCGGTGCCACTTTGAAGCCTAGATGTGGAAAAGAAATATCTCAAGCATGATAAAGGTGCGGCAATGCGGATTTTCTCTGGTATCATGTGTACCGTTATGGTGGCGTTTACAGTTGTGCAATTCAACGATCCTGACGCGTTCCATTGGATCGCCATCTACGCTGTTGCCGCGATTTGGTGCGGGTTCGCCGCGTATCGTCCTGCGTTGTTAGGGGGGGGGGGGCAACGTCTTTTGATCCTCACTTTGGTGCTGGGTGCGATCGGAACCGTCTGGTATTTCCCCAAAACAACGGGGTTCTGGCACACTGAAGTCTGGTGGGTCACTGAAACTGCACGCGAAGGGATGGGCATGATGATTGCATTCGCGGCTTTAGTGATCGCTTGGATCACGGTACGCCGATATGCGTTAGAAGCATAAACTTCTGCCGCTTGACCATATCCGAGCTTTTCGTGCAAATCTGAATGTTCAATCGGAGACTGGAATGCCCCCACTGAAGTCCGCCAATTGGAATATGATTATCCCGTTTTAGGAGCACTAAACGATGGCTGGAAAACGAGAGAAACCAGAAGATATTGTGCTAAAGCTCCGGCAAGTTGAAGTTTTTTAAAGGCAGGTAAAGTCAGTTTTCGAGGCTGTTCGGCAAATTGGCGTAACAATTCA